>NZ_JAMYOQ010000016.1:0-153043 GCF_040319905.1 Mesorhizobium sp. M0833 | reverse complement strand
GGGTCATTTTCTCGATGAAGGATGAGGTTACGCCCTCGTGCTCATTCAGATACACCAGGCCCTTCATGCCATCCGGCAATGCGTTGACCTGGCTAACATATTGAACGTCGGCCAGATTGAACCCGGCGGTTGCGATTTCGGTGGCGGAGCCACCCGAGGCGTAGTGCAGAGTCGCCATCCAATATTCCTTTGTCTCATTCGATAGCGCCCGGGGATTGCCTACTAGAGGGTGTATATTAGCGCCAAATCACATACCTGCAGCCTCTGATAGAATGGTTGATCGCCAGTAGGAATGCTGCACAGAGGGAGAAATCCCAATAGATGTATTAAATAAATATCAAGTATACAATCACGTTAAGCTCGCATAGCTATGCAGATCAATCCCAATTTAATTGAAAATCGATAGATTAATTGTCTAAAAATTTAGCCTGCATGTTGCGGTATTGAGTTGTTAATTTAGCTGTTAACCTGCAAATTTACAGATCAGAAGAACATTTAATCTAAGGGACAAGGCCCTTCGTAGTCCATTGCCGCAACCAATTAGTTGTGGACAATTCGTAAGCGTCTGCCCGCTCGTCGCGGGATATCGGTCGGCAGATCAGGTTTTCGACATCGGAGGGGTCGAATCGGCTTGCCCGCTGGTCGCAAGGAGGCAAGCCGCGTCAGGGATTGTGGGTGAGAGGGCTGATCATCATGCCTGGTAACACGCGGACCGGACAGGGAGCTTAGGAATCCCAGCGTAGAGCAGCCGTACAGCGCACGACTGTCGGAAGGGCTTTCTTCGGTTGGCTTATCAGTGACGAGTCCGGCTTGGCAGAAGTCGCCAGAGTTCGAGGCACAATTCATCGGCGTATCCACAAGATGCCGTCGAGGTGCTTCGCGCTGTGCGTAAGGCCGTGATCCCAATGCGGTTTACCTCATTCAAACAGACGAGGACAGTAGGCAAGCCTCCTCCTACCGTACCCTTTCACGCGCACAGAAGTAACGAAGCAAAACCATGAAAGCAGATGCGAAAGGTAGTTACTTCATGCGACCGAAACACGGCGCACGGACGGGAGCTTCGGGATGAATCCGCATCTCGTTTGTGTGGGAGGCGAAGATCACGCCCTGAGAATTCCGTTCCTAATGTCGCTGCGCGAAAGCGGCTTCCGGGTCACTGCGGTTTCGACCGGCGATGAGGCTGCGTTTTTGCGGCATGGCATTCCGCATCGCCGCTACGGTTTCGACCGATTTGCCAGCGGCGGTGGCGAGTGGACCGCCGTAAGAGCGATTCGGAAACTGGTTGCGGAACTCCGGCCTGACATTGTCCAAAGTTTCGACACCAAGCCTAACCTGCTCGCACCCCTTTCGCTGCGCGGAACAGTCCCGGTCGTACGCACGATCAACGGCCTGGGCTGGACATTCTCCTCGCTCGAACCGCGGGCTCTGGCCCTGCGTCCACTCTTTTGCGGACTGCAGTGGCTTGCTTCCTTCTGGACGGCAGCGACGGTGTTTCAGAACCGGGACGATGAGGCCTTCTTCAAGCGCTTTCGATTAATTGAACCCGGCAGCGGAAGAGTGATCCGCAGTTCTGGCATCGACGTCGATGCGTTCGCCATGGCGAGGCATCTTGCTCCGCCGGCAACGAAAATGCGCAAGGAACTCGGGCTCCAGTCAGCGGAGATCGTGATTTTTGTGGGCCGACTGACCCGCCAGAAGGGCATCCCGATACTGCTTCAAGCAGTGCCCCGCGTCCTTTCCAAAAGACCTAATGCTCGTTTCGTGCTTGTCGGCCCTTGGGAGTCCGAAGGTCCATTTGCAGTCGACAAGTCGGAAATCGATCGACACGCTCCTCATGTTATCGCGCTTGGCCCACGACGCGATGTTCCAGCCCTTCTTGGCATGGCCGACGTGTTCGCCTTCCCCACACAATATCGAGAAGGAATCCCGCGCGTCCTGCTCGAGGCAGGGCTGGCGGGTTTGCCCATCGTTGCCTCGAACATGCCCGGCTGCAATGAAGTGGTCGAGGATGGATGGAACGGCTATCTTGTCCAACCGCACGACGCCGATGGTCTTGCATCTCGAATAGTTGACATCCTTTCCGACCGCAGTCGCGGAAAAGTCATGGGCGGTCGTTCCGTCGAACTTGTCCGGGAGCAGTTCGCGCTGCCGCGGGTGGTGGCCCAATATTGCGATCTGTACAAAAATATCCTTGGTGCCAAACCCCACAGCGATCTCGCCCGACCGGCGTCTCCGACCTTGTTTGGAGAGGGTGCTGCGAGAAGCAGATTGGACGGGCGCCGATGATCCGGGACGCGATCCTGGCCTGCGGCCTCGCAACGACCTATGCGGTGCAACTCGACATTCCAGGGTCGCCCTTAGGGGTTGGCGAACTGTTCATCGTACTTTGGATCATGCTGTCGATTGGGCGCGTACTCGCCGGGGGCCACCTGGAGACAAGGCCGGCGCTGACACGCCTTGTGAGCTTCTGGACGATCATGGCGCTTGCTCTCGGGATCGGCACCGTCGTCGGCTATCTGACCACAATTCTATATCTGACGGGCCTGATGCACGATACGATGGCCTACCTGCTGTTGGTCAGTATCACCTGCCTAGCCGCTGCAGAACCCGACGCTGATCGCCGGCTGCGTCGTACTGGCTGGTGGGTTGTGGGCATCGCGAATATCGCGCTTGCCATTCAGCTGGGACAGGGCTGGGGCTGGATCCCCCAAGCTGGCGTCGATCCCTGGTACTGGGACCGCTTTCGTGGCTGGTCGCATAATCCAAACCAGCTCGCGCTCTACTGCGCAATCTTTGGCCCGCTAGCCTTGCATCTTGCGACCACCACCAGCAATCGATGGGGCAGGTTTCTTGGGATCGCCAGCTTGTTCCTGACCTTCTATGTCGGGAGGCTGACAAAGAGCGATACCTATTTGTACACCAGCATCCTGACCTGCCTGACGTTCCTCGGGCTGCGGATCAGGACATGGCTCAAGACCGGTGGCAACAGGGTCAGCTTTTCACGGCAAGCCGTCCTCCTGTTGCTTGTCGGTATCCTTCCGTTGGCGATCGCGATAACCCCTTACGCCGTAACTGAGGCGAGCGTCCTCGAAAATTTCGCCAAGGGCCTGACCAAGGACAAAGGCGGCGAGGCCACTGCCGAAACCGCCGCACTCCGCGTGCATCTCTGGAACGAAGCGTTGGAGAAGGGCGCCGAATCCGGGTCGCTGGGCCTTGGTCCAGGTCCGCATCTCGAGCGCCCATCAGTGTTCGACTCGCAATTTCTGGAACGGCCCTTCGAGGCTCACAACACGATCCTCGACCTGTACACTCAAGGTGGTCTCATTGCAGTTCTGGCGCTGGTCTGGATAGTCGGCGCCGCCATCATATCGGTGTGGCGTGCGAAGCTCGACGCGCTGTTAGCGCTCGTGGTGTCAATTATCATCTTCGGGATGCCGCACCTGATCATCCGCCACCCGATCGTATGGTTTGCGCTAACCATCTGCCTTGTCGCCGGTACGCCGAAAGCAGTTTCTGCAATCTCCAACAATCCGGGGTAATGGTATGTGTGGTATTGCCGGAATTCTTCTTGCCTCCGATTCAGCCGACACGAGGCCGCTCAGGGCAATAGAGCAGATGACGGCCGCACTTCGTCACCGCGGGCCGGATGGCGAGGCATTCTGGGTAAACTGCGAATCGGGGGTCGCCTTCGGTCACAGGCGGCTGGCCATAGTTGACCTGTCGGAGGCTGGCCGTCAGCCGATGCATTCTGAAAGCGGCCGATATGTCATTACATTCAACGGCGAAATATACAATTTCCGTGATTTGCGCCGTGAGCTGGAGAGTACAGGCCATCATTTTCGGAGCGCCAGCGATACCGAAGTCATGCTCGCCGCAATTGAGAGTTGGGGCCTCGAAAAAGCACTCACCCGTTTCGCCGGCATGTTCGCTTTAGGATTGTGGGACCTTAGGACAAGGACGCTCCATCTCGCCCGCGACCGAATGGGTAAAAAGCCGCTTTATATCGCCTCAACACGCGATGCACTTGTTTTTGCTTCCGAGTTGAAGGCGATCAACCGTTTTCCAGGGTTTTGCCAGGAGCTCGATATCGATGCGGCCGCGGCAATGCTTTCGAAGGGATGGGTACCGGATGACAGCTGCATTTGGCGAGGCGTGTTCAAGCTGCCGCCGGGTTCGGTCCTGTCGGTAACGGCCGCTGAGTTCTCCGGGGAACGCAGTGTCGCCTCTCTGTCGCATCGCATTCGACACTGGTGGTCGCTGGCCGAAGCCGCCACGAAAGGGCGGGCGGAACAGGTCGCCGGCAGCGACGAGGAACTCACCAATGAACTGGACGGCCTGCTTCGACTTGCCGTTCGGGAGCGCATGATCGCTGACGTCCCGCTCGGGGCCTTCCTGTCGGGCGGAATAGATAGCTCGACGGTTGTGGCCCTTATGCAGGCTCAATCGGAAAAGCCCGTGCGCACGTTCACGATCGCTTTCGGAGAGGGCGGGTTCGATGAGGCTCCCCACGCTGCGGAAGTCGCGCGCCATCTGGGGACCGACCATACCGAACTCCACCTTTCGGCTGCCGTAGCGCGCGACGTCATTCCAGAACTGCCGCAGATCTGGGACGAGCCATTCGCTGACGAATCGCAGATACCAACTCTGCTGGTGGCGCGGCTCGCCCGGCGGCACGTTACGGTGGCTCTGTCGGGCGACGGTGGCGATGAATGCTTCGCCGGCTACGCCCGCCACTTCATGGCGGCCCGCCTGCGACGACAGCATATTCTGCCGTCAGCACTGCGTCGGGCGCTCGCGGCAGGCACTGGGTTATTGGCCCGTGCAGCCCGCCACGATCTCGTCGGCAAGCTGCCGCTTTCGGAGGGTGCACGGCATGCGCTTCGGGGGGATCGGCTGAATCGCCTAGCTCAGCTGCTTGCTGCAGCCAACGAGGACGAGTTGTATCGGCGACTTACGGGATCATCGAACGAGAACCTGAGCCTCCACCAGCCACCCTCATCAATTCACGTCGATCACCGGCTTGATGGGCTGCTGTCCCGTCTTTTGTATGACGATATGGCTGGATACCTCCCCGGGGATATATTGGTGAAGCTGGACCGCGCCAGCATGGCCAACAGCCTCGAGGGGCGATGCCCGCTGCTCGATCATCGGGTTGTCGAATTTGCCTGGCGCCTGCCGACGAATACGAAAGTTCGTAATGGCAAAGGCAAGTGGATTCTTCGTCAGTTGTTGCGCCGGTACGTTCCGCAGCGGCTGATCGAGCGGCCGAAGCAAGGTTTTGATGTTCCTATAGCAGTCTGGCTGAGAGGCCCGCTGCTGAGTTGGGCAAACGACCTTGTCGCCGATATGCGTTTGTCCGGAGACGGGATTTTCGACCTTGCAGAGGTGGATGCGTGCTGGCGCGATCACGTTGACGGCAGGCACGACCATTCTCGTGAATTGTGGCCCGCTTTGATGTTCCAGGCCTGGCACAACGAGGCAAGGCGGCCATCGCCCACAGCAACGGGTTCTCGCGTGCCCGAACTTACAGGAGATTAAGATGGAAGGGTCCATAGTTAGCCGCATCCACCTTCCGCACGTTAACGAAATGCACGTGCCTGCGCGCGAAATCGCTCCGCGCATGAAACGGCCTTTACGCGAACAGATGGACACGCAAACCCCATTCCATCAGCTCCTCATTACCCTCTCAAGAAAAAAATGGTTCCTGCTGGCCATGGTCATCACTGGCGGTGTATTAGCCGCGCTTGCGGGTCTTGCACGGCCTGCCCTGTATGAAGCCACCGCACAGGTAATCGTCGACGCACCTAGTAGAGCAGCCCCTGCCGGCGGCTCGGTCTCTACTCAAGATGTGCTGGATTCCAGCATTGACGACCACATCACCATGCTCTCGTCGCAAGGCCATCTGCGAAGCGTGGTGGCAGCGCTGCGCAAAACGGACGCTCTCAACAATACTAGAAAGGTTGATGCTGCTACCGAAAATTCTGCTGCTGACCCTGCGGGCGTCGAGCCGCCGAAGTTGCGCTCGGGTACAGCCGATCTGCTGGCCAAAATTTGGCCGCGAAGCACTCCGGCGGAGCCAGATGCGGCTGAACTCAAGATACTCCGTAAGGGTATAAGGATCGGCCAGGAGCTGCGATCGAGGGTCATCAGTGTCGGCTTCACCGATCACGATCCGGCGCGAGCTGCTTTGATCGCCAATACCTTTGTCCAAGTGTATATTGGCGATCTGGCAAGGAAAAGCCAAGCATCGGACAGACTGGAACTTGAATCGATAGTTGCCGGACTTCCAGCTACACAGAACAGTCTCGCAGAAGCGACCGATCGTCTTGAGAGGTATCGGCTGAGCCATGGCGCGATCGACCAAGGTGCAGCGGATAATGCCGCCAAGGAGATAGTCGAACTCACCCAGCAAATCTCCTTGTCGAAAGCCGATCTCTCCGCATCGGAATCTCGACTTCAACACATTCAGGACTTGCGAAAGGGGGGCGCGTCGGTTGCCGCGGTAGCCGAAACCATCGGATCACCCGTGCTGGCCGATCTCTTGGCACGCCAGGCCAACGGCACAACAGATGAGGATGTCACAAATGCGATCGATCGTGAGATCGAACAAGAAATCGCCCGCGTCGCTGCCGAGACGAACATCTATCGCTCCCAAATAGCGGTGCTGCAAAAGCGTAAGGACGTCCTGGATGCGGTTGTGGCCGATACAGCCGGCCGGCTTTCCGGATTGCGCGCTCTCGAGCCCCAGGTCGGCATCCTGACGCAGCGCTACAACGACCTTTTGACCCGGCAACAAGACTTGATGCGGCGTATCGCAAGTCCATCCCCCGGAGTCAGGCTTCTCTCAGCGGCGTGGCCTCCTACCAATCCAACGACTCTGTCGCCAATATTTCTTATTCCGCCCGGCATGGTTGTGTTTGGCCTGATTGGGGGGATCTTCATACTTGTCCGCCAACGCTTCGATAGCACCTTGCACGGAGAGGCCGAAGCTGAAGCCGCGCTCAAAGTTCCGTGCCTCGGGCTGATACCCCAGGCTGCCACAACGCACGCGAGGCGACTGCAGCAGCTGGTTTCAGGTCAGCAGGAGTCAAGATACAGCCGCGCCGTGACGGCCCTGCTTGTCGCTGCAGCGCCCCAGCGGGCGAGGGATTGCTCGAACATAATCTTGATAACATCCTGCAGTGAGGATGATGGCAAGACCGAGCTCGCATGGAGCATGGCCTTGGCGGCCACAAGACTTGGAGGGCGAGTACTCTTTATTGATCTGGACCGCACGGACCGCCGCCTTACAGGCGAGTTTGTGAAGGAATTCAGCGCACGTAAGCCGCACAATTTTTTTGGAGACTATATCAATGACCGTTGTGCGCTGCGTGATGCGATAGCTGGAATGTCGGCAATCGGAATCGATTTCATGGCGCTCGCACCGTCGGAGGATCTGCTGCCCTTACTGTCCAGTGTCGATGGCTCCCCTTTCAAAGATGAACTGCACTCGGTCTATCGGGTGGTCATCATAAATGGGCCGCTGGGGCTTGAGGGACCAGAGGCCAGACTCCTGACAGGCTGGGGTGACGTGGTTCTTTTCGCCATTCGCTGGGCGAAAACGCGACGCAGCATCGCGCGAGGCGTCCTAGACTTGCTTGCGGGCGATACGCCAGCTTCGGTTCCCGTCGCAAGCGTTCTCACGAAGGTTAATCTCAGGAAGCACGCGGGTTACCGGTTTGGGGACAGCGCTGATCTCTTGCTGGAGGGAGCATGACGAGCTCGGCTTTTACTGTTGCCTACTTCCCACCACCGCCCGTTGAAAATCCCCGTTTTAGGCGCCGCGCCGATCGGCTGCCGGCGCGGGCCATTCGCCCGTAGCCGGGGTTGCCGCGGAGAGATCCGTCCGGAGCGTGGGGCCGAGGTGTCACAACGGAACCTACTGGCCAGGAGCCGCCGGACGGGCATTCATGAATTTCGGGAGCAACGCCTGAGGCGACGCCCCTGATGCCATCCTTCGTCTGCTTGGCAGGTCCAGCAGCCTGGTGGTGTCAAAATCACCTTCCCGCTGCAAGCGGCGTGGTTACTGCTTGGCTTGGCGATGAATCCGTGGCGCAGGTGACGAGACTTTGTCGATTTTCGCCCAGAGTGCGCTCCCGCCCATCGTAGATGCGTTCCTGATGGCGTATGCCCATGCCGGCAAGCGTGACGGTGAAATCGCAAGGGCGGTCAAACCTTGCGCCATTCGTTGCGCTTTGCTTCGCGGCAAGGCCCGCACGAACTCACTCACACTACCTGGTTTTTGTCCCTTACGCAAAAAGCTGTGGACGATGTCTTGCTTCAGGAATTTGGCGAGATTGAACGGCTCGCGCTCGCATTTGCTCAATTGCAAGCCGTGCCGCCGACATATGGCATCGAAGGCTCCTTTCGTCCATCGGCCAATGTGGTTTGGTGGCATGTCTACGAGCGAACCGTGAGACTCCATATAGTACGTTCTGTTTTCATTTGGCACGGCAATGAAAACAGATCCTTGGGTTTTCAGAAGATATTTTAAGCGAGCAAAAACATCATCCACTTGGTCCATATGCTCGAAGACCTGAAACATGAAAATAAAATCGAACGCCTCTTTCATGGAATTGAAGCTGCCATCTCGAAAGTCACTTGCAAATGTCTTGAAGCCTTTTGACGCCAGTACTGATCGCGCCGTTTCGTTGTAGTCGACGGCAGAAATATCCGAAGTATGGAAGAATTTATTCTTGATGCGGTCGAGAAAATACCCAAACCCCGATCCCACTTCGAGAGCAGTCTTTCCGCCAGTATTCAGGCCCGCGAGCTCTTCGATTGTCCTTGCATATTCCCATTTCATAGTTGGATAAGAAGGGTACGCCCAGGCTAAGTTATAAAACTCAAAGCCGCCGGCGACGAACGGATCTGCGAAACCGAATCCGCAATCTGCGCATTTGCGAATGTCGCAAGTGTTACGGCCCCAGAGATCCGACAGGTGGCTTGTTAACTTTCGGGAGCGATCGGGGTCCTGACGCGGATTGATGAAATGTCGAGAGGCCTCGTCTGCTGTCACTTCGAACAATTTTGCGGTTGATACACTGCCACACGCCGGACAAATGGTCATCTCGCTATCCCTGAAGCCTGGACGAAGGAAAGCCGCCTTCGACGGTGTAGAATGCGTGCCAGCCGGCCAACGCAGGCCTCAATGATGCCGCCACGCTAAATTCGCCTCTGGCTACGCAACCGGCCCAGTCTCGGGCGGATGGCGAACGCGTAAGTAAGAATGTGCTGGCTCGCAATTTTCATGACTGATGGGCGAAGAATTTGCATGGCATCTTGGATCGTCGCTCGCCATGACTGCTGGTGGAATCTGCTGGGAATACGAGCAACCCGCAGCGCCCGTAACAAAGTCTCGGGGCGAGGGAGGTGTTTACGATCCTGAATTAGATTCCAGTTAAGCTCTTTGACAGCAAGAGTTACTTGATCAACTTCGTCAAAATTCTTAGTCGTAGTGATGCTCGGGTGATTGGTCGCGTCGTAGAAAATCAAGCCGTCATTTATCGCGACCATGTCTCCGTGGCACGCCAGGTCAACAAAGAACAGCTGGTCGACTCCGGCCGGGATAGAATTGTGCGCGCGCATCAGGCAACCCGCGTGAATGACGTCGCGGTTGATCAACAGCGTCGACGGGATGATCCCGAGGCTCCGCGTCGTACGGACCAGATAGAGGTCCGTTAGGCATTGCTGGCTCGAGTAGACGGAGATCCGTTGTCGCCCTTGCGGTGGCAATCGGAATTTCATCCGATCGTCTTCAATTATATTCGCGGCACAGGTCATGAATGCAGCCGAGGGATGCTTGGTGGAAACCTCGGCAAAGGTCTTGAGTGCGCCTGGGGCGAGCCAGTCATCGTCATGGAGCAGCTTGATCCATTTTCCGACGCAAGCGAGCATGGCGTTGTTGGTATTCTCGACCTGACCCCGGCCCCGACCGTTCTCGACAATTCGGATGCGAGGCTCGGTCCGTGCATACTCGGCCACGATTGCCCAGGTCGCTCCCTCGCGGCCCTCGTCGTCGCTGACGACCAGCTCCCAACTGGCGAAATCTTGACTCAGAATGCTATCCATCGCCCGGCGGATCGTGTCCGGTCGGCGAAAGGTCGGGATGGCAACTGAAATGAAAGGGCGCAGTCGCGAAGCATCAGCGCGATGATGTTGGTCAACCACATCGGTCGTTGGAAGCTGATCAAGCTGCGAGTGCTTCATGGTGTTTTTCCCTCGAGATGATGACTCTGCTTTGGTATGGCGGCTCCCGATGGTTCGACGTAGTGGCGGAGAAGATACAGAGAGGCCGCCGTTTTCAATGCAAACCCGACGGCGCCGCCGGCCGCCATCAGATAAATGACTTTAAGTGGTTCCCAACCTGCCTCAGCACCGGCGAGTAGCGGGCCAAATACAAGCGCCGTCCGCGCGCCGTCGACGAGAAGTCGTACCTCTTGCCGCCGCAGAAGAGCCGGGACATCTTGAAGCGGTGTCGACAACGCCTGCGTGGCACCCATGAACGCCAGCGCGGTCATAATGTCTGCGGCGGGAACCCAGGGCGCGCCCAGGAGGGGAACGACGATATATGGCGCGGCCAGGCCAAGCGCTAATATTGGCAATGCAGTGAGGCCGGCTGAAAGCATCAACAGGCCGTGCGCGGTGCCGAGCAAATGTGCGCGACTGCTGGTTTTGTTCGCCTCAGATACAAAAACATTGCTAAGCGGGTTGGCGATCAGCGTCACGGGTGCAGTCACCAGCCGTGACGCAACTCCCAGGTAACCGGCAAAAGCGGCGCCAAACAGCGAACCAACGAGTATTGCGGGAAGATTGATGATGGCAAAACTCGCTAGGGCCGAGGGAATGTCGAACAATGGAAACTTGTATTCTCGCCTGGCGACTGCAAAGACGGTCCGCCACGGCGCTCGGGCGATGCCGCCTATGTCCTTTCTGCTCAGAACCCGAGAGCCGAGGATTCCGATAAAGATGAATTGGCTCAGGATATGAGCATGCACCATCGCCTCACCTCCGAAATGGGCGAGCCCAAAAGTTAGTTGCAGCAGGGCCATGGTCGCCGGCAAAATCAGGCGGCCGAGGGCGAAGTCGCGTAGCAGGCCTACGCGCAAACTCCAGCAGTTCATTGCTTCGACGAGGCCGGCACCCCCCATCCCAAGTGGAACGAGCCAGGCGAGGTGGCCAACTCGCGCTGGAGCGATGCTCGCCCACAGCAGTCCTGCCGCAAAGGCAAGGACACTCGTCACCATGACAGCCAGGAGAATGAGCTTAACGGTCACGTATGCCTGCGCACTGTCCTTGACCCCATAAAGCGAGGCCTCGAAACGCAATGCTGCGATCGCACCGAGGATGTTTACGATCGACAGGTAAATCGTGAAGATCCCGAAATCTGCCGGGGAATAGAGCCGGGCCAAAACGGGAATGGCGGCGACCAGGGTCAGCTGGCCGGCAATCGCCATGGCCGAAACGCCTCCTGCCGCGCGAAGAATACCGCCGATCGGGCTTGGAGGAACACGGGTGATTATTTTCTCGACCGTAGGAACCGTCCTGGATCTCAGAAAGTAGCTTTGGGACATGAGCTCGCGATTCCGAGGAGGCAAAAATGCGGTCGAATAGAGCTTACGATGGGGCCTGAACGTCACCATCATCCATCTGAATGACATTGTTCGGCAGAACGCGGATGCGGCGAATTCTTTGTGCTCCGTGCCAAGTACAACTTCAGTCTCTGAATTGAGATCGCTCATTGGAACTGCCCGCGATAAGCTGATTTGCGCGAGGATCGCGCGGGGCATCGATGACCGGAAATTTCGTCGTTACGCTGTGCGGCATCACCTTGATCTTTTGACCAGACCAGCAGCCGAGACAGGATAACAGACGCGTGGATCCGTCGCTCCGACAAGGCGCGGATCACACGGTGGCCCCTACATGCACCAACGTTTGTTGCCGTATGCTGGTCGCGGTGTCCCTTCCATGAAAGTCCCGGTACCATTCGACAAAGCGTTGCACTCCGTCCTCAAGGCGCGTCGTCGGGGCGAAGCCGACGGCCTTGCGAAGATCGCTGACGTCGGCGCGTGTCTCTAAAACGTCGCCAGGCGGCAACGGCACATCCACGCGAAGCGCCCGGCAGCCAAGGGCGGTCTCGATGATCGAAATGAGCCGGTTGATCTCCTCGGGCCAGTCGTTGCCGATGTTGTAGACGCGATACGGCGCGGAACTTGTAGCAGGATCGGCGGTGAAAGGGTCCCAATGCGGATCGGGCCGCGGCGGTGCAGCAAGCGCTCGAACCACGCCCTCAGCGATATCGTCGATATAGGTGAAGTCTCGCCACACGCGGCCGGCATTGGCTACTTCGATTGGATTCCCCTCGATAATCGCACGCGTGAACATATAGACCGCCATGTCGGGCCTGCCCCAGGGGCCATAAACAGTGAAGAAGCGCAGTCCAGTCATAGGTAAGCCGAACAAGTGACTGTATGAATGCGCCATGAATTCGTTTGAACGCTTGGTTGCGGCGTATAGACTGACAGGATGATCGGCGCCGTGATGCTCGGAAAACGGTATGGTTCGATTTGAGCCGTAGACGGAGCTCGACGAGGCATAGACGAGGTGATTAACGCCGAAGTGCCGGCAGCCCTCAAGGACGTTGAGAAAGGCTATTATGTTCGATTGCAGATAGGCATGCGGGTCAACTAGTGAATGTCGCACGCCGGCCTGAGCCGCGAGATGCACAACGTTTGAAGGTCGAACTTCTGAAAACAGCAACTGGACACGCGCCGCATCCGCCAGATCAATTCGCATCGGAGTGAAGCCCGACTCGGTACAGAGGCGCGCAAATCGCGCTTCCTTGAGTCGTGGATCGTAGTAGGGAGAGAAATTGTCGACGCCGATGACTTCGACACCCAGACGCAAAAGCCGCAAAGCGACGTGAAAACCAATGAAGCCTGCCGCACCGGTGACGACGATCGGTCCGGTCCGTGCCAGTCTCTTCACCGCGCGGTCCGAACGCGATCGAGCGATTTCCACCTTCTTCGCTGCGGCAAGAACAGACTCGCTGCCTACATCGTTGTCCAACTTGTCGCCTTTCGAATCCGTTCGACAGTACCGAATGGCCGGTCCGGGATTGCGGCTTCCGTCATGCGGTGCACGACCTGCCAAGTCATGACACTCCAACTTGCGCCGTCTGAATCCCCGGGCGGATGCCGACGTCCGGCGATGGTATCCAGTGGCCTGCCCCTACGGCAGGACCGAAATGCGGCCAAGAAGGGCCACCAGTTCCGCCTGGCGTTTTGTTTCGGTCTTGGCGAACAGCGAGGCAAGCTGGGAACGGATCGTGGTGCGGCTGAGGCGCCAGCTGCGAGCGATCTCCAAAGGAGCGTCGCCCTGAGCCAGGCGCAAGGCGAGGTGCGTTTCTGCGCTCGTCAGGCCAAACATTCTTTGCAACGTGCGAGGATTTGGCCCAGATCTGTTATCCCGATCCAGCAACGCCACAATGCTCGTTCCGTCGGGAGCGATAACGCCGTTCTCGTTCAGAATCACCGGACGGTCGCCTCTGCTGCGGATCACCACCCAGGATAGTGAGCCCGGCAGGAATTGACCCGGAACATTTGCGATCAGCCGCCTTAGGGCGGTCGTGAGCCCGCTCGCCGTGTCGGCCGCTTCGCCCTGGCGCTCAAGCGTGGTTTGGGCGGCTGCGTTCCACTCGACCACCTTTCTCTCGCGATTCAGCACGAGATAGCCACAGCCAATGCGATCAAGCACGCCGGTTATGGATTCCAGACTGCGGCCTTTTTGTTCGCCGAACCTTGCGTCCAATAGATCCGATGCGCGATCGGCAAGGTGACCAGAAGAGGGCCGCGTATTCCGCGCTTCAAAATCATACCTGGTCCTCGTAGCAATGTACCGATTGCTCGAAGAGGTATTGACCTGTCTATCGATCAGATTCATTTTCTACCCCTAACCCAAAGTTTCACACGCCCGAAATAAGTATTCGGGATTCATGTAGTCTTCTATGTGTCGCTGGATTCTAGTCTTCTATGCGCTGACGGATAATATGTTCATCGCCACCTTGAAAAACTTAATATGATCCGACAGTTCTAAGGCAGCTCTTAGGCCCCGCTGCGTCCGATAAAATGCGCGCTATGATAGCGGTATGGCAATCCGGCAGTGGTACTAAGCTGTACGTTTTTTGCTCTAGTCTCGACGGGCTAGTCAGAAGGTTGTAGTCTGTGTCCATGAGCTCGCAGTCGCGCAGGTCGAATTCGAACCCGTCGGGCAGATTGCTAACTCATATTGCCTCTGCATCGGTGTTAGCTGCCACACTGATATTTGAAATCAAATCGTCAGCCTATATTGGGCAAGGCGCAAGTTTTCTGGAATTTATTCCGGCGATTATTATTATCGCCTATCTCGAAGACCGCGTGGCAGCGCTTGCTGCGACCATTCTTATGGTGACTGTCGGCCTGTGGGCGCGAGGACACGATCACATTTCAAATGGAGATTGGGCACGCGCAATCCTGCTTCTGGTTTCGGGCGGGGTAATTGCCATGACGTTCCATCGCCTTCGGCAGGACTTGCGTGAGTTGCTGGAAGTCGCGGAGGCCAGGCTAGCTGCCGTCGAAGCGACAGAAAGCCGCTATCGTTGGGCCTTCGAACGTGCTGCCCTGGGATTCGCGAACACCAACGAGAAAGGTGAGTTGCTTCAGTCCAACAAACGCCTTTGCGAGATGACCGGGTACAAGGAGGAGGAGCTTGCCCAATTGCGGCTCGATACGCTCGCCCATCCGAATGACCGGCATACCTTGGCGCAATTGTTGGCAAGGCTGGGCAATGACATCTCTTCGTTCGTTTCCGAGGTCCGTCTGTTAAGAAAGGACGGTATGGCATTCTGGGCTCGGCTAACGCTTTCTTCGTCCGTGCCCAAGGGGGGACTCTCGGAGAGCATCTTCGTGGTGGTCGACGATATTTCGGAACGACGCGCTGTTCACGAAGCGCTTCGGGCTCAGAAGGAATGGCTGGACCTCGCTCTGTCTGCTGGACGCTTGGGCACGTGGCGCATCGACCTTAAAGACGGGACAGTCACGGGCTCGGACACGTTCTGGGACATTCTCGGCCTGGCCCAGGCCAATAGCCGCAGTTTGGAGGAACTGTCAGCTGTCGTGCATCCGGCGGACTGGCCAAAGCTGGCCGCATCGAGAAAGGCCGCACCATCGGTCACGAATTACGATGTTGAGATACGTGTCCGCCGACCGGACGGACATATCCGCTGGGTTGCGCTGCGCGGAAGGGAGGAAAGACATGATGATGGTGGACAGCGGCTTGGAGTGGCTGCCGACCTGAGCGAGAGACGACAAACCACGCTGCTGCGTGCCGCGGCAAAGAAGCGGGAGCGCATCATGCTCGAACAGCGTCATAGATTCGGCAATGTTTTCGCGGTGATCACGGCGCTCGTGAAGATGGTCGATGTTCCCGGAAATAACGTCGCCAAATACAAGGAAATGCTGATCGATCGGATACGCGCGCTCGAGGCAACCCATTTGCTTCTTTCCCGCAATGGCAGCGTATCGGGGGCGATAAACGATCTCGTTGCGCAAGAGTTGCACCCTTATATGGGGACACGCGCCATATCGGTCAGCGGTCCGTCCGTGGCGATATCGGGAGGCGCCGCCGAGAGTTTTGCAATGATCGTTCACGAGCTTGCCACCAATTCCATGAAATACGGAGCGCTTGGCGATTCAAAAGGCCGGATCGACGTAAGCTGGACGTTCGCAGCTGAAGACACAGGCAGCGATATCGTGTTCGAGTGGGTCGAATCGGGGCGGCGGCGGACCTCAAGTGTAGTCCGTCATGGCTTCGGTTCCATGATAATCGGAGTGGATGGAGCGCCGCTTGTCGGTCACTCTCCCAGGCTGGAAATATCGGACCAAGGGTTGCGGTATTCGCTGCGGCTGTCGCGCAAGGAAATCGGATTGTAGTGCAGTGCTACAATCGGAAGCAGATATCTAAAGGCGGGTGGCGCTGAGCGACCTTTGAGATGGGCAGTGTTCTTTCCAAGAATGTCGTTGGCCCAAAGCTGCGCCGTGGCTTTGGATATGCAGTAATATGCGTGAGGAGTCATGGGATGCCGTTGCACGTCCAAAAGGACGCGCGGCGCTCTAGCTGGCATGTCTCGAAAGCCAAGTCTTCAGCATAACGGCAGCCTCGGTCCGATTTCGTACCCCCAATTCACGCAGAACCGCAGCAGCGTGGATTTTCGTGGTCGCCTCCGCGATTTCCAGATCGCGCGCAATTTCCTTGTTTGAATAGCCTTCCGCCATCAGCTTGAGGACTTCCTTTTGCCTCGAGGTCAGCCTGCCAAGGTTGACGCCAGCGGTACGTCGCTGTGGGCCCTTCTCGGAGTGGGTATGCGCGTGGGTTGCTTGCGTTGCACCCGACCGTGACAGAAGTGCGGGAACATAGATGCGCCCGGAGAGGATTTCATTGACGGCCAAAACAACCTCTTCGTCCGTCTGCGACTTTACGATGTAACCGTGAAGCCCGATCGACAGAGCCGTGAGTATTTCCGAGCGTGAATCGTTTCCGGAAACGATCGCAAATCGCGTATCCGGATAGGCGGACAGGATCCCGCCGAGCACTTCTTGATTGAACAGGCCTGGCATATTCAGATCCAGGATCGCGAGATCCACGAACGATTGCTCCGCCAGCAAACTGAGCACCGCGTCGAAACAAGACGCTTCAAATATCTCTACACCTGGAATGCCTGCGGTCAGTGCCAATCGCAAGCCGCGACGATACAAGCCGTGATCGTCGGCGATGACGATTCGATACATTGAACTACCCCAACGCGTATCTGAATGGATTGAACGGTGATGGGCCTGAAGTCGTAGCCATTCACTCGTCGATTCATCCAGCCGACGCCGCGGCACCCCCAACACCGCAAACGCCGAATTTCTAATATAATCTTAAATAACGGGAAACGCTCCTCTTTTTTTTTGCCCCTTGTGAGCGAACCCGCCGAACGTCGTCGAACATACGTTCTGACCTTTTGGAAAGCTGACAGACCGGCTGGTCCTTCAGCACTGCCATAGATCCAAAGATATAGAACAGCAAAACGGCCGAATTGTTACCATTCGAATGCACGACGACATCCACCCCGACGGCCACATACCATCCAGATGCAATGTCCGGATCAGGGATCGGTGGGGAAATCTCACCGGTCTTCTACGGGAAATCTCACCGGTTCTTCGGAGGGGCAAAGAACGTGTTTCCCGGGTGCTGACCAAGGCAGGATAGCCGGCCCGTGACGATAGCGTTCAGGCCGAATGAACAAGGGAGGACCAGGATGAAAGCGGTGATTCAATGTGGAGGAATGGGAACACGCCTCCGCCCCTTCACTTCGGTCTTGCCGAAGCCGCTCATGCCGATCGGCGCACGGCCGGTTCTCGAGATGCTTCTGAAATGGTTGCGACGCAACGGTATTCAGGAAGTCTATATTACAACCGGGTATCTCGGCCACTTGATCCGCACCGTGTGTGGAGATGGCTCGCAGTGGAATCTGAAGATTCGATATACGCAGGAGATGGAGCCGCTTGGCACCATCGGGCCACTGTCTTTGATCAGGGATGAACTGACGGAGCCGTTTATCGTTCTCAATGGCGACGTCCTTACGGATCTAAGCCTCAGTCGATTTGTAGCAGCGCACCGTAAGCACACCGATCCGGTGACGATCGCAACAGCCTGTCGTCTGATCAAGATGGATTTCGGCGTCATCGACGAAGTCGACAATACCGTGCAGGTCTTTCGCGAGAAGCCGACCCTCTCGCATCTGGTCAGCATGGGAATTTACTGCATGAACCCGGACGTTCTGCAGTTTATCCCATCCGGCATACCCTTTGGGTTCGACGACCTGATGCTGCAGATGATGCAGAACGGCACAACCGTGCACGTGTACAAGCATGAGGGTCTCTGGCTCGATATCGGGCGCGTCGACGACTTCCAGAACGCACAGACCATTTCCTGGGAAGACCAGTCGGCCTCGATCGAGGTCACCGCGACGGCTGCATGATGAAGTCACGAGCTCGGTTCCCACAATTATCAGTCTAGGAGGTTGTGATGCTCTTGGTCAGTGCCCCGATCCTGGGTGTGCCGGAAAAGACTGCTTTGACCAAGGTCATCGACAGCGGCTGGCTGACAATGGGGGAGCAGGTACGAGCCTTCGAACAAGCTTTTGCCGACGTCCATGGTGCGGAGGATTGCGTCGCGGTCGGTTCTTGTACGGCAGCGCTTCATCTCATTTTGCACGCACTTGGCATCGGACCGGGCGACGAGGTGCTGGTGCCATCCTTGACTTTCGTGGCGACCGCAAATGCGGTCCTCTATGTCGGTGCGACGCCGGTCTTCGTCGACATCGAGTCAGCCGACGTGCCGCTGATGTCGATCGTGGAAGCCGAAGCGAAATGCACGGCCCGCACCAAGGCAATCATTCTCGTCCATTTCGCCGGCTATCTCGCCGATCAGGAACAATGGCAGAGGTTCGCCCGTGCCCGGGGGCTGCATATCGTCGAGGACGCGGCGCATGCGCCGGGCTTGAAGGAGGTGGGGACATTTGGTGCCGCGGCCGCCTTCAGCTTCTACGGCAACAAGAACATGACCACGGCGGAAGGCGGGGCTGTGATCGCCAGGGATGCCGGTCTGCTCGAGACAATCCGCCAGGCGCGTGGACATGGGATGACCACCGGGACACGTCAAAGGCTGAACAGCCGCACCCCTCAGTATGATGTCACCATGCTCGGATTCAACTATCGCATGGATGAATTGCGGGCTGCGATCGGACTCGTCCAGCTGCAAAATTTGCAGGAGTGGAATGAGATCAGGCGTATCCTGGTCATGCTGTATCGCCGTCTCATAGCCAAGCATTGTCCGGCCGTGACCATCCCGTTCCACGAGCCGCGGACGTCGGCCTACCACATCATGCCTATCCTTTTGCCACGTTACGCCGACAGGCAAGACGTCATCGACGCACTGCGCGCGCAAGGGATACAAACCACTATCCACTACCCGCCGGTGCACCAGATGACGCTCTATCGTGAGCTTATCCCCGATACTCATTTGCCGCGCACCGAAGATTTCGCGCAGCGCGAGCTGACGGTACCGCTGCATCCGCAGGTCACGGCACCTTTGGTCGAAACGGTGGTTGTCGCTCTTGCCGCAGCGGTTAGCGGTTGCGCTCAGACAGGAACAGCCGCATGAATGCCCTGGACCTAGCCATTCACCGGCCTAACGTCTCAAGTGCCGCCCATGGGAATGTGAGACGAGCAATTGATCTCGTCATTGCTGCGGCCGCGGCGATCGTCTTTGCTCCGCTGATGTTGCTGATTGCCGTGGCGCTGCTGCTGGAAGGCGGTCGGCCCATCTTCTTTACGCAGACCCGCGTCGGGGCCGGTGCTCGCCCATTCCGCATGTACAAGTTCCGCAAGTTCAGCGTAAAATGCGATCCCGGTGGCTTGGCGCTGACCATGGCCGATGACAGCCGCATGACGCCGGTAGGACGGTTCCTCGCCGTCACCAAGTTCGACGAGCTGCCGCAGCTTTGGAACGTCTTCAGGGGCGAGATGGCAATCGTCGGGCCGCGCCCGGAGAGCCTTGTCTTCGCCGATTGTTTTCGCGGGGGCTTCGAGGGTATTTTACAATACAAGCCAGGCTTGCTTGGTCCAGCCCAGGTTCTCTTCCGGAATGAAGCGCATTTTTATCCGCGATCCGTGGACCCGTTACTGTTCTACCGTGAGGTCTTGTTTCCGGCCAAAGCCAGGCTTGACCTTTCCTATTATCCGCAACGCACGATCGTCTCCGATGTCGTCTGGATGGTGCGCGGCCTGCTGGCGGTGCTTGGCGTCGTTTCGCCGCCGCCGATCGAAACTTGAGAGCAGGTGGGACATCGGCGCTCTCGTGGATTTGCAAAGTCAGTGCCTCACGTCATAGGGGGAACGCTTGGGTCATGGCATACAAGGGCAGGAAAGTTCTGGTTACGGGTGCCGATGGGTTCATCGGTTCGCATCTCACCGAGGCGCTCGTCCGCAGCGGTGCCGACGTCACCGCGGTGGCTCTCTACAATTCCTTCGACAGCCACGGCTGGCTGGACGATTTACCGGACACTATACGAAGCCAGTTGAACCTCATCCGCGGCGATGTTCGCGACAGCGCGTTCGTTAATCGGATCGTGCGCGGCCAGGCGGTCGTGTTTCATCTCGCCGCACTGATCGCTATCCCGTATTCGTATGCCGCCGCCCAGTCCTATGTGGAAACCAACATCCTGGGCACGGTCAACGTCCTCGAAGCGGCGCGCCAATGGGAGACAGAGCGTGTGGTGCACACCTCGACAAGCGAGGTTTATGGCACCGCGCTGACAATGCCTATCAGCGAGTCCCACCCATTGCAGGGACAGTCACCGTATTCGGCATCCAAGATCGGTGCGGACATGATGGCGGAGTCCTACGCCAGATCGTTCGACATTCCCGTGGTTATCATGCGGCCCTTCAATACGTACGGCCCACGCCAAAGTGAGCGGGCCATCGTACCGACCATCATACGTCAGGCTCTCGATAAAAAATGCCCTGCGATCATGGTGGGAGACACAAGCCCGATCCGCGACCTTACTTTCGTGGAAGACACCGCGGCGGCGTTTTTGACCGCAGGTTCGGCCGAGCTCGAATTTGGCCATGCCTACAACGCCGGAAGCCAGCGCGCTGTGACGATCTCGGACATATTGGATCTGGTGATCGAGTTGAGTGGCTGCAAGAAACCAATTCACCGCGACGAGCGCCGGCTGCGGCCGCAGAATTCCGAGGTGCGTGCCTTGCTGGCCGATTCTTCGCTCCTCGAAAGCAAGACTGGATGGCGCGCCCAGACCAGCCTGCGCGAAGGCTTGGAGCGGACCATCGGATGGTGGCAAGGGCGCCTCAGCGAAGGCCGGGTGCGACACGAAATGGGCTACATGACATGACCTTTCGCCCGCGTGGGTTGGCTCCGCTGTTGATTGCGGCTGCCTTGTCGTTGGATTTGTCCACGGCCAGCGGCCGGCAAGACAGCGCGCCGACACAGTTTGTCGCGCCAGTGATGATGGATCTGCCCGATTATCTCCAACCCGCGACGGATCCAGCCTTCGGGACAGTTTTCATGCGCATCACCAAGCCTGGCGCTCTTGGCAATGGCGTCGTATGCGAGAAGAAATTTTGCAGCCACCGTTATTCCAGCTCCCAGGCGTGGAATTCAGACCAGAGCCTCCTCGTCATCACCAACGGCTGCAATGGCATGTGCTTTTTCGACGGGCACACCTATGTCCCGCTTTTCCGTCGCGCTCGATCGGCTGAATGCGAATGGCATCCGCAAAATCCCGATCTGATGATTTGCGTTCAGGACCGGAAAATTTCGACCTGGGCGCCACGGACCAATCGCGAAGACGTGCTGTTCGTGTCGCCGAATTACCATGATCTTCAGTTCGGTCCGTCCAAAGGCAATCCTAGCCGCGACGGCGATCGCATAGCAGTGCGCGCGATCCGTGGGGATGGTGCGATGGTTGCCTTTGCCTATGATCTCAAGCAGCGCCGGAAATTTCCTGACATCGATCTTGCCCAGCTTGCCGGAACGGTCAGCGCCTGCTCGATCTCCCCGCTGGGAGCGAACATCCTGTGCTTTCAGAACGTGAACGAAGACACAGAACAGCGAGCTATTTTCTCCGTCGACGGGACGTTGCGGCAGAGGTGGACGGACCATCATCGGCCCGGCCATGGCGATATGACGGTCGATGATGACGGTAGCGAAGTTTTCGTGGGCATCAGCAAATCCGACCCTGACAAATATCACGTCATCAAAAGGAGACTGATTGACGGGAAGGTCACCTCGCTTATGAAATTTGGCGAAGCGGAGCATGCGTCCGCGCGGGCACTGGACAGGAGCGGCTGGGTGTTCGTGAGCTATGGCGGCAATCCCGATGAGATATCTGCCAATCGCGACTGGGCGCCATATGCGCGAGAGGTGATCGCGCTGCGCCTCGACGGCAGCGGTGAGGTTCGACGAGTCACGCAAACCCACAACGTCCCGTCCGACTATTGGAGCGAAACCCATGCCTCGCCGTCCCCCGACGGCTCACAGGTGATCTGGTCGAGCAACTGGGGCGTGCCTGGCGGGCCAGTCTACGAATTCATCACCCGTCTCGATTGGCCGGAAGAGTCGCGGTCGAACCAGAAGGAGATTGCCGCCAATGGTCCTCGTTAATCGAATCCTTCTTGTCGTGCTCGGCATGCTAGCCGCGATGGAAACGGCCGCTGCGGCGGAAGCACGGGTTCCTTATCGACTTTCCGCCGGCGATACCGTCGAGATAGGAATTGCCTCCATCTCTGAGCGAACGCAACGTGCGGTGGTCCAGATGGACGGCACGATCGCGCTTCCCGAAGTCGGGATGGTTTCGGTTGGCGGCCTGACTCCGGCCGAACTGCAGACACGCATGCAGACGATCTTGCCAACCAAGATATTCCACCAGCGGCTGCCTGACGGGCGGGAGCAAATGATCGTCATCAAGCCGACAGACGTGACCGCCGTGGTTGCAGAGTACAGGCCGATCTATGTGACTGGCGACGTGCTCACTCCCGGACAGCAGGCCTATCGCCCGCTGATGACCGTGCGGCAGGCGATTGCCGTGTCAGGTGGCTTCAGCCTTTTGCGGTCCCGGGCAAACCAGGTTGGCCCCGATCCGGTGGATCTGCGGCGCGATTATGAGTCGCTTTGGGGGGAATACACGAGAGACTATTTTCACAGCGCCCGTCTCCGCGCCGAACTTCAGGGTAAGTCGACTTTCGACATGCAGCCACCACAAGGGTCGCCCTTGTCGGCAGGTTTTGCGTCGGCGATCGCGCAGGCCGAAGCAGAAGGGCTGAAGCTCTCGTTGGACAATTTCCAGAAAGAGCAGAGCTTTCTCGATAAAAGTGGCAAGGATGCTGCAGCACAAACCGAGACCTTGCTCGAGCGCGAGCGGGCCGAAGCGGATGGGGTGAAGGCGGACGAAGACGAACTGGCGCGCGTAAGGAAAGCGTTTGAGTCGGGAAATCTAACCAATACCCGGCTCGCCGACGTCCGGCGCGCTTTGGTGCTCTCTTCCAGCCGGGCACTCGAAACCTCGGTTGAACTTATGAGAGCACGACGTCAGCAGGACGATTTTGCCAGACAGCGCGAACGCAATGACAACCAAAGAAGGATCGGTCTGCTGACCGAGCTGAAGGATACCAACGTGCGCCTTGCCGACGTCAGCGCAAGACTTCGCGCCGCCAGCCAGAAGTTGCAGCCCTCGGGAGCGGCCGCCCTGCCGTTGCCGGTTGCCGGCGAAAGGATCCAGGCCGAGGTCACGATCGTTCGCAAGCTCGGCGAAGAATGGCGGAAACAGCTTGTCCAAGAAGACACCGAGGTCATGCCGGGAGACACGATCGAGGTCAGGTTCAGCAGCGCTCTCGAAAACGCGGCGACCCGATGAACCCGCCGGGCTGCCGGTTGAGAGTGTGGCAGCCCCCTTACTGCCTGAAGGCCCTGGAGAACTGGTCGGTAAGAGGCTTCATCAAGTAGGACCAGACACTGCGCTCGTCGGTTCTTATGTGGACTTCGGCGGGCATGCCGGGTTTGAGTATTTTCTCTCCAGTCAGGCAGGTCGCTTCATTCTCGACGTCGATGCGAGCCGAAAAATAGGAAAGCTGGTGTTGCTGATCCTTGATCAGATCTGCTGAGACGCGCTTGACCGAGCCTTCGCAAGCAGGTGTGGTGCCGGCGTCGAACGCCGGAAAGCGGATCGACACCTGCTGTCCGGGATGAATCTCATCGATACGCGACGGAGGAATGGAAGCGTCGACAACAAGGTTGTCGGAATCGGGCACAATCATCATGAGCACCTCTCCGGCACCAATTACGCCTCCGACGGTGTGGACCGAGGATTCTTGTACCGTGCCCGACTGCGGGGCACGAATGTCTGTCCTGCCGAGTTCGTCTTCGGCCACCACCTTGCGCTCACTGAGTTCGGTCTGCTTGGCTTCCGTTTCGCGAAGTTCGTTGGTCACGTCGCTCCGCATTTGTTCGTCGAGCTGAAGCACCTGCAGGTCCGTTTCACTGATGTGAGCCTGTACCTCCGCTATCGCCGCGACAAGGCGTCCCGATTCGCCGCGAGTCCGGGTCTTCTCCAGGCTGACATTGCTCAACCTCTCCTTGGACACCAACTTCTTTGCGTAGAGAGATTCGACATCTGCAAGGTTCTTGGTCAGCAGATCCAGAGACTCGTCGGTCGCAGACTGCTGGGATTTGAGGCCATCGATCTGACGTTCCAGCTGCTTCGCGCGGCTTTGCAATTGTGCTTTCTGGCCAGCCAGCGCCGCAGCACGGCTTTCAAACAAGGCACGCTCGCCACTGACAAGTGCCGCCACTTGCGGGTCACCCATTTGAGCGCGAAGGTCGGGCGGGATCTGCATTTCCGGCAGACCCTGGCGCTCGGCCTCCAGTCGGGCCAGACGAATGGTGGCGCGATTGAGGTCCTCGGTAATTATCTGCAGGTTTGCTCGGGTCAAGGTGTTGTCCAGCCTGACCAACACGTCGCCGGCCTTCACATGATCGCCGTCCTGCGCGAAGATTCCGCCGATGGTGCCGCCGGTTTGATGCTGCACTTTTTTTATGTTGCTTTCGACCACCACAGTCGCAGGCGCAATCACCGCGCCGGCAATCTTGGTCAATCCCAACCAGAGCCCTCCGCCAAAGACCAACAGCAAGCTGGTTGCCAGGCCCAGGAGCAGATTGGCCCGAATGCCATCCGGATCTGGCTTCGTCCCCAACGAACGGCTCTCGCCACCGGCGGCGACGTATGACGACACGGTAACAGTGGAGCGATACCTCGCATATGCTCGGCCGCACCTTTGCGCGGCGGAATGACAATTTGTTGCCAGGCTCCGGACCAGATTACTCCAGAGTAGATTGGCTCGGATGCCATCCGACTCCGGCTTCGCCCCGGTCGGCCGGCCTTCGCCGCCAACCGCAGCATATGACGACATGGTCACGTTAGACACTAAGCAATACCTCACGCATGCCCGCTTGCACCGTGCTGCAGCGGAACGACAATGTTTGGCTTGTCCGGACGCGGGAAGGGCCGGACCACATTTGCCAGAACGTCTTCGCGCGAGCCGAACGAATGGAGCATCCCGTTCGACAGGACGAGTACCTGATCGATGTTGACGAGAGCGGAGGGGCGATGCGCAACGACGATCACGATACCGCCGCGCTGACGCACAGCCAGGATTGCGCCGGCCAAAGCAGCATCGCCGTCTGCGTCCAGATTGGAATTTGGTTCGTCAAGAACGACGAGGAAGGGATCGCCGTAAAGTGCCCTGGCAAGCCCGACGAGCTGCCTCTGCCCAGCCGAAAGGGCCGCGCCGCCTTCTCCGATGCGTGTTTGAAAACCCTGCGGAAGACGCATGATCATCTTGTCCACGCCCGCAGCCTTGGCAGCTGCCAGCACGCCTTTTGCGTCGCTTTTGCCACCGAACCTCGAAATGTTATCGGCGATCGTCCCGTCGAACAGCTCAACGTCCTGTGGCAGGTAGCCAATATGAATGCCGAGCAGTTCTGAGTTCCACTGATCGAGCGAGGCGCCGTCCAATCTTACCGTGCCACGAAGCGGCTTCCACGCCCCGACCAAAGCGCGCACGAGCGTGGTCTTGCCGGAGCCGCTCGGGCCGACGACCGCCAACCCTGCGCCTCTTGCCAAGCGGAAGCTTACATTGAAGATGGTTGGCTTCTGCAGGCTTGGTGGCGCGACAGTCAAATCTTCGACCGCAAGCTCCGCCTTCGGGCGCGGCAGTTCCATTGTCTCTTGCTGGCTGGCAAAGGCATCCAGCGCTGCCGCCAGCTCGGAATAGCTCTTGCGGGTTGCCAGAAACCCTCTCCAGTTTGCGATGGCCACATCGACCGGCGCTAGTGAGCGGCCCAGCAAAATGGACGATGCTATGATCACGCCGGGCGAGGCCTCGCCCCCGATCACAAGGTAGGCACCAAGCCCCAGCACACATGATTGCAAGGCCATTCGGAGCGTCTTCGACAGTGAGCTCGCTGCGCCGACGACGTCCGAAAGCCGTTCCTGGTTCTTCAGATAAAGATGACTGACCTCGTTCCAGCGCCGGCTAAGCGGAGCAGACAGGCCCATCGCCTGAACGACCTCTGCATTGCGGCGGCCGGAATCGGCCAGCAGCCGCTGCGCGACGAGTGTTTCAGATGCACGAGCCGCAGGTTTGCGGCCGATGATCTCGGCAACCACCGTCAAAAAAACAACGGCGCATGCACCGAGCGTTGCCAGCACGCCAAGGGCGGGGTGCAGCAGATAGATGACCACCATATAAAATGGTATCCAGGGAGCATCGAATAAGACCGTCGGCCCCAGCCCGGAAAGAAAGCCACGTAGCTGGTCCAGATCACGAAGCGGGTGTATCCGGTTCGCATCCGGCCCGGCGACGAGGGGCAGGGAAAGCGAGGCTGCAAACGCCTTTTGCTGCAGATTTTTATGCAGGCGGCTGCCGATGCGGACCAACAGGCGAAGCCTCACGAAATCGAGGAGCCCATAGGCCGCGTAAAGTCCCAGCATCCCGACGGTAAATCCGACAAGAGTCGGCACGCTCTGCGAAGGCAGCACGCGGTCGTAGACCTGGAGCATGTAGACGGAGCCGGTCAAGGCGAGGATATTTATCAATGCGGAGAAAACGCCTACGCCGACGAGGCCGTGCACACAGCCGAACATTGCGGAGCGTAGATCGAGCGAGCGCTCTTTGGTCGACTTCATGATGCGCGCTCGTTGACGCGAAATTGCCGCGCAATCTCGTCGATTCTTTCGATGAGGGACAAACTTTAACCTTCCGGGAAGCAGCAGCTCCGCCCCGCTGCTGGAACATTACGAATTGCTTACATATGTGCCTTCTTTGATTAAAATGTAGCAAAATCGTGACGCCAGGCTGAGAATTCGGCAACTGGCTCGCCAGCCTGGGGATAACCGGCTCGAGTAAGGAGATATTCCTAATCATGACACGGCGCAGAAGCTTATGGTCATCTTTGTAGCATCAGGGCTTCAAAGCGTCTGAGGCGGGATTGGGTTTTGATTTTGTCGATCGAGAGTTAAGCGGTTTTAAGATACACTTTATCGGTGCGCCATTGTCGGCCACCAACGCCGGGTAAAACGGGAGGCGAGTGTCGTGAGCGAAGAGATCAATGTCGCCGATGCCTATGGCAGGGGCCGCAGCACCTTCATGGGACTGCAGCTGCTCGTCTCGCCCGGTGCGCTTGTTCCTCGACCGGAAACGGAACTGCTCGGCAACGCCGCTCTCGATGTTCTGAGCCAACTGAACTTGCCGGTACCTCGCGTTGTCGACATGTGCTGTGGGGCGGGCAATCTGGCGTGCGCCATCGCGCACCACGCCCCCACCGCGCGCGTGTGGGCAAGCGATCTTACCGACGGATGCGTGCAGGTCGCGCGCCGCAACGTCATCCATCTTGATTTGGAGGAGCGGGTAACGGTGCTTCAGGGCGACTTGTTCAGCGCCTTCTCCGGCCTGGAGCTTGACGGCACGATCGATGTGGTCGTTTGCAACCCGCCCTACATTTCGGAAAAACGGCTCGAGGGCGACCGTTCGCACCTGGTCGAACTCGAGCCGCGTGAAGCATTCGCAGCCGGCCCCTACGGCCTGAGCATCCACATGCGGGTGCTGAAGGAGGCGCCGCGTTATTTGCGGCGCGGAGGCATCCTGCTTTTCGAGGTCGGCCTTGGCCAGGACCGGCAGGTCATGAGTTTGCTCGAGCGTTCCAAGGTCTATGAGAGTATCCGGTCAGTCACCAATCCAGCCGGCGAGGGCCGGGTGGTTGTGGCACATACAAAGGCGCAGGCATAAGCGCCACAGTCGCGGCAGGCTTCAGACGCGCTGTCGCGGCTTAAAACAGCCGGGGATTTGAAACAGAGCTGCGGGCTTTCGGCAATCAGTTTCTCTTGCGCATAACGTATCGCGCAATTCCCTGGATGGAATCGAGGTTCTCGGGCAGCAGCTCGCTGTCTTCGACCGTGATGCCGAAGGTCTCCTCGATGAAGCCGATAACCTCGAGCACCCCCGTCGAGTCCACGATGCCCTGGTCGAGAAGCGAGGTGTCGCTCTCCAGGCTGTCCGGATCGGCTATATAGAAATTCGAGGCCAGGAAAGCGCGAATTTGTTCACTGAAGGTATCGGTTCTATCCTTGGTAGATAACATTGATTTCGCCTCCGGTACAAAAGATGAATGCTGATCAACTTCGCTCTGGTGCCGACTCATGACAGGGCCGTTTTTTTGAGTTTGCCCGTGTCGGTCATCGGCAGACTGGGTACGATGACGATGGACTTCGGAACCATGAAGTTTTCCAGCCGTCTCTGGCACTCTTTCTGCAACTGCTTTTCGCCGAGCATGCTTCCCTTCTCCATCACGACAAACGCCTTCACTGCTTGCCCGAGCAGCTCGTCCGGAACGCCGATGACCGCGGCTTCCCGTACGCCGGCAATGTTCATCAACGCGTTTTCCACCTCCTTCGGCGCTATCTTCTCTCCGCGCGATTTTATGATCTCGTCGCCGCGACCGACAAAGTAGAGATAGCCCTCGGCGTCCATCCGGCAGTAGTCGCCGGTGTACAGGACCTGCTCACCCGGCAGCGGTCCGGGTTTGAGCTTTCTGGCTGTCGCCTCCGGCTTGCCCCAATAGCCCTTCATCACCGTCGCTCCGCGGATGACGAGCTGACCAACGACGCCGGGTCCGACCCGCCTGTCATGCTCGTCGACAATCCACATTTCCGTGTTGGGGATGGCGATCCCGACGCTCAACGGCTTTCGCTCAAGATCGTCCGGCGGCAGGTAGGTGCAGCGCTTGCATTCGGTAAGGCCGTACATCGAATAGATACGGGCGCCAGAAAACAGCTCCTGCAGCAGGAGAATGTGCTTGAGCGGCAGGGCGGCCGCAGTGTTGGTGACATAGCGAATGCTCGAAAAATCCTGATCCCTCAGAGACTTGAGCTCCCCGAGTGCGGCAAAGATGGTCGGTACGCCGGGAAAGCCCGTCACCCTTTCTTGCTTGATCAGCCCAAGGATCTGCGCCGGGAAGGCGAACGAACGCTCAAGCACCAGCCGGGCGCCCGCGCCGAACGCCATGATCATCTGGTAAAGACCGTAGTCGAAGGCGAGCGGCAGGACATTGAGGATCACCTCGTCTTCGGCAAGCGCCAGGTATGAGGAAATCGAGGCGCATGCGGCGATCATGTTTCGATGCGTCAGCATCACGCCCTTGGGCTCGCCCGTCGAGCCGGACGTATAAATGATCGCAGCGAGATCGATGTCGATGCAGCGGCGCGCGGGCGGCGTGCTGCGGGCTGCCGCGACCGCAGTATCCCAGCGCACAGCATGCGGCAGTTCTTGCAAGTCGTTGCGTTCGATCGGCCCGGAGACGATCATGCGGCGCAACGATGGGCAATTCCGCGCCGGGTCCCTGAAAATCGAGTGCAGGTGTTTGTCGGTGATCAGTGCCGTCGGGCGGCAGTCGTTGAGCAAATAATCGAGCTTGTCACTTTTGGTGAGCGGATTGACGATGCACACCACGGCGTTGGCCTTGAGCACCGCCCAGAAAGCGACGACGGCCTCGACAGTGTTGTCGGCGAAGATCACCACTCGATCGCCACGCGCAATTCCAGCCTCGGTCAAATGGTGCGCTACGGCGTTCGAGCGCATGTCGAGATCGCCATAGGTGACACGTTGATTGCCGCACACCAGGGCCACCTTGGCGCCGAACCGGCTGGCAGAGTTGGTGAGATAGTCGTGCAGGAGGGGTACGGCGCCATGCATCATGCGAGCACCTCTTCACGATGCTCGCGGTCGATATCGATGCTGAGCTTGAGCGTGCGAGCCCCACTTGGACGGCTCGCGATAAATTGCCGATGGAGAAGCTGTGTCGACAGCACTCCGACCAGCGCCATATTGTCGGAGTTGGACAGGTCGCCGCCGCCGGCGCTGGCTTGGCACTTGCTCAGGAGCCGGGTAACCGATTTGGGATCGAAGACGTTCGCTTCGCGCAGCGCCGCCTCCGAAAGTGCTTCGCGAATGTAGGCCGGAGCGCCATCTGCGACGAAGCAAAGCGCGTTGGGGGCCCGGTAAGGCTGTTTCTTGCGGGTGACGATTTCCGAGGGCACGATCGGTTGCGCCACACGTTTCAGCACATGCTTTTCGTCGAGCACGCGCAGCTTGTAGGCGGCCGGAAGCGAATTCGCGAGCCTCACGAGTTCATGGTCGAGGAACGGGAAGCGCCCCTCGACGGAATGAGCCATGAGCATCCTGTCCCCTTGTGAGGACAGCAGGTAGCCCGACATCAGCGTCTGGATCTCGATATACTGGTCCTGCGCAAGAGAGCCCCATCGCGAAAACTCCGACGGCAGGCGGGCAAGCAGCTCGGACACGGCGTTATGGCGCTCCGTTTGGGCGCGCATGTCTGCCGAAAACAGCCGCTTGATGGCGCTTGTGGTACGCCAGCGCGTGCCATGCGCAAAACCAGGCGCGTCACAGGCGTGGATGTCGCGCCCGAAGAACTGGCGTGCCATCGCTTGCTGCTGTACCGGCGAGCGGCTGAGATAAGGATAGAGGCGCTCCAGCAAACGGGAGCGTCGCTTCGAGGCGGGCTGGCGTCCCCAGAAGCGGCGGACCTTGCCTTCGCGGAACAAATCGTAGCCGGCGAACATTTCGTCGGCCCCTTCGCCGGTCAGCACGACCTTGATGCCATGCTGGCGCACCAGTCTCGAGAGCAGGAACAGCGGCGCCGGCGCGGTTCTTAGGATTGGCCGCTCGGCATGGTAGATCACCTCAGGGAAGATGCCAGCGATATCGCTGCGCGAAACAACCACCTCATGATGGTCGCTGCCGGCCACGCCGGCAACCAGGCGCTGGAAATGCGTCTCATCATATTCGGCGTCGGCAAAACGCAGCGAGAAAGTCTGGAAGCGCTCGCCCGCGAAGCGTCTCCCCAGCGTGGCGACCAGTGAGCTGTCGAGCCCGCCGGACAAATAGCAGCCAACCGGCACGTCGGCGCGTACTATCCTGAGCGCCGTCGCGGCCTCCAGGGCGCTGCGCACTTCCTCCACCGCGTCATCAAGCGAGCCGCTGAATTCATCATCGCCAGGCCCGTCAACCTCTGGATAGGCAGGCTTCCAAAAAGCCCGCTCGCGAACGACGCCGCGGTCATAAATGCGGACATGCCCAGGCGTGAGTTCGCTTACTCCTCCAAACACGCCTTGTGGCGGCGCGACAGTCCAAAGAGTAAAAGTCTGATCGATGCCGGCTGGATCGAACGCGCGGGGTATGTCGGCATCGGCCGCGAAAATGGCCTTCACCTCGCTGGCGAAGTAAAGCCGTCCGCCATGCTCGCAAAAGTGCAGCGGGCAGATGCCGAACCGATCCCGAGACAGGACGAGACGACCAGCCACGGAGTCCCAGATGGCGACTGCCCACTGCCCATTCATTCGCTCGAAGGCGGCCTCGCCCCAGGCATGATAGGCATGGACGATGACCTCGGTGTCGCTGCGTGTGCGGAAGCGATAACCGAGCGCGACCAGGTCTTGTCGCAGCTCGACGTAATTGAAGATTTCGCCGTTGAAGACGATCCACATCGTGTCGCCCGCGCCGGCGAGTGGCTGCTGGCCGCTCGCGAGATCGATGACGGATAGGCGGGCATGCGCCAATCCCGCACGTCTGTCCCGGTAGAGGCCACGCTCGTCCGGGCCGCGATGCGCCAGCGCGCCCACCATGCGCATCAGCGCATCCCGGGAAGGGGGAGCCGCGGCGCCGCTCAGCGACACAATTCCGGCGATGCCGCACATCGCCTAGCCCTCGCCCATTGAAGAGGACACCAACGGCCGCGCGTGAAGATAACGTGCGGCGCGCCGCTTGCTGTCGATATCCTTGAAGACTTTCTGGACCTGCGCCACGGTGAGGCCGGTTGCCTCAGCGACCTCTTCGTTGGCTATCCCGTGGTTCAAGCCGTAGAGGCACAGATCCATCAAATAATAAGGCAGCGCGAAGTAGAACTCCTCCTGACTCTGCGGCATCGAGAAGGTGTCCGTGGTGGGCGGTCTTCGCCGGACCTCTTCCTCCACTCCAAGATATTCGGCCAATTGATAGACCTGGGTCTTGTAGAGGTGGACGATTGGCATCAGGTCGGCAATTCCGTCGCCTTGCTTGACGAAGAAGCCCTGGTCGTACTCCAGGCGGTTCGGCGTGCCCGCCACCGCGTAGTTGAGGCGGTCGGCATGGTAGTATTCGGTCATCTTGCGCAGGCGCTGCTTGTAATTGGTTGCCGCGACGATCTGCAGATAGGCTGCCGACGGCAGACGCACCGTGTCGGTCCTGCCCTCGGGATCCTGAACCGTGAGGCGCGTGATGTTGAGACCGTTGCTCTCGAGAACCGAGGCGAGCACCAGCTTGCATTTCCAGCCGTCCCCATATTCGGGAACGACAGTCTTGATTGCTTCGGTCTGTCGTCTGTAGGCGCCGATCGCTTCGAGGGCCGGCGTTATATCCTCCAGGACCGTATCGATACCAAGCTGCGCGGCGACGGTGCGGCCGAGCCTTAGCGAGTCGCCGGAGGAATGGCGCTCCGGCATGAATATCCCGAGGACCTTGTCTTTTCCAAAGGCGCGAACACACAACGCCGCGACGACTGAGCTGTCGATGCCGCCTGAGAGGCCGACAACCACCCCTCGACGTCGCAGGGTGCCAAAGACCTGCTGGCGCAAGATCTGGACGATGCGATCGACTTCCGCGCCAGCGTCGAGCACCAGGGCGTCTTTGCCGAATGTTGAGATCAGGTCGATGGCTTGTACTCCAGTTTGCGAGACTCGGTTGGCGAATAGGTTTGCGCCACCGCTTTCTCGATAAGGGGACGGTTGGTGGCGAGGTGAGGCTCTATGACCAGGTCGATATGGGTGCCGACGATCGGAATCACGTCCAGATGGGCGAAAACGCGATCCCAGCCGATGGCCAGAGTCATTCCGGGTCGAGCACAGCGAAACAGGGTGCCGGTGATCGGCAGCGCCGGCTTCGGCTCTGTCAGCCACTGGAAGAAAGCCCGTGCCCGCAAAACCTCCTGCAGTTCCAGTTTGGTTCTAAAGCTCGTCGCATTGAATTGTCCCTGAGCGTAGCGATCGAGAAACCGGACCAGTTGCGCCTCTCGCCGCATTTTCACGGCGACTTTCGCGAGGGCGCGGCAAGCCATCCGGGAAGCGGATACGCGGTTGGTCCGGATTCGATTGAATGTGCGCGTAAACGTCTCCAAGTAGGCGCTTCGCTCGCCGATGAGGCTGGTGTCGAGGATGCCGAGGAACTTTACAGTTCGCCCCGCGGCCAGCAGCCGCGCCGCAACTTCGAAAGCAACAGCCCCGCCGAGCGAATGGCCAAGAAGTCGTATGTTACCCGAAGGTTGAGTGCGGCGGATCTGCTCGACGGCGGCATCGGCCATGTCGGCGAGGCTGTTTTGCCCGCGCAGTATCAGAGCCAGGGCCGGATACCTGATCGGGGCAACGCGGGTGACCTTGCCCATCGCTGCTGCAAAGGCAGCAAGGCTCGGGCCATAGCCGACCGACCCCGGGAACAGAAAAAGAATGGGAGGGTCGTGCTTCTCGGCGCGCGCGCTTTGGTCGCCTGCCTGTGCAGACACGACCGCCTTGACCATTTCGTCCAGGCTCATCCCGACGGTGAAGGCCTCAAGACCGAGTTCCTGCCCGATAGCGCTTTCGATTTCCATGACGCAGTGCAGCAGCTTCAGTGAATCTCCTCCGGCGTCATCCCAGCGCCCTGCCGCCACCCGCGTATTAAGAATGCTGGTCCATGCCCGCTGGACGACCTGCTGCGCCGTCAGCTTGCCTCGCGGCTCGAGCGGACGCTCGATCGCTGCCGTCTCTCTGGCTGAAAGATCCATGTCTGCAAGTGTCGTGATGTCGACTTTGCCGCTCGGCAGACGCGGCATCTCGGCGATCGTGTGCAACCGCAGGGGACGCAGCGGTGGCGGCAGATTGGACCTGACAAGCTGGCGAAGCTCGTCTGAAAAGGCCGCTTCGGCCGAGCGCCGAGGAACAACAAAGGCGACAAGCTCATTCGCCGCAGCCACGATTGCCACAGCATCCGCAACAGAGGGTGCGCAACGCAGCACCCGTTCGAGTTCGGCTGGCTCGACGCGTCGACCATTGATCTTTACCTGGCGCCCCTTGCGACCGACGATGTGCAGTAGGCCTTGGTCATCAAGTCGAACGAGGTCACCCGTCGCAAAAATCCGAAGGCTTGGATCGTCCGGGTCTGATGTTGCCTGCACAACCGCCCCGTCCTCCCAATGGCCAAGCAAGACATAGGGGCTCCTGATCAGAAGCTCTCCGCGGTGGCCCGGTTGAACGCGGCGGCCCGCTTTGTCGACAATTGCAAAGGTGATGCCAGGCAGTAGCCAGCCAACTGGAACCGAATCTCCATGCTCCGGCCAGTCTCGCGGCAGGAACCATTGCGAGCCCGTGGTCTCGGTCGACGAGTAACCGATCTGGATGAGGCACGTATCGGAGACGGCCTTGCGCAGCAGGGCGATGTCGCTCCACGGCACCTTCTCGCCACCGATCCGAGCGACTCTGAGTGAATGAAACGCTTCCGCAGGTCCGTCTGCCATGAGCGCGCGAAGCAGTGCCGGCACCAGATAGGTGATTGTCACGCCCGCGGATCGCACCAGACGTTGCACGGCGCGCAAGCCGACCGCTTCGACTTCGACCAGATGCAAGGTGGCGCCGGTGAGGAGAGCCGCAAGAATCTCCCGGCACCCGGCGATTGTGGCGGGTCCGGTCAATGGCAGGAAAACATCATCCGAGTTTATGTGGCATGCATCGACATATTGCTGGACCCGGCACAGCAAGCTGCGCTGGCTGTTAACGATGCCTTTGGGCCGGCCCGTGCTTCCTGACGTATAAAGCACGATGGCGGGCGCATCGACCGAGGCGGAATAAGACTGAGGCACTTGCCCACCCTGCGAGGCCGCACTGGTCGACACATCGATCCAACTGACCCGGTGAGGCAAACCGTCGGGTCGGACATTGCCCTCGCCCAGAATAGCTGAGAGTCGCGCCCCGGCCACGATTTCAAGAATCCGCGAACCAGGATCTCGTGCGTTGAGCGGCACCGAAGGGCGCCCAGCCGCCATGCTTGCCAGCATGGCGATGGGATACCAGGCTGAGTTGGCCTGAAGAATCCCTATCGCCTGTCCATCTGGGACGGCCGCCGCGATCTGGCAGGACAGCGTCTCGACTGACCGGAGAAGCTGGGAATAGGTCAGACGATTGGCGCCGTCGCTGATCGCAAGCTTGTCGGGGTACTGACGGACGATATTTCTCAGGTGCTCGAAGGCCGCAATGTTGGTGAAATCGGCACCCAATCTTTGAAATAGGCGCAGTACGGGACCACCCTGATCCAGTGCGTATTGTGGGACACTTGACCAATTATCGGAGGTCGTTGTCTGACAATCCACCGCTAGATCCTGATCCGCGACTTCTGATCCCAAATATGCCGAAGACATGAGTTGCCTACGCTAAGATTAGGGTCACTTATCGCCCCCCGCCCCGATCTTTTCATCGATCATTCTGATGATGCCCTTCGCCTGTTTCGCAAGCCGCGGACCGAGCCAATCATGCCGAGCTCGCTGGCTGCCGTGGTGCGCATGACACGGCAAGCACTGGCGTTTGTGCCAAGTTGGCAACACCTGCTGGACACATGCCAAGGCGGGATCGAAGACCAAGGCGGGTTGAAGACGGAATTTCCGCTACGCAGGCATATTGCCTATTCTGTGTTTCTCCCGGGCGATACAGGCGATGCTTCGGTGTCGGAATAGCTGCCGGGGACGAAACAATATGCATAGATCTGTCCCCGATTTTCGTCGGTCACGCGAATCCAATCCTTTTCCCACGTTCGGAAGGTAATACGCCCGCCCGTCATCATAGCTGCGGCTCTGAACGGACTCGGCGCGTTGACAACGCGCACCGATATAACATCGTCGCCGTCCATACGCTCGACGAGATACGTCTGCATGAAAGCCTCCCCATGCCCCGCTAGATCACCCGCACTTTAACGACGGCTAATCAATTCGGTTGCAACGTGTTTTGCGAAACTTGGAGGCGATAGTTTCCATACCCACCGGCGCCGGGGGTCCCTCCCACTCCGTATCCGTCAGATTTTTCAGCGACGGGAAGCCAGTACAGGTGAAGGCAGGCTGATTCGGGCCATGCCGGCCTTCATGACCACTGCGCCGTGTCGACGATCCGTTGGAGCAGAAGGCCGGATGCTGGAACGTCAATCGTGTTTGGCCAGGAAGCGCCCGACGGCGGTGAGGCCGTCGTGCTTTTCCTCGACATGCGGCATGTGGCTGGAATTCGGGAAGACCAGGCCTTCGACGTAGGGAATAAGATCCAGAAAGGGCTGGACGCAGGCCTCGGTCGCTTCGTCGTAGAAGCCGCGGAAAACCAGGGTCGGCGTCTCGATCCGATGCAGGCGGTCGACGATGGTCCAGTCCCGCATCGTGCCGATGACGTGGAACTCATTGGGACCGTTCATGGTGTGATAGACGGTCGGATCTTCCTCGATTGCCGCAAATGTCCGGGCGACCATTACACCGCGGCGCTGCGTTCCGCCGTGCCGATACCCGGCATCGACCGGGCGCGGCGCGGCCGGCTGGTGCTCAAGGGTGACCTGCCCAGCCCGATGAACCCACCCTCGGGGTGCCGGTTCCACGCCCGTTGCCCAGCTGCCACCCCGATCTGCCGCAGCGAGCGCCCGCTTCTCCAAAGCATTGGCGAGGGCCGCCTGGTCGCGTGCCATCATCCAGCCGACGGTTGACGAGGGGAATTCTCGTTCAACGATATCCGGACCGTCAGCCGTAATTGTTGCTTCGGCGAGAATAGAGGCCGATCTGGACGCCGCACGATCCGGCGCTATGTTGCGCTTCGGCGGCCGGGCATCGCGGATGCCTAATACTAAAGTAACTGTTCTCGCGTTGCCGAGCGATGCTACGATTTGAGGACGGCGGCCGTACAGCGCTGCGTGATTTTGCGCCGGAGAGGATGGAATGTGGGAGGCCACTCTTCGTGTCGCAGCAGGCAGCCGCCGACATGTTGCTCGGTTGTCGACCACTAGGGAGGAAGTCACCAATGAAGATATCGTACCTGGTCTCGGCCGCGCTTCTGGCAGTGACTGCGATGCCTGCCGCAGCCGCCGAGATTTCCGACGGCAAGGTCAAGATCGGCATTCTCAACGACCAGTCGGGCGTCTATGCCGATTTCGGCGGCAAGTGGTCGGTTGAGGCCGCCAAGATGGCGGTCGAGGATTTCGGCGGCAAGGTGCAAGGGGCGCCGGTCGAGATCGTCAGCGCCGACCACCAGAACAAGCCGGACATCGCCTCCAACATTGCGCGGCAGTGGTATGACACCGAACAGGTCGATTCCATCATGGAACTCACCACCTCCTCGGTGGCGCTCGCCGTCCAAGGGATTTCCAAGGAAAAGAAGAAAATTGATATCGTCACCGGCGCCGCGACCACCGAGCTAACCGGTAAACAGTGCTCGCCCTATGGCTTCCACTGGGCCTACGACACGCATTCGCAGGCAGTGGGGACCGGTGGCGCTCTCGTCCAGCAAGGCGGCGACAGCTGGTTCTTCGTCACTGTCGATTATGCATTCGGCTATTCGCTGAAGGAGCAGACCGCAAAGTTCGTCGAGAGCCATGGCGGCAAGGTGGTTGGCGAGGTGCGTTACCCGCTCGGCTCGACCGACTATTCATCCTTCCTGCTGCAGGCGCAATCGTCGGGCGCCAAGGTCATCGGCCTGGCGAATGCCGGCCTCGACACCTCCAACTCGATCAAGCAAGCGGCCGAATTCGGTATCGTGCAGGGCGGTCAGCGCCTTGCAGCGCTTCTCTTCACGCTGGCCGAGGTGCATGGGCTCGGTCTCGAGGCGGCGCAAGGCGTGGTGCTGACCGAAGGCTTCTACTGGGATCGCGACGACAAGAGCCGCGAGTTCGCCCAGCGGTTCTTCAAGCGCACCAACCGCATGCCGAATATGATCCAGGCCGCCACCTATTCAGCCGTGACACAGTATTTGAAGGCGATCGACAAAGCCGGCACCGATGGAACCGAGGCGGTCGCCAAGGAATTGCATTCGATGCCGGTGAACGACGTCTTTACGGCGAACGGCAAAGTGCAGCCCGACGGCAACATGGTTCACGACATGTATCTTTATCAGGTCAAGTCGCCGAGTGAGAGCACCAAGGAGTGGGACTATTACAAACCCCTCGCCACGATCCCCGGTAACGAGGCGTTCCTGAGCGCCAAAGAGAGCGGCTGTCCCACGGCCGGCGAGTGATTGGCGGACCGATGGCGCCGCCTGAACCGGATCGGCCGCAGGTAGTGCTTTCCGCCCGCGGTTTGCGGCGCGACTTCGCCGGCTTCGTTGCTGTCAGGAATGTCGATCTCGACGTCTACCACGGCAATATCCACGCGCTGATCGGACCCAACGGCGCCGGCAAGACCACCGTGTTCAACCTGCTCACCAAGTTCCTGCCGCCGACCAGCGGCAGGATCGAACTGCTCGGCCACGACATCACCCGCACCTCGCCGGCCAAAGTCGCGCGGATGGGCCTGGTGCGCTCGTTCCAGATATCGGCAGTGTTTCCGCATCTCAGCGTGCTCGACAATGTGCGCGTTGCATTGCAGCGACCGGGCGGGCTCAGCGTTCAGTTCTGGCGCTCGCTGTCGGCGCTCGATAGATTGACGCCGCGCGCCGAGGAGCTTTTGCGGTCTGTCGGTCTCGACGATGCCAAGAACAGGCCCGCCGCCGATCTCTCCTATGGCAGGAAACGTGTGCTCGAGATCGCCACGACGCTGGCGCTCGAGCCGAAAGTGCTGCTGCTCGACGAGCCGATGGCCGGCATGGGGCATGAGGACGTGCGTACGGTTTCCGACATCATCCGCTCGGTGGCCAGGGATCGCGCCGTGCTGATGGTCGAGCACAATCTGACAGTGGTGGCCGATCTTTGCGACTGGATAACCGTCATGCAGCGCGGCGAAATCCTTGCCGCCGGCGACTACGCCACGGTCAGCCGCGACGAGCGGGTGAGGATCGCCTATATGGGCACCGCCGATGACTGACGCCGCGCCGCTTCTTGCAGTCCGCGACCTCAACGCCTGGTATGGCGAGAGCCATGCGCTGCACGGTGTCGATCTGGAGGTCTTTCCAGGTGAAACTGTGACGTTGCTGGGCCGCAACGGCGTCGGCAAGACCACGACATTGCGCGCCATCATCGGGCTGATCCGCCAGCGGACCGGCCAGATTTTTTTCGACGGCAAGGATCTGATGCGCCTGCCATTGCACCGGACCGCGCATCAAGGCATCGGCCTGGTGCCGGAGGAACGCGGCATCTTCGCGACGCTGACCGTGGACGAGAATCTGGTGCTGCCCCCGATCGTCGCCGAAGGCGGCATGAGCGTGGAGGAAATATTCGATCTTTTCCCCAATCTGAAGGAGCGCCGCAACAGCCCCGGCACCAGGCTCTCGGGCGGCGAGCAGCAGATGCTGGCGATCGCGCGCATGCTCAGAACCGGCGTGAAAATGCTGCTTCTCGATGAGCCGACCGAGGGCCTGGCTCCGGTCATCGTGCAGCGCATCGGCGATCTGCTGGCGACGATGAAAAAGCGCGGTATGACGATCCTGCTGGTCGAGCAGAATTTCCGCTTTGCCAGCCGCGTCACCGACCGTTTCTACCTGATGGAGCACGGCAAGGTCGTGGCGGCCTTTCCGGTCGGCGAACTGCCGGATCGCATGACGCTGCTGCATGAAGTGCTGGGTGTATGATGGCGCCATGACGATGATCTTCGGAATACCCGTTCAGGCATTCCTCGGCCAATTGCTGGTCGGCCTCATCAACGGCTCGTTCTACGCAATGTTGAGCCTGGGCCTTGCTGTCATATTCGGCCTGTTGCGCGTCATCAATTTCGCTCACGGCGCGCTCTATATGCTCGGCGCCTTCATCGGCTATCTGCTTCTCACCAGGTTCGGCATCGGCTACTGGCCGGCTCTGATCCTGTCGCCGCTGATCGTCGGCGGCTTCGGCGTCGTGGTCGAGCGCCTGGCGCTGTCGAGGCTTTGCGACATCGACCCGCTCTACGGGCTGCTTTTCACCTTTGGCCTCGCGCTCGTGCTCGAAGGGGTATTCCGTTACTACTATGGCGTATCGGGAAGTCCTTATTCCGTGCCGCCGCTGCTGTCCGGCGGCACCAATCTCGGCTTCATGTTCCTGCCCAATTATCGCGGCTGGGTGGTTGTTGCCTCGATGATCGTCTGTTTCGGCACTTGGGCGCTGATCGAGAAGACCAGGCTGGGCTCCTATCTGCGCGCGGCAACGGAGAACCCCGGCCTGGTGCAGGCTTTCGGCGTCAACGTGCCGTTGCTGCTGACCCTCACCTACGGCCTTGGCGCCGCTCTTGCCGGGCTTGCGGGGGTTCTAGCCGCGCCGATCTATCAGGTGAGCCCGCTGATGGGATCTGACCTCATCATCGTCGTTTTCGCCGTTGTCGTGGTCGGCGGCATGGGATCGATCCTTGGGGCGATCGTCACCGGTTACATGCTTGGCCTCGCCGAAGGCTTGACCAAGGTTTTCTATCCCGAAGCCTCCAATCTGGTGGTCTTCGTCATCATGGCGATCGTGCTTCTGGTCCGGCCAGCCGGCCTGTTCGGAAGGGATGCCTGAGATGGCCGAACTGACACTTCGCGAGACGCGTGCCAAGAATTCCGCACGGCTTGAATGGGCGCTGGTCGGGCTCGGCATCCTGGCGCTGCTGGCGGCGCCTTTCTTCGTCTATCCGATCTTCCTGATGAAGATGCTGTGCTTTGCGCTGTTTGCCTGCGCGTTCAACCTTCTGCTCGGCTACACCGGCCTGTTGTCCTTCGGCCATGCGACGTTCTTCGGCGGGGCGGCCTATTTCACCGCATACGCGGTCAAGGTCTTGGGCTGGCCGCCGGAAGCCGGCATCCTGCTCGGCGTCCTGGGTGCCGCGCTGCTCGGCCTTGTGATGGGCTTCTTTGCCATCCGCCGGCAAGGCATCTATTTCGCCATGATCACGCTGGCGCTGTCGCAGATGTTCTTCTTCTTCTGCGTGCAGGCACCGTTCACCGGAGGTGAGGACGGCATCCAGGGCGTGCCGCGTGGCAGGCTGCTTGGAATGCTCGACCTGAACGTCTCGATCAACATCTATTATTTCGTGCTGGCAGTCTTCCTCATCGGCGTGTTCGCCATCTGGCGCATCATCAACTCGCCTTTCGGCATGATCCTGCGTTCCATCCGGGAAAACGACAGCCGGGCCATTTCGCTGGGCTATTCCGTCGCCAACTACAAGCTGGCGGCTTTCGTCATGTCGGCGACATTGGCCGGGCTGGCCGGCGCGCTCAAGGCGATCGTTTTTCAGTTTGCCACGCTCACCGACGTCACCTGGCAGATGTCGGGCGAGGTGATCCTGATGACGCTCCTCGGCGGCATCGGCACCATGGTCGGGCCGATCATCGGGGCCAGTCTGGTCGTCGGCCTGGAAAACACACTCGCCACCTCGAGTTTTCCGGTGACCATCGCCACCGGCCTGACCTTCATGGTCTGCGTGCTGGTTTTCCGGCGCGGTATTCTCGGTGAGGTCTATGCGCGATTTCTCGGGCCAAAGGGTGACGCGAAAGACTGAACGGCTCAGTTCTGCCTCGCTACGCGATGCGTAAGCCTTGCGCGTCGAGAAGCACGCAGCTCAGAGGATCGAAGCAGACATCGACCATTTCGCCTTCACGCAGCGGCTGGCCGTCGATCAGCGTGTTGGCGCGCACCAGCGTGCCGGCGCCGATGTCGATCTCGTAGACCGCATTGCCGCCCAGATAGGAGGTCGAGACTATCCGTCCCGCCAGCCTGTTGGCAGCACCGACGGTACCGACGGTAAGCTTCTGCGGGCGAACGACGACGGTGACCGCGCTGCCGGTCGCGAGCGCCTTCGGCGCGGCCGCCTTTACGACATGGCCGCTGGCCAGCGCGATCGTCGCCATCTTGCCGTCCATCACAGTCACGCTGCCGGGCAGCATGTTGGCCTTGCCAAGGAAATTGGCAACGAATGCGGTGGCCGGCTGGTCATAGACCTGCGCGGGGGAGCCGATCTGCTCGATCAGGCCGGCATTCATGACGACGATGTAGTCGGACATCGACAAAGCTTCTTCCTGGTCGTGCGTCACGAAGATAGCGGTGATGCCCGTCTCCCTCTGGATTTTCTTGATCTCGACGCGCATGTCCTCGCGCATGTTGGCGTCGAGTGCCGACAAGGGCTCGTCCAGCAGCAGCACTTCCGGCTCGAAGACGATGGCGCGGGCCAGTGCGATGCGTTGCTGCTGGCCGCCAGAGAGCTGTGATGGCAGCTTTGTCTCACTGCCGGGCAGCCGCACCATATCCAGCGCCTTCTTGACCCGGCGCACGATTTCCGGTTTCGGCACGTTTCGATATTTCAGGCCGAATGCGACGTTGTCGAAGACGTTCTTGTGCGGAAAGAGCGCGTAGTTCTGGAACACCAGACCAATGTTGCGCTTGTAGATCGGGATATCGTCGACCCGCTTTCCGCCGATCGAGATCTGGCCGCTGGAGATGTCGACCAGGCCCGCGATCGATCGCAGGATTGTCGTCTTGCCGCAGCCGGACGGCCCGAGCAAGGTGACGAAACTACCTTTGCGGATCGCCAGTGAAAAATCGCGCACAGCGGCGAACTTGCCGTAAAAAATATCGATGTCGCGGAACTCGACCGCAGGCTTTCCTGTCGGTTGCCTCTCGCCTTGGGCAAGCGGGTCGGCAGCGGCCCCGGCCGAAGCCGGCCGGGGCTGCTGGTCGTGGCTGTTGTCGTCATGCACCTTTCGACACCCTGTCCCATTGCTTGGTCCAGGCGTCCTCGTTCTTCGCCCAGTAGAGCGGATCGGCGAAGGTCAGCGACTTCATCGATCCGGTCGGGTCGAAGGCCGGAAGTGCCGCGATCTTGTCGGTCAGCTTCACCTTGGTCGGGTCAAGCGATGGCGGATAGTTCTGGCCCTCGGCGACGGCGATCGACGTTGCCGGATCCAGCATGAAGTTGATCAGTTCCTCGCATTCGGCCATCGGCGAACCCTTGAGCACCAGCATATCCTCCATCCATGCGTATGAGCCGGCAGGGTCGAGATAGCCGATCGGCTGGCCCTGCTGCTGCAGGGCGGCGACACGTCCTGACCAGGCGTCGGTGACGACGATCTCGTTTCGCGACAGGAGGTCCATCAGTTCCGCGCCGGAACTCCAGAACTTCTTGGCCAGGTCGCGGGTCTCGCGAACCTTGGCCCAGATGGCATCCATGTCCTGGATGTTGTTGGGATCCTGTTTCGTCTGCAGCGCCGCATACCAGACGCGCGTCGTCATATCGGCGTAGCCGCCGATCTTGCCGGCATATTTCTTGTCGGTAAGCAGGTTGGCGCCCTTTTCCTTTGCTTCATCCGGCGAAATGACCCTGTTGTTGTAGGCGATGCCAGTGGTGCCGTAATCATATGGCACTGCCGACAGCTTCGGCGTGATCTTGCGGAACGGCTCGATCATGGCGGTCAGCACATTCGCCATGTTCGGGATGTTCGCCTCGTTGATCTCCGAATTGAAACCGCCATTGACGTATTTGATGTAGTAGTTGACGCCGGAAGAATGGACGATCTGGAAGTCGCCCGGCTTCGACGTCTTGATCTTGGTGATGATCTCGTTCTCGTCGCCGAAGGTGCCCTGGACGACCTTGACCTTGGACTTGGCGGTGTAGGGCTGGAACGCGTACTTATCGATCGCTTCCTGCACCACGCCGCCCCATCCGTCGAAGCGCACTTCCGAAACCGCGGCCAGCGCCCGTCCCATCCAGGGCATGGAAAGCCCGGTGGCGGCGGCAGCGGCGGCCGTCAGCGTCAGGAATGATCGCCGGCTGATGTCGCCATCGGCATAGCGTTCGTTGAGCCGTTCCAGTCGTTTGGTGGTTGTCACTTTCATTTCCGTTCTCCCATTTTCATTTTCACTTGCCTGCCTTGAACCAGGTGAGGCTTTGCAGGATGAGCCCGCCAGCCAAGGGAATGCCGACCGTCAAAAGGATCATGACGGTTCCGAGCGCGTTCACCTCGGGGCTGATCGAGATCTTCAGCATCGAAAGGATTTGCGTCGGCATGGTCTCGACGCCCGCCGGCCGCCAGAACAGGCTGGCCGAAGTGTTGTCGAACGAAATGGTGAAAGCGAGCAGGACGCTGGCAAGCACTGCGGGAATGAGCAGCGGCAGCGTAATCTCGCGGAATGTCGACACACGCGGCGCGCCGAGTGACAGCGCCGCCTCCTCATAGGAACGCTTTATGCCGACCATGCGCGCCTGGACGATCAGCACCACGTAGGGGAGCGTGAGCAGAATGTGGCCGAGCACCAGCAGCGTCATGCTGCGCGGCTGGTCGACGGCTTTGATCATGACCAGCAGGCCGACGCCGAGTATCGTTTCGGGGACCAGCGCGGGAAGAATGACAAGTGTGTTGATCGCCTGCTTGCCACGAAACTCGAAGCGCACCAGCGCCAATGCCGCCATGATGCCGAGCAGCGTCGTCACCGTCGCCGTTACCAGGGCAATCCACATCGATGTCCGGAAGGCGTCGAGAACCGGCTCGTTGGTGAGCAGCTTCTTATACCATCTCAGGCTGAAGCCGGTGAGGGGAAAGCCGCCGAACATCGAGGCGTTGAAGGAAAGCACGACCGTGGCGAGGATCGGCGCAAACATGAAGACGTAGACGCACACCGTGACCACGCCGGTCAGCCGCCAGGCCCATCTGCCTTCGCGATCGGGATGATCCGCTCTCATGCGCTGAGGCCCTTCATGATCTGCGACAGGCCCATATAGCGGCTGTAGGCGGCCGCGGCGGCGCCGAGCAGGACGAACAGGACGATGGAAAGCGTTGCGCCCATCGGCCAATTGAGCTGCCCCATAATGGTATCGTAAATCAGGTTGCCGAACAGCGCATCGCGGCTACCGCCGAGCAGCTGCGGCGTCACATAGGAACCGGCCGCCAGCACGAAGCAGAGCAGCAGCCCAGCGCCCAGCCCCGGCATCGATAGTGGCAAGGTCACTTCGCGGAACGCCTGCGCGCTGGTACAGCCCATCGAGCGGGCGGCGGCGATCAGCGTGCGGTCGATGCTTTCCAGGCTGACATAGACGTTCAGGATCATGTAGGGCAGCAGAAAATGCAGCAGCCCCATGATGACGGCGCCCTCGGTGTAGAGCATCGGCAACGGCTCGTTGATGACGCCCAGCCTGATGAGCGCGACGTTGATCAGCCCCTGTTCGCCGAGGATGTGGATCCACGAGAACGTCCGGATGGTGAAGCTGATCCAGAACGGCACGATGAGCAGCAGCAACAGCAGCCATTTGTGCCTGAAGGTCGTGGCCCAGATGAAATAGGCGGGGAAATAGCCAAGGATCGCGCAGATCACCGCGGTGATGGCGCCGACGCGAACGGTCTTCCAAAGAAAGCCGTGATAGTAGCTGTCGGTGAGGAATTCCTTCCAGTTATCGAAGGTCAGCACCGCCGACTCAACTCCGGCGGTGACGAAGGTGAAAAACGTGTAGACCGTCATCATCGCGATCGGCAGCAGCAGAAGCAGGGTAAGCAGCATAAGCACAGGCGCGACGAGGACCCAGGCCAGTCGCTGATCGTATAATTTCCACCCTTTGGTCACGACCCGTCCACACCAATTTATGTGCAAGCCGCCATCACCGGGGCTCGGCTCGGGACTAGATTGGGCGATCGGCGTTCAGGTGTCCACTCTGCATGTGACTCCAGCATAAACTCTGTGCAGGGCCACCGCGCGACCCTCGCCCTGCCGGATTCAACAAATTGCCCGGCGTTCCGCCTGCGCATTGATTAAATCAGCTATCTCGATATACAGGGTAAATTTCGGATATGGATTTCGCATGGGCCGGGCAATTTCATGAGTCGCAATTTTCTGGTGATTGAACCTGAGGAAGGCATTGCCGTGCTCAAGGGGCTTGCCTCCTCGGCGCGGATCTCGATGCTGAAGCTGCTGCATGAGAAGGGGCCGATGAATATCAACGAAATCGCCGCCGTGCTGTCGCTGCCGCAGTCGACCGTCTCGACCAACATCCAGGTGCTGGAGGATGCGGGGCTGATCCGAACCGAGAACCTGAAAGCGAAGAAAGGCAGTCAGAAAATCTGTTATCCGACGGCCGAAGAAGTGCTCGTCGTGTTCAAGAGCGAATATCGTGCGGTCAAGAACGACGCGATCGAAGTGTCGATGCCGATCGGGCTTTACACCGGCTTCGAGGTTACCGCGCCCTGCGGCCTTTGTTCGCCGGACGGCATCATTGGCTTGCTCGATGTTCCCAACACTTTCCTTGATCCGGACCGCATGAAAGCCGGTTTGCTGTGGTTCACGCGCGGTTTTGTCGAATACCAGTTCCCCAACAATGCCAAGCTCGCCAATGCCGAGATCACCGGACTCGAAGTGGCGATAGAGCTCTCTTCGGAAGTGCCAGGCACCAGCGCCGATTGGCCCTCGGACATCACGCTGACGATCAATGGTGTCGATGTCGGCACCTGGACGTCACCGGGGGATTTCGGCGACAAGCGCGGCGTCTTCACGCCCTCCTGGTGGAAGCTCAAGGGCTCGCAATACGGCAAGCTGAAGAACTGGCGAATTGCCAATGACGGCACCTATGTCGACGGTCTCAGGATTTCCGAAACCGGCCTCGCCGCACTCGATCTGAAGAGCCATCATTCAATCCGCGTCCGTATCGGCGTCAAGGACGACGCCGAGCGCCCCGGCGGGATAAACATTTTCGGCAAGGGCTTTGGAAACTACGATCAGGACATCCTGCTCAGGATCAAAACTGGTTGATATCATGAAACCGGGTTCTGAAGATAACTTAGAAATTTCAACTAGCTGGCTTTCTGCTGCGCCAAAGCGTTCGTCTAATTGTCCTACATTTGGGTATTTTGGCTTGACGAAGGGCTGTCAATCCCGCTTTGATATCGGGCAAGATGATTTAAATCATCATTTTTGATATCGATGGGAGGAATGCATGAAGGCAGCCGTTACGGCTCATCCGCATTATGTTGTCTCGGAAATCGATCCGAGGCTCTACGGATCCTTCATCGAGCATCTGGGGCGGGCAGTTTACACCGGCATCTATGAGCCCGGCCATCCGACAGCGGATGCCAACGGCATGCGTCAGGACGTCATCGATCTCGTCAGGGAACTCAATGTTCCGATTGTGCGCTATCCCGGCGGCAATTTCGTCTCGGCCTACAATTGGGAAGACGGCATTGGCCCCAAGGAACAGCGCCCGGTGCGCCTCGACCTTGCCTGGCACACATCGGAAAGCAACGAAGTCGGCCTGCATGAATTTGCCGATTGGTGCACCTGCGCCAACACCGAGATGATGCTTGCCGTCAATCTCGGCTCGCGCGGCCTCGACGAAGCCCGCAACCTGCTGGAGTACGCCAACCATCCCGGCGGCAGCAAATGGAGCGACAAGCGCATAGCCAACGGCCGCAAGGAGCCCTTCGACGTCAAGCTCTGGTGCCTCGGCAATGAAATGGATGGCCCCTGGCAGATCGGCCACAAGACTGCGGACGAGTATGGCCGCCTGGCGCATGAGACAGCCAAGGCCATGCGCGCCTTCTCCAAGTCACTCGAACTGGTGGTCTGCGGCTCTTCGAACGCCAAGATGCCCACCTACCCTGAATGGGAAGCGACGGTTCTCGACCATACCTACAACGAGGTCGACTACATCTCGCTGCACATGTATTTCGACAACGAAGCCAACGACGCTCCGAACTATCTCGCCATGAGCGAAAAGCTCGACGCCTACATTGTCTCGGTCGCCGGCGTCATCGACTATATCAAGGCCAAGAAGCGCTCCAACAAGCAGGTTTACATCTCGTTCGATGAATGGAACGTCTGGTACCATTCCAAGGAGCAGGACAAGAAGATACTCGGCGGTAGCGACGGTTGGCCGTTCGCCCCGCCGTTGCTCGAAGACATCTATAATTTCGAGGATGTGCTGCAGGTCGGCCTGATCCTCAACACCTTCATCCGCCGTTCCGACGTCGTCAAGATCGCCTGCCTGGCACAACTGGTCAACGTCATCGCGCCGATCATGACCGTTCCGAATGGCCCGGCATGGCGGCAGACGATTTTTTATCCGTATCTGTTTGCTTCCAACTATGGCCGCGGCAATGCGCTGGATCTCAAGGTGGAAAGCCCGACCTACAGATCCAGCGTTGCGGGCGACGTCGCCTATGTCGATGTTGCCGGCGTGCACGACAGGCAAACCGGCCACGTCACTTTCTTCGCCGTCAACCGCCATTCGAGCGAGGCAATCGAAACAGTGGTCGACCTCTCCGGCTTCGGCGCGGCGGAGATCGTCGATCACCAGGTGATGGCACACGCCGATCTGAAAGCCGTCAATTCGGCCGAAAACCCTGGCAATGTCAGCCCCAGGAAGGGTGAGGGCGCCGCAGTCGCCGGCGGCAAACTAAACCTGTCGCTGCCGGCGTATTCCTACCAGTTCATACGCCTGAGGCTCTGAGTTCGGGCGGATCATCGAGAAAGCGCAAACGCTGAGGAGGAGCGTCGACGTGACGGCCGATATCGAGATCAGGAACGTGAGCAAGCAGTTCGGTGCCATGACGGTGCTGGATCATCTGTCGCTCTCCATAAGGGCACGCGAATTCATCGTGTTCCTGGGGCCGTCCGGCTGCGGAAAATCGACGCTTCTTCGGATGATCGCCGGTCTTGAAGCTGTCGATAGCGGCGAGATTGCCATCAACAACGAGCGCATCGATCATCTGCCGCCGGGCAAGCGCGGTATTGCGATGGTGTTCCAGTCCTATGCGCTTTATCCGCATATGACGGTGCGCGACAATATGGCCTTCGGCCTTGCGAATATCGGCGTACCAGGCAAGGTCATCGAGGCGCGCATCAACGAAGCCGCTCGCATCCTCGAAATGCCGCATCTGCTCGATCGCAAGCCGGGCCAGCTCTCCGGCGGTCAGCGGCAGCGCGTTGCGATCGGCCGTGCGATCGTCAAGGAGCCGAAGGCCTTCCTGTTCGACGAGCCGCTCTCCAATCTCGATGCGGCGCTGCGCACCCGAACCCGCATCGAGCTTGCCCAGCTTCACCAGCGGCTGCAATCGACGATGATCTTCGTCACCCACGACCAGGTCGAGGCAATGACGCTGGCCGACCGCATTGTCGTCATGAACAATCGCAAGATCGACCAGATCGGTACCCCTATGGAGATCTACGAACGCCCGGCGACCAAATTCGTCGCGGGTTTCGTCGGTGCGCCGGCGATGAACTTCGTCGATGCGATACTCGACAGATCGGGCAAGAACGCCACGGCCAGATTTGCAGACGGCATCTCGGTGCAGACCGAGATCGCCTCCAGCCAATTGACCGACGGCAACTACACTTTCGGCATCCGTTCGGAAGACGTGCGCATCGTTGCCGCCGGACAGGGCAATGCCGACGGCGTCGTCGATGTGCTCGAGCGGCTCGGCGAACGCACCCTGATCTACGCGCGGCTGGGCGATGGCCAGCAGATCGTCGGCTCCGATGCCGGCAACAGCCGCGTCGCCGTCGGCGACAGAATCGGGCTCGCCTTCGACGGCCAGAAATCGCATCTGTTCAACGAGACCGGCCGCGCTTGGCATGCGAGGGAGGCCTGAGATGGTTGACCGGCTGGCGACGTCCCCGACCGCGACGCTTGCCGTCGGCGTCAGAGCCCCTACCGCCGACATCTATGCGCCGCAATGGCGAAACTTCATTTTCGTTGCGCCATTCTTGTTCTTCTTCACCACGCTGCTGCTCTTCCCGCTGCTCTGGGGGATGTGGCTGAGTTTCCACAAGGCCGACACGTTTTCGTCCGGAAATTTTGTCGGTCTCGGCAATTACGCCAGGCTGTATCACGACAAGGTCTTCCTGCAATCGATCTGGAACACCTTCTACTTCGTGCTTCTGACGGTGCCGACGCTGGCGCTGATCGGCCTTTTCCTGGCGCTTTGCCTCAACCGCCGCACGCGCACTGCCGCGGTTTTGCGGACGCTGTTCTTTTCCTCGTCGGTGCTGTCGGTCACCATCGTCACGCTGATCTGGCGCATCGTCTTCATTCCGAATGTCGGCCTGTTGTCGACGATCTACGGATGGTTCGGCGCAACCGCACCGGCCTTCATTTCCGATCCCAGCCTTGCGATGATCGGCATCGCCATTGCCACCATCTGGTGGTGCATCGGCCTGCCGATGATGCTCTTTCTCTCGGCGCTCCAGCAGATTCCACAGGATATTTACGAGGCGGCAGCGCTGGACAATGCCAACCGCTGGCAGACGCTACGCTCGATCACGCTGCCGTCGATCAAGCGGACCTTCATCCTGGTGATCATCATCCAGATCGTGCTGCAATTCCAGCTGTTCGGCCAGGCCTGGCTGATGACGCGGGGCGGTCCGAACAACCTGACCAAGCCGATCGTGCTCTACATCTACGATACCGCATTCCGTCGCTGGGATCTCGGCCTGGGCGCCGCGGCATCGGAAATCCTGTTCATCCTCATCCTGGTCGCGGCCATGGCCCAGTACCTGGTGACGCGCAGCAGGGGAGACCAGGCATGAGCGCTCCGGCCGCTTCCATCAAGGGACGGGCATTTGGCGACCATGTGTTGCTGGCCCTCGTCATCCTGCTTTCGATCGTCATGATCGCGCCGGTTCTGTGGGTCATCGGCCTGTCGCTCAAGGACAATACGGAGCTGATGGCCGATCCGAACTCGGTGTTTCACGCGCCCTATACGCTGAAGAACTACATCAACACCGTCGGCACCTCGTCGGTGTTCATCTGGGTGCGCAACAGCATCATCGTCTCGGGCGGATTGACGCTCGGCACGTTGATCCTGTCGTCGCTCGCCGGCTACGGCTTTGCACGGCTGAATTTCCCCGGCCGAGACGTGCTGTTCGTGATCGTGCTGTTCGGCCTGGCGGTTCCGGAACAGGCGGTGCTTGTCGCCCGCCACCAGATCTTCAGCATGCTGAAGTTCCACAACACCTATCAAGGGCTCATTCTGCCGGGCCTTTCGGCTCCGTTCGGCGTCTTCCTGATGACCCAGTATTTCAAGGCCATCCCGAAAGAGCTGGACGAAGCCGCCATGCTCGATAACGCCAGCCGGCTCAGGATTTTCTGGAAGGTGCTTCTGCCGCTCACGCTGCCTGCGCAGGCGACGCTCGGCATCTTCACCTTTCTCGGCGCGTGGAACGACTACTTCTGGCCGCTGATTTCGGCGACGAGGAAGGACATGTTCACGCTGACGGTCGGCATGGCCTCGACTCAGACCAATTTCGCCCAGTCCGAAGGCATCGGCTTCCTGATGGCGCAGGCGGTGTTCGCCGGTGCCCCGATCCTGATCGTCTACCTGTTCTTCCAGAAATACATCGTCACGGCGGTCTCCGGCGCTGCGGTGAGATAACGAAGATAGCCTGACGGCCGGGGGAATGCGCGGCGATTGAAGCACGAAAGCCAATCCAGGGTGGAGCGGCGGAAACTCAGTAGGAGGAACTGATATGAAACTGAAGAAAATACTGTTTGCCGCAGTCTCTGCGGGCGCAATGCTGCTCGCAGCTCCAAGCTTTGCGGCCACGGAACTGAGCGTGCAGCGCTTTTTCGGCGCCTGCGATGCTGATTTCGGCACCAACACCGATGCCACCAAGGCCGTTGGCGAATGCGGCATCATTACCTCGCTGATCAACAAGTTCAACGCCGACAATCCCGATGTCCACGTCAACGTCACCACCGTGGAATGGCCCGGCTATGATCAGCTGACCGCCCAGTTCGCTTCAGGCGACGCTCCGGACATCGTCACGATCCATGAATCCGTACTGTCGGATTATCAGTCGAAGGGCCTGTTGATGCCGCTCGACGATCTCTTGAAGTCGGTCGGCGTGACACCCGACGCTTTCACCGACGCGGCACGCAATGGCGCCACCAAAGACGGCAAGATCTATGGCCTGCCGATCGACAGCTGGACGATGCTCTATCACGTCAACATGGATCTTTTCAAACAAGCCGGCCTCGTCAATGCCGACGGCACGCCGATTTTTCCAAAGTCGCCCGAGGAACTGCTCGCCCAGGCCGAACAGTTCAAGCAGAAGACGGGCAAGCCTTATTTCGTCCAGAACCTGGCCAATGAGACTGCACTCTACACACGCAACCTCTACACCTATCTTTTCCAGCAGGATTCCGATTTCTTTGCCGATCCGAAGCATGTGAAATTGAATACGCCGGAAGCCAAGAAGGTCGTCGAGATGTACAAGGCGATCTTCGAGAAGGGCTACACCACCAAGGATCTCGACTATGGCGGCTCGATCAACGCCTTCCTTGCGGGCGAGGGTGGCGTCCATCTCAACGGTACGTGGGTGGTCGGCGATTACAACGCCCAGTCCGAGACCAAGGGGACGGCGCTCAACAAGGGCGGATATGCGGTCTATCCGTATCCGCAGCTGTTTGGCGGCGCCCATGCGCAATATGCCGACGGCCACACCTGGGCCGTTTCGCAGAAAGACCGCACGCCTGAACAGATCGCGGCTATCGGTAAATTCCTGAAATTCTTCGCCGACAACGACTTCGAATGGTCGCGCACCGGCCACTTGCCAGCCTACAAGGCCGTCATCACCTCGGACGCCTCCAAGGCACTGCCGCATCGCAACACGATCTCTGCGGTCGCTGATCTCGGCAAGCCGCTGCCGTCCGCCGTACAGCGTCAGTTTGCGATCCAGGACATTATCGGCGAAGAGATGAGTGCAGCAATCAGTGGCCAGAAGGACGTCGACACAGCCCTTGCCGACATGGAAAGCCGCGTCAACGAATTGCTCGCCAACATTTGACCACGGGTTTCGAAAGGCCTCCCAAGGCGCCCCGCGGCTGGAAACGGCCGCGGGGTTTTGGTGAGGGAGTGGTTATTGTCCTCGAATTGCGAGAACTTGCCGGCGACCGGCTCAAGCACACCAACCACGGCGCCGCAATTTCGGCAGCAGCCGACGCAAGCCCTGACTGGAGGGTTTCGTTAGAACGCCGCGGCCATGGGCATTGCGACTTTGTTGGGGATCTGGATGTCGATCTCCAATCTCGACGTCGTTTCGCCGTGATCCATGCTTACCTGCAGGAAATCCTGGTCGACCTGAACATGCCGGGCGATCACCGCCATGATCTCCTCGCGCAACACGGAGACGAGATCGGGCTGGTTGCGGCTTCGACGCTCGTAAGCCAACAGCAGTTGCAAGCGCTCGCGCGCCACGGGCGCGCTGCCACGGCGCTTGAAGATATCGAGCAGGTTCATGCTGCCCTCCTTCCCAACAGCCGGTCGAGGAGGCCCCTCCGTTCGAAAGGCAGAATGACCGGCAGGTCCTCGCCCTCGAGTCTTCTTGCCGCGTCGATATAGGCGCGTGCGGCGGGGTTGGTGTTTTCGCTGAGCGTAACCGGCGCGCCCACATTGGATGCGCGCAGCACGTCCTGGCTCTCGGGAATTATTCCCAGCAGAGGCGTGGACAGGATCTCAAGAACGTCATCAATGCTGAGCATCTCGCCGCGGGCAGCGCGGGCAGCGTCGTAGCGCGTGACGAGGACGTGTTTGGCAATCGATTCACCTTGCTCGGCTTTCATCGTCCTGGAGTCGAGCAGGCCGATGATGCGATCGGAATCGCGGACCGAGCTCACTTCCGGGTTGGTAACGATTACCGCCTCGTCGGCAAAGCGCATGGCAAGTTGCGCGCCCCGCTCTATGCCGGCCGGGCTGTCGCAGAAGACGTAGTCGAAAACCGATCGCAGCTTGTCGATGACATCGGCGACTCCTTCCTCGGTGAGAGCATCCTTATCGCGCGTTTGCGAGGCCGGCAGCAGGAACAGCGTTTCGAGCCGCTTGTCACGGATCAGCGCCTGCGAGAGCTTGGCGGTTCCCTGAATGACGTTGACGATATCGAAAACAACGCGCCGCTCGGCGCCCATGATCAGATCGAGGTTGCGCAGGCCGACATCGAAGTCGACGAGGGCCACCCGCTTGCCGGTTTTCGCGACCGCGGCGCCGAGAGCGGCCGTCGAGGTCGTCTTGCCGACACCCCCTTTGCCGGATGTGACAACCACTACCTTGCCCATATTTGTGCCTCCAATGTTGTTAGTTGAGCGGTGCGACGCAAAGTGCGCCGTCCTCGAGAAAGGCCTGTACCGGCCTTCCTCGCGAGGAGGCGTCCATCTCCTCGGCGGTGCGGTACCAGCCGTCTACCGCCAGAAGTTCGGCTTCATTTTTCCGGCAAAAGATGCGAGCTGCGGAATTTCCCGTGGCGCCGGCGAACGCACGTCCACGCAACGTGCCGTAGACGTGGATCGATCCTCCGGCGATGATCTCGGATCCGGAACTGACGGAGCCGACAATGACCACGTCGCCATCGGGGTGAAAGATCGACTGGCCGGAGCGGATCGGTGCCTTGATCATCAATGAGTTCGGCGCCTGCGGCTCTTCCGTCTTGGCCTCAGCGGCGGCCTTCGGGTTCGGCTGCGCGTAAAGCGCATCAGCGGTGGCCTCCTTGGTGCCAACGAGGAGCGGCGGCAGATCGGCATCAAGAGCAACATTGCCATCGGCCTCGATCGCGTAAATGCGAATCCCGCGCTCCGCGAGTTGTGAGACAAGATCCCGCATCTCGCCCACCTCGGGCTTGAACATAGTCAGATCGAGCACAACCGGGCGGCCGGCAAAGAAGCCGGGAGAGTTTTCGGTCCAGTGATCGAGGCTTTGCAGCCATTCCCCTAGCGGGGCCTCAGGGGTGAGGGTGAAGGCTACAAACGAGCGCGCTCGAAAGCGTATGGACTTGTTTTGGATGGGAGCGACGCAGGTCACAGAGGCGAGTCCTTACTGATTGGTTAAGGCTAGCCCGGCATGGTTAACGAAAAGTTAATGGCGGCTGCCCGAGGCGTTGGCGGAGGCATTCTTTTTGCCTCCGATCGTCCCACCGGCGACCTGCTTCCGGTGCAAGACGAGGTCCTCCTCGCGGCTGCCTGGAGGCGCATCCAGTTCACGAGGTCGGCCGACCGGTATAAGATTGCCGTGAACGCCGGGCGTATTAAGGAGTTATCGGTTTGACAAGCGTTGCCAGGGGGTCTGTCGCAGATCGCGGTCGCGCTACCTATGACCTTGGCGCGACCGCCATCTTTGCTTCCAAATCAGACCCGCGCTTTCACTATTGCCTGTATGTGCCTCCCGCGGTTGGAGAAGGGGCCAAAGTCGACCTGATGGTCGCTGTCCATGGCACCGGCCGCACCTCTTTTCTTGGATTCCGCGACGCGTTTTCCGAGTTCGGACGCTGGAACGGCTGCGCCGTGTTGTGTCCGCTGTTTCCGATCGGCGTTCTCGGGGACGATGCCCGCAGTGGGTACAAATATATGCTCGAGGGCAACATACGCTACGATCAGGTGCTGCTCGCCATGATTGAGGAGGTCAGCGCCAAATACAGTCAGGATTGGAGCCGCTTTGCCATGTTCGGATTTTCCGGCGGCGGGCATTTCACGCATCGTTTTGCTATCCTGCATCCCGACAGGCTCTGGGCGGCCTCAATCGGCGCGCCAGGCTCGGTGACCTTACTCGATCCGACGCATGACTGGTGGGTGGGCATTCGCGATCTGCCGGAGAAGTTCGGCATCACCTTCGATGCCGCAGCGCTGGCAAAAGTGCCTTTCCAGATGATCGTCGGCGACGCTGACCTGGAGACTTGGGAAATCACTCATGTCCAAGGCACCACGCATTGGATGCCAGGCGCCAACGATGCCGGGCGAACACGGCCGGAACGCCTCATGGCCTTGTGTCGATCGTTCGAGGAGGCGGGTGCGCGCGTGCGCTTCGATTTGCTGCCAGGCGTATCTCATGAACGGGACGCGGTTCTCGATTCGGTCAAGGACTTCCTCGCCCAGCAACTCAAGGAACGACGGGACGCCTCACCATGAATCGTTGCGCCTCAGCTTGTGAAGAGATTACGGCAATCAAAACCCGACCGCGTCGATCGCATTCAACAGCGATCTGCTGGCCGTGCGCGACAACTAGAGCAACGCTTCGTAGCGATCGCCGATCTTGTCGACTGTGAAATCCACCGCCCTGTTTTTCAGCACGGCAGCAGGGATGGGGTGATCCAGCATTTCGGCCATCGCCTTTGCCAGGGCTGCGGCGTCACCGACCGGCACCAAGGTGCCGAAGCGGCCGTCACCGAGTATTTCGCGCGGGCCATGCGGAGCATCGGTGGAAATTACGGGGACACCTGCAGCCATGGCCTCGACCAACACGTTGCCAAAGCCTTCGCTGGTCGATGACAGAACGAACAGATCGGCTGCGGCATAGCAAGCTGCGGGGTCGTTGACGTAGCCGGCAAAGAGCACGTGCGCGCCGATGCCGGTCTCTTCGGCATAGGCGTGCAATTCGGCAGCCAGCGGACCTTCGCCGAAGATGACAAGCCGGGCAGGGCGGCCGGCGCGCAGGGCAGCGAAGGCCCGCAGCAAAGTCCGGTGGTCCTTGACCGGCACCAGGCGTCCGGCGGTGGCGATGACCGGGCCATCGCCCATCGCCGCCAACGCTGCCTGCCAGGCATAGGAATTCCTCTGCGGTGCTTCAGCCGGCGGCAGCGGGTTGTTGATGACGACGACCTTGGATTTGGGGAAGCCGCGGGCGATGATGTCACCGCCGACGCCCGCCGAAACGGCGATGGCTTTGGTTGCACGCGCGCCAACCAGCGCGGAAAGCCCGATCGCCAGTCTCGCGCCGAGGCCGCTGGCAGGCAGCGAGGCGGCGGCGTGGAAACTTGGAAAGAATTTTGCCCGGCTTCTGGCCAACATGAGTGATAGCGCCATCACCAGATTGGCGAATTCCGGGGCACTATAGACCGCATCAGGATCAAGCCGGCGGAACAAATTTGCGCTTCGCACGATGCCTTTCAGCGTCGCCGACTTGGCGTAACCCTCGCCGCGCAAGAGAAGGCCGAAGTCGACCAGATGCACGGCAGCGGAACGCAGCGCGGCGTTAGGGCCTTCCGCGTTCCAGGTAAAAAGCGTGACCTCGTGGCCACGCGACGCCAGTTCATTTGCCATCAGGACGAAGACACGTTCGGCGCCGCCGCCCCTCAGGCTGGCGATGTGGAAAACGATGCGCTTCACCATGCCTTGCTTCAGGCTCGGCTGGCGGCAAGGCCTGATCGGTTCGGCGGCCGACGCATGTCGCGGATGATGCCCATGCCGATGGCCAGCAGCATGCCCAGGGCAAAGCCTGCGAACGCTCCTGCGCCTGCTACCAGGGCAGTGCGCGGGGGCCATGAGCGCGCGGGCGGGGGCACCGCGGTCGAAATCACCTGTACGTTTGTCGTGTCGATCTGCTCGCGCTCGCTGATTTGGCGTGCACGTGACAGGAAGCTCTCATAGACGGCTCTCTTCGAGGCGGCATCGCGTTCAAGTTCACGCAGGGCGACTTCGGACTCGCTGTCGGTGAATACATTGCTCTTCAGATCGTTCATCCTGGCGTTGAGAGAAGCCAACGAGGCCCTGGCCTTGTCCAGGCTGGCCTTTGCCGTGCCGACGGTGCGGGAGAACTCGGCCCGGAGTTGCGAGTTGACGGTCTCGAGCTCCGTCCTGAGCCTGACAATCGTCGGGTGACGCGGGCCGAAGGTCATCGACTGTGAATCGATCTGCTGCCGCAGGCTGTTTGACCTGTCGCGCAGCGCTGCGAGCGCTTCCGAAACCGTGGGGTCGGGATTTGCCCCATTGATGCCGGAGGCAACCAGGGCGTCGTAGCTTGCCTGCGCGGCAATGACGCGCGATTGCGCATCGACGATTTCGCCATTGAGCTGCGTCATTGTCTGCGAACTGACAAGCTGGCCATTGCTGGTGGACAGATTGTGGCTACGCCTGTAGCTCTCGACCTTCTCTTCGGCTGCCTGCACGTCGCTCTTGAGTTGGCCAAGCCGGCTGTCGAGGGCTGCCGCGGCACGGCTGGCGCCGGCAGCTTCTGCCTTGGCCAGTTCTTCCTGGAAGTTTTTGACTAGGGCCTGCGAGATCAGGATCGCCTTGGCGGTGGTTTCCGCAGATACCGAGAGGGTTGTGACGAACGATGTCGGGTCCGCGATGGCGTCTACCCGGTCCGCCAGATTCTTCAAGGCGATGAGCCTCGGGTCGGGCTTCGCCACAGCGCCAGACGAGGATGTGCTCCGGTCCGGATCGAAGAATTCTGGATCGTGAGTCAGATTCAGTTCGTCCACCACACGGGAAAGCACGTTGCCCGAGGTCAGGATACGCTGCTTGCTGCGTGTGCTGAGCAGCTGGCTATCGACCTGGCCCGGTTGCGAGTAGAGGTCGTTTTCAACAACCTGCAAATTGGAAGGGTTGATGAGGACCTCCGTCGTGACGGTGTAACGCTGCTTGCTCAGCAATGCATAGGCGCCGCCGACAATGCCGCCGATTACCGCCAGCATGAGCGCCAGGGCGAGGCCGGCCCGCAGCCAGACGAACAGGCGTCGAAAATCGAGCTCGAGGAAATCGCCGATCTTGTCCAGGGTCACCGTGGCGACAGGCTCCGGAGGTTGCGGCGTCACCGGTGCGGAGCTTAGCGCCGCGACTGGGCCATGCTGTTGCAGCAATGCCCTGCGCCGTGCATTGGCAATACGCTCGAATGCACTGTTGTTGGAAGCCGCCGCGGAGATAGGGGGGGTGCCGGAACCGGCAGACATGGTGACAACCCTTGTTAAATCATTACGCTTGGCCTGCTCTACAGAAACATCGTTAACATCTTATTTTCCAAGTTGGCCCATTTGCCGTTCACACCCGTTCGTCCGGTGGACGTTGAAGGGATCCGTTGCCCAGAATCTGGTGCGAAACCTTGCCACCGCCGGATTGGCGCCGAACCGGGTGCGTGATTTTCATGAAATCGGTAACGCGCACTTAACGGCGCGCTTGTATTGAAAGCATCGCAACGCCTTTTGGATGACAACTGAAGCACTGACCGCGACCTGCAGGATGGCATCAGTCGCCTGCAATTGCAGGAGAGGAACGTGAACAAATTCTATTCGATCCAGTATCTTCGCGCCTGCGCTGCCTTGCTGGTTCTGTTCGCGCACGCCTTTTCTTACCAGATCGGCATCGACAATCCGATTATCGTGACCGCGGGGCGCCTTGGCGTTGTGCTGTTTTTCGTCGTTAGCGGGTTCATAATGGTCTATATTACAGGAAATGGTGTTTTCTCTGCTCCAACCTTCCTGAAACGCCGGGCGATCCGGATTGTCCCCCTCTACTGGCTTTTCACAAGCGTCGCCGCACTTCTGGCCGCTCTTGCACCAAGTCTCTTCCAGACGACTGTCTTTACGTGGCCCCACTATCTCCAGTCGCTCTTCTTCGTTGTCCACGAAGCGCCCGAACGAGATGGCGTCAGCCCAATTCTGGCACTCGGCTGGACGCTCAATTATGAGGTCTATTTCTATATCGCATTTGCGGCGCTCGCGTTCCTGTCAGTGACCGCGCGCGTAATTGTGCTGACGGTCTTTTTCATTGCGATGTGGCTGGCCGGGCTGCTGATGGCTCCCACCAACCCTGTTATCCAGTTCTATCTGAACGCTTCTCCGGTGGCGTTCGTCATCGGCATGTGGATAGGCCGACGCTATCTGGATGGCGGCTTTGTTTCCGGCACACGCCATGCCTGGCTACTCGGCCTCATGGCCGCTGCAGGTGTGGTGCTTGCATTCGTCGATGACGGCACGCCGCTGATGAGCCAGATCAGCTTCGTAGGGCAGGTAATGTGGGCAGCCAGCCTGCTTCATCTTGGCCTCATACTGGAACCGAAACTGAAGCACTGGAGCCTGCTCGAAGAGCTCGGCGACGCCTCCTACGCGCTTTACCTGTCGCATATCTTCGTGATCGGCGCCGTGGCCTATTTGGCCAGGCGCACCATCGGCTACGAACATCCGGCAACGGTGTTGCTGGTCTCTGTGGTCAGCATCGTGACGGCCTGCATAGCCAGTCTGGTGATCCACCAGATGATCGAGAAGCCGATACTTCTCGCTCTGAACGGCAGAAGAACGATCAGAAACACATCGCTTCCTTACGCTGTCACGGGGAACAAATAAGGAGACCGTGCAAACGTACGGGCATCGAATTTAACGGTTGTGGCAAACGCATGGCCCGGCGCATATTTCGCCGGCACACACATGCCGCCTCCCTTCGGCGGTCCCTTGAATGGATCGTTGGCCGGAATGCCGTTTGAACATCTTCATCTGGATGGACCATGAGCTATCCCGCTGCCGCATCGGAACGATTGTTGTCCACCCAGGCGCGCCGTCAGAACGCGCTGTCGCTGCTGTTTTTCCTGTGCGCGGCGTTCGCGTTTCTGCTTCGCTTTACGGTATCACCGCAGGTGATGAACATGGTCGTCGACTATACGGCCCAGGGAGGCTCGTTCTACGAGAAGCTGCATTTCGGCACCTATGCGATCTTCCTGCTGCTTGCTGTCGTTCTTTTCAGCCGACCGTTTCTGCTGCAGGGCGACGAAATTGGAATATTCAAGGCGCTGGTCCGCTATTCGGTGCTGATGTTCGCGCTGGTGCCTTATCTGTTCGCTACCGGCCGCGCGGGCTCCTCCGGGTTCATCATCGATACCTATCTGGTGGCCGGCGCCGCAGGCCTGTTGATGCTGGCATTAAACGCGGAGTCGCGGCGGGCGCTGGGCGACGTCGTGCTTGGAATGGCTATCCTCAGCGCCGTGATCGGCACGATCGAGGCCGTGACTCAACATCGATTTCTGCCGTACGGTATCAACGAACTGCAGTTCAGGCCGATCGGCCTGGCAGCCCACCCGCTGTCACTGGGCGCGCTCTGCGCCACAGTCATCGGATTCGTACCGCTGACGCGCTGGCGCATATGGATGCGGGTGGTGGCGATCTTCGTATTGGTCGTCGGTTGTGCTGCATCGGGCGCTCGCGCCGCACTGCTGCTCGCTGCCGGAGAAATCCTCATTCTACTGCTGTTCGTGCCTTGGCCGGGCCTGTCGCTCAAGTATGAGCGGCAGGCCAAATTTGTCGTGCTGATGTTCACCGTGACGGGTGGCGCGGTGCTCGTAGCGATGCTGTTTGCGGGCGGTCTGCTGAACCGGTTCAGCAACACCATCTTCGACCAAAACTTTATGGCCCGGGTGACGATCTACCAGGTGTTCGGACTTGTCAGCTGGAAAGACATCCTGTTCGGCATGAACGGCGACGAACTCCTGAAGATCGTCAACGAGAAGCTGCATCTCCCCTTCATCGAGAGCGCGCCGGTGGTCATCATCATGCTCTTCGGCCTGCCCATAGCCGTGCTCTTTACAGTGTTGATATTCTGGTTCACTTTTCGCCTGCTGCGCGGGGCGCCGCTGCCTGCCTGGATAGGCACCATGACCTTCTTGCTTGCCGCGCTGTCGAATAACGCGCTCTCCTCAAAGTCGCCGGAGATTGCGATTATGGTGGTGTTGCTGCTTGCCTTCAGAAAGCAGCCCTATCGGGGCCAGTTCGAAAGCATTCCTTCGGCCGCTGCGTCCCACCCAAACCCGGCTGGATCTCGTTAAGCCCCGACCTCAGATCCGGTCAGCCGGCGCTATCCACGACCTCAACACCGCCGGCGCGGTTGAGCGTGTGAATGCCCGCGCGGGCCCATGCCGGCCCCGGATCGATTGGGCGGGGTAGTTCGAAACGGATATCGAAATCATCAAGCCGATCCAGTCGCATTAACCCCAAGCCGCCACCATAGGCTCTTGAGCCGTTTTGCACCGGCAGCAGCAGCGAGCCCTCCTGGCGGATAAAGGCGCCGCCTGGCCGAGTGGCGGAGTGGTCGACGGCGACGGGATTGAGCGCGTGGGCAGCCCACGGCCCACGCAATGCCGGGGCGGAATAGACCGCCATCGTGTCAGACGCGCTACCGTGACCGAACCGCTCAGTCCCCAACAGCCAGAAGCGGCCGTCGGATTCGAGCAGCGTGGCGTCGTTGAAATCCCTGTTCGTCATCAGCACCGTATCGCGTACCCAGCGATCCGGAAACTGCACGGCACGGTAGAGGACCAGTTCGCGCGCCGTAGCGCTTTCCGGGATCATGAAAATCTCGCCGGAGTGAGCGAACACCTGCGGATATGACAGGTGATGCGCTTCCTCCAGCACCACCTTCGGCACGCCGAAAGTGCCGTTGGTGCCGAGTTCGGCCACCGAAATCACGCCGCGGCCCGTGGCATAGGGAAATTCCTCGACAAACAGAAAATGGCGGCCGTCGCGCTCGAGAACGAACGGATCGGCGTAGAAGCGCTGCCCGTCATCGGCAAGCACGGTGAACGGCTTACCGTCGAGTCGTCCGGTTTCGGCGACGCCTGGACCGTCGATCAGCCGGTAAGCAACCTGCCAATAGAAGGGGCGCCGACCACGTCGCAGTTTTTGCACCGCGCGGTCGACCATTCCCCTGCCGAAAAAGGGCAGATAGTGCCTGATAAATCCGCCTTTCTGCAGGGGCGGCGCCGGGCTCTCAATAATCGGCGCAAGTTTGCCCGCGGAAAAGCGGGCGACACATTGGGCAATCAGGGAGATGGCGCCGGCGAGCAGGTCGTTGCTGGTCCGGGAGAGCCATAGCCGATCGCTGATCATCGGCCGTGCCCTGGCGACGGCAACGCCGTCGAGGCGCGCGCTGAGTTCGGGCAACCGCCCGCTCGCCAGCATCTCGGTCATGCCCGCGGCAAAGCTGCTGTGGCCGCAAAATTCGAGCGTCAGGACAGGCGTGCCCCGTCGTGCGGCGGTAGCGGTCAGATCGACTATAAGATCGACTGGGCCGGTGTCGCCGGATGGCAACGGCCGGGAACGGCTTGCCAGTGAGGGGCCGAAGCGCCGGCCCTCGAGCGCCAGCACATTATCCATTCCGCGCGCATTGGGTTCAGGCGTCGGCGCGCGGCTACTCGAAACCGCATGTCCAGCCGCACTCAACCGCGCCAGAAGCTCATTTTCCCAGCGCCGGGATGCGTCGGCGTGGCCGATGATTAAAATATTAGTCAATCCAATATATTCTTTTTCAAGACTACTACCGTAGACTACTTGTCAGCCCAACCTTTCACAAGAGTTAAGCCGGGAGAACGCGGCCTTGGTTGTTAATCATATATTAAGAATTGAGATCACGAAGGCGCTTCTCGACGCTATTATAGCTCGTGCGGGCAATAGTCGGCATGTCCCGAAGGCTGCAGGCGACCAGGATCAGCGATGAACGTCCTTTCACGTCCAAAACTGCCATCGAGGCAGAAACTGCTGATCGTGTTCGGCACGAGGCCGGAGGCACTCAAATGCTTTCCAGTGGCGCGTGCCGCCCTTGCTCATCCAGGCTTCATCACCGAAATATGCATAACCGCCCAGCATCGCGAAATGGTCGACCAGGTTGTCGAGCTGACCGGCCTGCCTGTGCATCACGATCTCAACATCATGCAACCCGGCCAGTCGCTGTTCGACGTGACCTCGCGCGTGCTGCTGGGCATGGCCGAGGTGCTGGACAAGGCCAAGCCCGATATCGTCATGGTGCAGGGCGACACCACCACGGCGATGGCCGCGGCTCTGGCTGCCTTCTACAAGCGTATCCCGGTCGCTCATGTCGAAGCAGGATTGCGCAGCCACAACATCAACTCGCCGTTTCCTGAAGAACTGAACCGCAAGATTGCCGGCGACATCGCCACCTGGCATTTTGCGCCGACCGTTCAGGCGCGCGACAACCTCATCGCCGAAGGAAAAGCCGAAAGCACTATCTTCGTGACCGGTAACACGGTGATCGACACACTGTTGCATTTTTCAAGCGCGATCGATGCCGACAGGCTGATGAACGCGAAGCTCGCTGCCCGCTTCCCTTTCCTCGACCCTTCCAAGAAGATGATCCTCGTCACCGGCCATCGCCGCGAGAATTTCGACGGCGGCATCCAGCGCATCTGTACGGCGTTGAAGGGATTGGCGGCGCGCGGAGACGTGCAGATCGTCTACCCTGTCCATCCAAACCCCAATGTGCGCTCAGTGGTCAACGCAGACCTGGAAGGCGTGCCGAACATCCACCTGGTCGAGCCGCAGGACTATCTGCCGTTCCTGTACCTGCAGAAGCAGAGCTATCTGGTGCTTACCGATAGCGGTGGCGTGCAGGAAGAAGCGCCTTCACTCGGCAAGCCGGTGCTGGTAATGCGCGAAAATACCGAGCGACCCGAGGGGATCGTGGCCGGCACCGCCCGTCTTGTCGGCACCGATGTCGAGAAAATCCTGTTGAACGCCAATCGCCTGCTCGACGATCAGGCTGCCTATCGCGGCATGGCGGAACGACACAACCCATATGGCGATGGCCGGGCCAGTAACCGGATTGTTGAGGAACTGCTGCATCATGGCTGAAATCAAAACCGTTTCCGTAATCGGCATGGGCTATATCGGCCTGCCGACCTGCGCCATTTTCGCCAGCCGCGGGCTCAACGTCATTGGCGTCGATGTCAACGGAGCGGTGGTCGAGAAGGTCAACCGCGGCGAAATCCACATCGTCGAGCCGGACCTTGACGGTCTGATCCAGAAGGTCGTGGCGAACGGCAAGCTCATGGCCTACAGCACGCCGCAGCCGGCGGACGCCTATATCATCGCCGTGCCGACCCCGATGACCCACGACCATAAGCCGGACGTAACCTACGTGCTCGCGGCGGCACGAAGCATCGCCCCAGTGCTGAAGCGGGGAGACCTTGTGGTATTGGAGTCGACATCGCCGGTCGGAACCACGCGGATCATGACCGGGCTGCTTGCCGAATTGCGGCCCGATCTCAAATTTCCTGTCCAGCATGGCGAAGACGCCGATGTGCTGGTCGCCTATTCGCCCGAGCGCGTGCTGCCGGGAAAGGTGCTGACCGAGCTGATCAACAATGATCGCTCGATCGGTGGATTGTCCCGCAAATCGTCGGAGCGGACCGCGGCACTCTATTCGACCTTCGTCACCGGCGACCTGTTCATGACAACGGCCGAAAGTGCTGAGCTGGTGAAACTGACGGAGAACGCGTTCCGCGACGTCAACATCGCCTTTGCCAACGAGCTTGCCGCAGTGTGTCAGGATCTGTCTCTCAATGTATGGGAAGTGATCGATCTCGCCAATCGGCACCCTCGCGTGAACATCCTCCAGCCGAGCCCGGGCGTTGGCGGTCACTGCATTGCGGTCGATCCATATTTTATCATCGATGCCGCACCCAACAGCACGCGGCTGATGGCTTCGGCACGCCGGATCAATTCCGAGCGGCCCATGTCGGTGGTCAGGGATATCGAGGCCTTGCTCGATCCCTCCCGCAAGCAGACGATCGCCTGTCTTGGCCTCAGCTTCAAAGCCAACATCGACGATTTGCGCGAGAGCCCGGCCGTCGAAGTGGTGAAGCTTCTGTCCGATATCCCCAATGTGAAGATCATTGCGGCTGAACCCAACACAAATGCGCTGCCGCACGAGCTGGAGGGCAGGGGCATCGTGTTCACCGATGCTCTATCGGCCATCGACAAATCCGATATCGTCGTCCTCCTGGTCGACCATCGGCAATTCAATCTGGTCGACCCCGAAGCGCTCAAGGACAAGAAGCTCGTCGATACGAGGGGCCTGTGGACGTGGCGCAAGGCGCGCAAGCCGGACGCCCGCATCGAAGGCAAGAAACCAGAGATCGCACAAGTGCCGCTTGCAAGGGAGCAGGCCGCATGAACGCGCACGCCCCGGCTTGGGCGCAGCATTCCCTGTTGGCATCACGGCGCCGGGAGTTCCTTGGTGCACCTATCCATGCGCTGACCATGGCAGAGACGCTGGCCATCGCCGAAGAGGCGATGACCCTGCGGCGGCCGCTGCATCATGTGGTGGTGAACGTCGCCAAGCTGGTGACCATGCGCCAGAATGCCGAACTGCGCGACGACGTGGCCGGGGCGGACGTGGTCAATGTCGATGGCATCGGCGTGCTTTGGGGCGCCCGTTTGTGCGGCGTCGCGTTGCCCGAGCGGGTGGCGGGCGTCGACATCATGATCAATCTGCTGAGCCTCTGCGCGATGCGTGGATTCAGGCCGTATCTGCTGGGGGCCGAACAGCACGTTCTCGATGCGGTCGTAGCGAGACTTGCCAATGACCATCCGAGCCTCAGCATAGCGGGAACGCGCAACGGCTATTTCAAGCCGGAGGACGAGGCTGGGATCGTCGCGGCGATCAACGCCTCGGATGCCGACTGCCTGTTGGTGGCCATGCCGACACCGCGCAAGGAACGTTTTCTCAAACGCTACCGCGATGAACTCGCCCCAAGCTTCGTGATGGGCGTGGGCGGCAGTTTCGACGTCTATGGCGGCAAGGTTGCCCGTGCGCCGAGGCTGATACAAGCGGCCGGCCTGGAGTGGCTGTTCCGCGTCGTCCAGGAGCCGCGACGCTTGTGGCGCCGCTACTACGATACCAACACTGCCTATGCCGGGCTGCTCTGCCGAGAGTTCTGGGAGCGTCGCTGGCGCCGAAACGCCGGTTTATAGATTCGCGTTCCCTCACAAAACAGGCGTCGGCCCTGAACTTCGCCTTACGCGATCCGCAGCCGCGCCCGCAGCTGGGCGACGAATTGCGTCGCTGCTACAGGATGGAACAACGAGGTCAGCCCGAAGAAGACCGCAGCGCCGGCGGTGCCGCCGGCGACAAGCGAGAAGATCGCCGGCACGTCGCCGGCCACCATGCTGGCAAGCTTGGCGGCCACCCCCGTGCTGAGCGAGATGATTACCGAAACACCGTTGTCGCGCCACGGCACCGGCACCGGCGTGAGCCGCTCGCTGATGACAATGCAGGTTATGGAGCCCACTACCGAGCCGCCCGCAAGCGCCAAAGCCGCACCGATCTCGGCCATCGGGGGGATCAACAGCAGGGACAATGCGATTGTTGCCACCGAGCCGAAGAGGTTGGCGATGATCAGCAGCCACGGCCGCTTGTGCGCGTGCACCACTACGCCATAGACGAAGCTGGTGAGGTTGGCGCACAGCACGCTGAAGGCAATGATTGGAAACAGCAGGCCGAAGCGGCCGTGATATTGCGAGGGCAGCATGAGCTCAGTGATATCGCCGCTGAGCGCGACCAGCATCGCTGCAATAGGCAGGCAAAGCCGCATCATCAAGGCCATCAACTGCGACAGCAACCGACCCGATGCCGCGGGCCCGTCCTCGTCGAAGCGGCTGACCACCTCGGGAAAGGCGCCCATGTTGATGGCGTTGGCGACCATATCGATCGGTTGGCGGGCTAACGCATAGGCTGCGGCGAAGATCGCCACGGCGCTGGCATCGTAATAGAACTTGAGGAACAGACGCTCCGCGCTGTTGAGCCCAAACCCAACCAGCGCCATGATGATCAGCGGCACACCGAGCGCAAAGAAGTCTCTGTGGGTGAAACGCGGCGGACCGGTAACAACGCGTCGGGATGCCATGATCCCCGCCACGATGCCGGCAATCAAGGCGCCGAGGCTCGAACCGAGCGACACCGTCAGAAAGCTGTCCTGAAAGATAAGGATAGCGCCGATCGGTAACGCGAGTTGCAGCAACGCACGCAGGGCTTCTAGCATTGAATAGACCGAATGGCGCTGCTGCATCTGCAGCACCGTCAAGGCGAAGCGGCTGATGGATCCGGCGACCAGATAGCCGCAGACCGCGATCGCGAACTCGACCCAGCGTTCAGGCACGATCACCGCCGACGCGCCTATCGATATGACCAGCGCCAGGGCCGTGGTCGCAAGCAACACCTGCCCCGCCAGCATTAGGCTGCCGCGGCTGACCTCGCCCTTGCCGCCAAGCCTGAGCAAGGCGATGCGCAGCCAGTTGGTGACGGCAATGTCGGTCATTTCACCGACGGTCACCACCAGGGTGAGCAGGCCATACTCGGTCTGGTCGATCAAACGCGTCACGACGACCAGCAGGAGCAGCGCCGAAATTCGCGTCAGCAGGATCGCCGGAGCATAAATGAGCGTGGAACGGAGCAGCAAGGGCGTGTCCCTGGAAAACTCACCTTCGACTAGCCGCCGACTGGCGGAAAATCCAGCGCGATGACGGCGAAGGGTGAACAGATTCAGTTTGAACTAAAAGATTTGCCGTAAACCTTATTGGGAACGTTTGCTTTGCAGTTACCCGGTCTGTGTTATTTAGGGTACCATCATGTTGCAGCGCCTCATATCCGATCGAAAAATACATGTCCTGGTCGCGACGCCGTCGGGCGTTTCGGGGCAGGGCGGCATCGACCGCATCATGGGGGCGCTGAAGCAGGAGTTCGAACGGCAAGAAATCGCCGACATCGATGTGTGCTTCCTTGCCAGCCGTGGCCCGGGGCATGTCGGACTTTCGATCTTCTATATGCTCGGCTTTTGGTTACGGATGCTTAAAGCGCGTGTGGCTGGACGTGCCGATGTCATTCACATCAACATCTCAGTTTCCGGCAGCACCTATCGCAAGATGGTGATCGCCGCCTGGGCACGGCTGCTGTCGATACCCTATGTCCTGCATTTGCACGGGGCGCAGTATCAGACATTCTGGAAAGCCGACCGCGGTTTCATAAGCGGCCGTATCAAAGCTCTGTTCGAGCACGCCGATCGGGTGATCGTTTTGGGTCGGCTTTGGCGCGATTTCGTCGCCAGCCGGGCGCCGGGCGCAGCCGGCAATATTGTGATCGTGCCCAATGCGACCGAAGTCCCGTCGCTGGCGCATGTCGGCGGCGGCGACCATGTGCATATCCTGTTCCTGGGCCGCATCGGCGACCGCAAGGGCGTACCGCAATTGCTGGAGGCACTGCACCGCATGAGCCCTGTCAAGAATTGGCGCGCCACGATTGCCGGCGATGGCGAAGTCGAGGCGGCACGGACAAAGTCAGCCGCGCTGCGGATTGCAGACCGGATCGCCTTTCCAGGTTGGGTGGGACCTGACGATGTCGCATCGCTGATCTCTTCGGCCGATATTCTGGTTCTTCCCTCCTTCGCCGAAAATCTGCCGATGTCGGTGATCGAAGGCATGGCAGCCGGTTTGGCGGTGGTGGCGACCCCGGTTGGCGCGGTCGAAGACATAATCACCGACGGGCAATCCGGGCTGCTGGTGCCGCCAGGCGATGTTGCAGCGTTGACCGACGCGTTGAGCTGCCTCGTGGAGGACCCGGCACTGAGGGCAAGGCTTGGTGCCGGTGCCATGGCTGTGCATCGGGAACGGCTTGAGCTCGCCCCGTTTGTCGGCGCAATCTGCGACGTCTGGCGGTCGGCCGCGTCAAGCCGTCAACCGGTCAAGCGCTGAGGCCGATGATCGCGGCGGCGCTTCGAGCCTGAATTCGCGGTGGAATATCTCCAAATTCAACAGCGCCCATATCAGTTTTTCGTGGTCGGCGGCGCGCGTGGTGTGTTCGGAGACGATTTGATCAAGCTGTTTCGGACTCAGATAGCTGCGAATGACGGAGTGAGGCGAGCAAAGATGGTCATGCACGTAGTTCCTCATCGATCCGCGAAACCATTCGGCGACCGGTACCTTGAACCCGACCTTGCGGCGGCTGAGAATTTCCTCCGGGAGGATATTGGCCATGCTGTCGCGCAGGATCTGCTTGCTGTGCAACCAACCCAGCCTGTAGCGATCGGGCAATTTGCTGACGAACGAGACCAGGTCGCGATCGAGGAACGGCATTCTTCCTTCGATTGAACCGGCCATCATCATGTGGTCGCCTCGTTCCAGGAGATTGTCAGGCAGCCACGACGTCTGATCAAAAAACAGCACGCGGCGAAGATGGGAGGCCGCAGCGCTTGACGAGAACGGAAAGTCGTTGTGCTCATAACGGCGACTTGCGGACGCACCGATCAGGCAAGCGCGCTGCTGCGCGGAAACGGCTCCAAACCAGGAGACCATCCGGGCGGCAAAGTCCCTTTCGCCCGCGGTGCGGGCAAACGTATCGACCTTGGCCGACGCGCCCGGCATCGCGCGTACCACAGGGGAAAGGACGTTATCGTGCAGCGAGGCTGGGACAAGCGACTGGTAGATCCCGGCCAGTGATTCCGCGCGATGCTTGGGATAGCCGCCGAGAATCTCGTCGGCTCCTTCGCCGGTGAGCACCATCTTGACGTCTTGCGAGGCGCGCTCCGACATCAGGTAAATTGGAATATCGCTGCTTTGCGAAACAGGTGCCCCGCGTTGGCGAACCATAGTCGGCAGATGATCCATCAGATCGCCTGGCTGGATTACAAGTTCGCAATGATCGGTCTTGAAATGATCGGCAACGCGTCGGGCGAATGCAAATTCGCTATAGGCTGCGTCGTCGAACCCGACAGAAAACGTGCGAATGGGCGTGGCGCTGTGCCTGGCCATCAGCGCGACGATAGCCGAGGAGTCGAGCCCTCCGGAGAGAAAGGCCCCAAAAGGTGCATCGCTTCGCATCCTGATCTCGACGGAATGGTCGAGCAGTTCCAGAAATCGCCGCTTTGCGGTTTTTCCGTCGATCCGCTCGGTCAGGGCCGCCTGGTCCGGAGGCGTATAGTAGCGCGTTTCCTTGACTACCCCTTGCGACCAGACAGCATAGCTTCCCGGATTGAGCTTGCGGATCTGTTTGAAAAGCGTGCGCGGTCCCGGCACATAACGCCAGTTCAGATACTCGTGCACGGCATCCAGATCGAGTTCCTGAGCATCTTGCTGCGATGACAGCAATGCGTTGATCTCCGAGGCAAACAGCAGCAATTTTTCGCTTTGCATGAGGTAAAGCGGCTTTTCCCCGAAGGGATCCCGGGCGAGGATCAATTCCTGCCTCTGAGCATCCCAGAGTGCAAAGGCGAACATGCCGCTCAGCCGGTCGAACATTGACAAGCGCCACTGATCGTAGGCTCGGAGCAGCACCTCGGTATCGGAGCGCGTTCGAAAATGATGGCCAAGGCCGATCAGTTCCTGGCGTAGCTCGATGTAGTTATATATCTCGCCGTTGAAAATTATTTTGAGACGACCGTCCTCAATCTGCATCGGCTGATTCGACTCGGGCGCTAGGTCAATGATCGCCAGGCGGCGATGGACCAATGCCAATTGTTGCTCGCCGGTATTCAGGTCCAATATCTCGGTGCCTTCGGCATCGGGACCGCGATGCCGCAATGCGTTTGACATTCTGGCGGCCCGCTCTTGTGGATTTTTAGCTCTTCGACCGATCCATCCGGCAATTCCACACATTGTTCCCCCTAGGCGCGCGCATTCCTCACTTCAGTACAACAAATGTGTTAAACACTTCGTGCCGACACAACCCAACCGGGAGAAAGCTGCCACGGGCCATCCTCGATGGCGCCTGGCGGTCAGGGGTTGCCACCGGTTGTTCCTTGGTGAGGGCGAGTGACGGCACCTAGGGCAGGCCCAATGCCTGCAGCATCTCCGGGTCAGGAACCGGGGGACCATCGGGCGGGATGAGGCTCATCCCATAGGGATTGGAGAACTCCCAGACAGACCATGGGATCGCGAAGCGTTCGGCCTCTCGGCGCACTGCCTTGAGATAGCGCGAACGGTCGGCCTCAAAGGCGCCCATGCGGCCGTCCGCGGACATGAGGATAGCGCCGAATTCGCCCATGAAGAGCCGCCGACTGGGGATGCCATGGCCTTCAGCCCAGTCGACAGCCTGGCGAAAGCTCGCCTCCAGTTGGCTCTGGCCCCAGTTCTGCTCGAAATACCTCGCGATTGCTTGGCGCGCGGTGGCCATGTTCATGACCTGCTCGACCCTGCTCAAGCCGGCAGCCTCCATCCGCGCTCTAAGGGTTTCGGTCACCACTTCGGGTGTACTGCTGTCGGCCGGCCAGGGAAGTCCCGAAGCAAAGCTGATTGTGTCATCGGGCCGCTGGTGGGTGAAGCTGTGCGGCTCATACATATGGAAGCTGTAATAGAGGTTTGGGTCATCAAAGCCGGGGCTGAGGTTGACCAATCCGGCAATGCTGCCGCCGCAGGCGCCGGTTGCAACGATGGTAAGTTCGCTGCTGACCGCTCGAATGTCGTGGACGGTTCCTGCCATGATCCGCTGCCAGTCATCGCTGCCGCTCGCATCGCAAGGGTAGTATGCGGGCTCGTTGTAAGGTTCGAGGGCGACTTTGTCGGTGCCTATCTTGACCAGCATGGCGGCGACCGCCACAACCATTTGACGATAGCGGGCAACGCCCTCGCTGTCGGCGCCGCCATAGATCATCTCCATGCTGTAGTCGGGAACCTGAGTGACGCCATGCAGGTCGAAAACCACCTTGAGGCCGGTCGACGTGATCCGCTCGACGGCGGCGGCAAGTATGTCCAGCGCCTGTTGCCGCTTGGCGCCCTCGCTGGCAAGCAGCGGGCCGGGATCGACGCTCAGCCGGACGAAGTCGAAGCCCATCGATCGGATGTGGGCAAACACCTCCCCGGACGGCCAGTCGGTGAGCGGCCTGCTTTCCGCAAGCCACTCCTTTTCGCTGCGATAGGGCGGCCAAACGTAGGTTCCGTCTTTTTCCACCGGCGACCAGTTGAGCCACTGATGCACGCCAACGCCGCGCTTGAGAGCGATGGGCGCTGCGTCGGCAGCCACAAGCAAGGCGAGCACCCAGGCAACAACACACGCCGCTTTTCGCATCGCTCTCTCCGTATGGTCGCCGGAGATATTAACCGCAACGAACGGGAAAGAAGATTGGCGGCCCGCAGCTTTTCGACGGCATGGTATACAAGGACCGAAACGTTGACGGGGCGTGCATGAGAATCGGCTGGTACATCAACCGATTGCGCAGCATGGGACCGGCCGAGGTGCTGCACCGGCTGGTGGAGCAACGTCGAAGGATCGCGTCGCGCCGCCGCGATGATGGGTGGGAGCGCTATCCCTCGCCGCGGTTGCACCCAGTGCTGGCCGGATTTCGTCATGCTGCGCTGGCAGCGACCGACGCCCAACGGCAAGCCATAGCGGCGGCCGCGCAAGAGATGCTTCAGGGCCGGTTTTCTGCACTCGGGCGGACATGGCCAAAGCGTGAGCCCGAACTGTTGTTTCCTGCCGAGCTTTGGCGTCTTGATCCGGTGACCGGCAGGCTTTGGCCTGGCCCCGAGGCTCATACTTTCGACATCGATTTTCGCCATGGCGGCGACCTTGGCGATATAAAATATGTCTGGGAGATCAACCGGCTGCAGCAATTGCCGCCACTGGCTGCACACCTGCTCCTCGGCGAGGACGATCGATCCCGGAGTGCCATCGAGGCGGCAATCGGCAGTTGGCATTCCGCCAATCCACCGTTCCGAGGCATCGGCTGGGCGTCCGGCATCGAAGTAGCGCTGCGGGCCATCAGCCTGATCGTCACCCTGGACCTCGTCGGCGACCAGCTTGACCCAGCGACGCTGCGGAAAGCTGGTGAGATACTCGCGGCAAGCGCCTATTGGCTGCCGCGGTTTCCGTCGCGATATTCCTCCGCCAACAACCATCTCGTCGCAGAGTTGGCCGGCGAATATCTGGCCGGCCTGGCGCTCGGGGCCGGATCCGAAATCGCCCGCGGCGCCCTCCTGAATGAGACGCACAAGCAGATACTTGCCGATGGCGCAGGTGCCGAGCAAACACCGACCTATGCAGCCTTCAGCGCCGAACTCATCTTGCTGTGCGCCGCCGCGGCACGCCAGGCGGGAACGCCGTTTCCCTCGGCTGTCGAAGCGCGTCTGGGCGCCTTCGCCAATTTCGTCGGCTGGCTGCCACAGAAAGCCGCCCGCTTCGGCGACGACGATGAGGGCCACGTGCTGAAGCTGGGGGACGAGCCGAACTATGTCCGATCCGTCGCGTCCGCCATCCAAGGCTTACTGGGGACGCCGGGCAACGCGCCGGAGCCCGACGACTTTCGTTCGCTTTTCTTTGGTGCGCCGTCGGGTCCGGCGCCCGTGGTGCACGGCTTGCAGACATTCGCGCAAGGCGGGCTCTCAGTCTGGCGCGGAGCAATGAATGGCCGCAATGTCGAACTGACGTTCGACCACGGACCGCTCGGATATCTCTCGATAGCGGCGCACGGCCATGCCGACGCGCTGTCGCTCACCCTGTGCATCGACGGTGAGCCGGTGCTGGTCGATCCAGGCACCTGGCTCTACGGCTCGGGAGGCGCATGGCGCGACTGGTTCCGCTCCACACCGGCGCACAACACGCTGAACATCGAGGGCAAGAGCCAAAGTACCATCGCTGGAAATTTCAACTGGTCGCACAAGGCAGTCGCAGCGCTGGTGGAGAGCGAGCCGGGACCGCACTGGAGGCTGAGCGCCCGGCATGATGGCTATAGAAGCCGCTTCGGCGTCGTGCATCAGCGCACTTTGGCGCGCCAGGCCGATGGCATCCTCATCACCGACCAACTGCTCGGCGGCGGGCGTCAGTCCGAGATCGTCTTCCAACTGGCCGCCGGCCTCCATGCCGACCGGCACGAAGATACGGTCACGGTATTGCGCGGCGACGAGGCGCTGTTGGCCATCCGCTTTCCTGACGCTGCGCTCGACGTCGGCGCCGGCGGTGACATGCCGGGGCAGGGCGGTTGGGTTTCACTGCGCTTTGGCACCAGGCAGCAGGCCGAACGCCTCGCCTGGCACGGTGAAGTGGGCGAAGCCGGAATCCATATCCATCTTGCCCCAATTCACCCGCCACAACGGCAAAAACCGGCGCCAACGTAGAGTTGCCGGGCGAGTTCCAGCCGTATTCGACATTAATTACGTTTGGACATTTAGCGGTTTCGTTACCGTTGATCTGCTAGTCTCGCACCATCCAGCCTGCTTTGCCCGCTGCGTCCGCAACAGCCACTGGTTGCAGGCGGCGTAGCAAGTTTGGCGGGAATTTTGTGCTTTGCTATTCGCCAGATCGCCTTCGTACGACCCCAGACTGCCTTCTTACGACCAGGAGCCGCTGCAACGATGTTTTCCGAATTTGCCAGAGCGATTGTGGAAAAGCTTTCGAACGTCAATCTGACCACGCTCGGCCTGCTTCTCCTCACCGCACTGGGCAGCGCGGTGGTCGCCTACTGGCGAACTGCCGAACATAAGTCTCTCAGGGATTTTTTCGACTTCGCCTTCCCCCAGGAAGTCATCCTGCACCCGTCGGCGCGAGCCGACGCCCTGTTCTGGATCACGAAACGGGCGATGATGCCTTTCCTGCTTATTCCCGCCGGCGTCACCTTCGTCGTCGCGGTGGGCTATGGCACACGCGAGGCAATTGGCTGGCTCCTTAACATCCACGCGCCGCTTCTCGGCGGCCCGGCGGGACCAGTGACGATCGTCATCTTCACCGCAACCATGCTGGTCGCCTATGATATCTCATACTACCTCTACCACGTCGCCCAGCACCGTTTCCCGTTCCTGTGGGAATTGCACAAGGTACATCATTCGGCCGAAGTGATGGTGGGGATCACCAAGGACCGGGTTCATCCGCTGGACGATCTGATGAACCGCATGTGGGATGGCGTCATTCCGGGCATCTGCTTCGGTATATGGAGCCTGATCGCACTCGATCCGGTAGAGGTCGCTATCTTCGGCATCAACGTCTACGTCATCCGTAACATCCTGATGATGGACTTTGTTCGTCATACGCATCTCAAGATCTCGTTCGGCCCGTTGAACAACATCATCCTGTGTCCGCACTGGCACCAGGTGCATCACAGCATCGACCCTCGTCATTATGACAAGAATTTCGGCCTGCTTTTTTCGTTCTGGGATCGTCTGTTCGGAACGCAATTTGTCCCGGAACCGGATGAAGACCTGAAATTTGGCCTGATCGATCGTGATGTGCGCGATTATCAGTCGCTCTTTGGGCTCTACATCCTGCCGCTGAAGAAGATGGCAAGGCACGTCATGCGACTGTTTCACAGGCGGCCCAATGTAGTCGCGCAGCCACAGGACAGTTCTCCTTCATGAACACTGTTGTTTCCATCGACGTCCTAGGCGCGGAGCGCCTGGAAATCGTCCGTTCGGCGGATCGTCTGGCTGCGGTCGAAGCCGCTTGGATGGACCTTTGGCATCGTACCGACGGGCTGATCTTTCAAAGCCATGCCTGGATTTCGGCATGGTGGAGTACCGTACAACGCCGTGACCAGCGCGCGTTGCGGATCGGCCTGGTCTGGAAGGGCGAGAAACTCGTTGCTGTCGTTCCGCTGGCGATCGGCAGGCGCAGAGGGCTGCGGTTTCTCGAATGGGCGGCCGGCAGCTATAGCGACTATGGGGATATTCTCGTTGCTCCGGAATGCTCGTTGTCGGCGCTGCAGGAGCTATGGACCCAACTCTGCGATGCAGGCGGCTTCGATCTTGCCTTGATCAGTCGTCTTTCGCCGGATGCGGCGGCCCGCAAAATTTTCACGCCGGGAGCTTTCGGCGGCATCAGGCTTCGTCACTTTCACCGAACGGAAGTCAGCTATCGCGTTGCCGGACAATGGGAAAGCGGAGCGGCATGGTTCGCGGACCAGTCGAAAAAGACGCGCCAGAACTATCGGCGCGGCATCAAAGCGCTGGAAGAAACCGGAGAGGTGAGATTTCGCCTGCTTGCCCCCGACGAGCCGCTGCAACCGGTACTGGAGCGCCTCGCGGCCTTGAAGCGGAAATGGCTGACCGAGCGCATGCGTGAGTCAGACCTGTTCGAAGAGGGCGTGCCGGTACTCGCCGCGCTCGTCGATGCGTTGGCGCGCGCCGGCGTGCTGCATATCTTCGTCCTCGAATGCAATGGCGTGATGGTCGCGGTGTCGATCAACTTCGTCCAGCACGACGTGATGATGGCCTTCGTGACGACATTCGATCCGGATTTCGGCCGGGCGTCGCCGGGTGTGATCCTGTTGATGGATTACGTGCAGTGGTCGATCGATCACGGCTTGAGCATGGTCGATTTCCTCTGTGGCGCAGAGTCGTTCAAACACAAATTCTCGACGCAGGCGGTTACACTGGAATCCGTCATCGGGACGCGCACGGCACAGGGTGCGCTTGCATCTCTTGCCGATCGTGTCCTCCAGACCGTCAGGCAAATGCGCGAGCGTTCATCGGCACCACCAGAGGGACGCGATACCCCCACTCAAGCCGAAGCAGCCTTGGACTAGAACGGTTCTTCACGGAAACGCCGAACAGCTCCATCCTTTTTGACCCAATTGCGGACAAAAACCGTTCACACTTTTTCTGGAATTGCTCGAGCGGCCCGCTGGCAAAAAAGCTCAAATGAAGCGCGGTATCGGTCCGTTTTGCGGCGTGGTGCGGTCGCCGAGGTCGAGGAAGATTTCGTCGATGTAGCACCATCCCCAGCCTTCCGGCGGATCGTAGCCTTCGATGACAGGATGGCCGGTTGCCCGAAAATGCTTGGTGGCATGACGGTTGGGCGAGTCGTCGCAGCAGCCAACGTGACCGCATGTGCGGCAGAGCCGCAGATGCACCCACTGCGAACCGCTCTTCAGGCATTCCTCGCAGCCGAGCGCGCTCGGCGTCACGTCGCGAATGTCCCCGGCGTGCCTGCATTCGTCTGCCATCATACGCTCCTGACCAATTGTGGCGCCACGGCTAGGCTGCCGTTTCGCGCGAGATATGCATGCAGCGCCGCAACCACCTGGGCGCCTTCGCCGACGGCAGCGGCGACGCGCTTGATCGAGCCGGAGCGCACGTCGCCGATGGCGAACACGCCGCCGCGGTTCGTCTCCAGTGCACCACGTTCCTGGCCAATGTCAGGCCCGGTGCGAACGAAGCCCTTCATGTCCAACGCCACGCCGCATTGCGCCAGCCAGTCGGTGTTCGGATCGGCGCCGATGAACAGGAAGAGGTGGCGGATCGGACGTGTTGTCTCGGTGTCGCGGTTGCGCCAGCGCACTTTGCCAAGAGTGCCGTCGGCGCCTTCCAGCGCCGTGATCTGCGTCTCAGCCAGCACTTCGATGTTCGGCTGTGCGCTGACGCGCTCCACCAGATAGCGCGACATGCTCGCATCCAGGCTGCTGCCGCGCGCCAGCAGCCATACCTTCTTCACATGCGCCGCCAAATAGACAGCAGCCTGTCCAGCCGAATTGCCGGCGCCGACCAGGGCTACCTCTTGCCCGGCGCAAAGCCGCGCTTCGATCGGCGAAGCCCAGTAATGCACGGAGGTTCCCTCGAATTGCGCCAGGTTTGCCATGTCGAGGCGGCGATAGCGCGCTCCGCTGGCGATCACCACCGACCGTGCCCGCACGGTCTCCCCGCCGCCGACGGCGAGCGTGTAGTGGGCACCGGACCTGTCGCTTGCGCTGCCCAGCAGCTTCGCCTCGTCCGGTATCACCATCTCGACGCCGAATTTCTGCGCCTGGTTGTAAGCGCGCGCCATCAGCGCCATTCCCGAAATGCCGGTCGGAAAACCGAGGTAGTTCTCGATGCGCGAGGAGGCACCCGCCTGTCCGCCGAAGGCACGGCAATCGAGCACGATCGTCGACAACCCTTTCGGAAGCCGCGTAGACGGCCGCAGCGAGGCCGGCCGGTCCGGCGCCGACAATGGCCACGTCGTACAGCTTGCCGGCGTCGATCGGCCTCACCAGGCCGATGCAGCGGGCAAGCTCGTTCTCCCCGGGATTGAGCAGCAGCTTGCCGTTTGGACAGAGCACGATCGGCAAATGGTGGATATCGACATGGAAGCGTTCGATCAGCGTCCTGGCGCAGGGATCGGCAGCCGAATCGAGAACGCGATGCGGCTGACCGCTGCGAGCCAGAAAACCTTGCAGCCGCAATACGTCGCCGCTGTCGACCGGTCCGACAATGATCGGGCCGGCTGTGCCGCTCTCGAGCAGGCCGACACGGCGCAGGATCAGCGCCCGCATGATGCGCTCGCCGAGGTTTGCTTCCTGCACCATCAGGTCCCTCAGCCTTTGCGAGGGGATGACGAGCGCCTCGACCGGCTCGATCGCCTCCACATCCACCAGTGAGGGCCGGGCTGAAAGCTGCGCCAACTCGCCGACGAAATTGCCTGCACCGTGCGTGACGATTGTTTCGCGCCGGCCGAAGCTGCCCCCCTGGATGATATCCACCTTGCCGGACAGGACCACGATCAGACCGGGCGCCAGCTCGCCGGCTTTAACGATCTGTTCGCCTGCGGCATAGGACACGGCTTCGCCGAAACGGCCGATGCGGTCCAGGTCCGCCTCAGCCAGCGCTGGAAACATCTGATCGCGACGGGCAATGGAGATCGGATTGGCGGGTTGAGACATGGTTCGAACCTATCGCCGGTTTCCGACAGTTTGAAGCGGTTTTTTGCGGCTTGCGGCCGGTAGGAACCTAGCCCGCCTGTCGGTAAACGCTGTGCCCTTCGCTTCGCAGTTAACTGACGGCGGCCGTGCGACGGTGTCGTCGTGACGTGCCTCACAATCCGTTGCATCTCCTTGATTTGTTTGATTTGCGCATCCCGGCAAACCCGGCGCATGCTGCTTCAACCGGCATCTGCCTAAGCCGGCCAGGCCCGGCGGGCCGTCCTGTGTCAAACTCTCGGCCGCCGGGCTTCTGGACGGCAGAAAACGGCCTGTGTCCGAGCGCTCCGCAAACTCGCCTGCGGCCTGTTGTTCGGCGAGTGCTCAGGCAGCTACCTGAAGCACAATCTTGCCGCGCGTGTGCTGCTTCTCGAGCTGTTCCTCGGCCCTGGCGACTTCCTCAAGAGGATAGATTGCCTGCACGAATGGCCTGACCTTCCCGGCGTCGATGAGGCGGCTGATCTCGGCAAGCTGCGCCGCGTTAGGCTTGGTCAAATAGGAAACGCCGCGAGCCCGATGCAGGCGGGCCTTCTCCGCCGACGGTTCGGAAAGCGTTGAGACGAGCGTCCCCCCGGGTTTGAGCACGTCCCACGAGCGGTCCTGTGTTTCACCCGCTACCAGGTCGAAGACGAGGTCGACGTCCTCGACAACCTCCTCGAAGCGCTGGTTCTTGTAGTCGACCGCCTGGTCGGCGCCAAGCCCGCGAACGAAATCGAAATCCTGCGCGGACACGGTCGTCGCGACAAACGCGCCCGCGGCCTTTGCGAACTGCACCGCCAGATGACCGACGCCGCCGGCGCCGCCATGGATAAGGACCCGCTGCCAGGATTTGAGGCCGCCGTGATCGAAAAGGCCTTGCCACGCGGTAAGGCCCGCAAGTGGCACCGCGGCGGCTTCGGCGTGGCTTAAGCGTTGCGGCTTCGCCGCCGCCTCCGTTGCCTTGACGACGACATATTCGGCGTTGCCGCCGCGGTCGTTGCCGAGCATGGCATATAGCGGATCGCCCTTCTTCAGCGTATGGGCTCGCGTGCCGCACAGTTCCACCACGCCGGACACGTCGCGGCCGACCGTGACGGGCAGATCCGCGCCCGAAGAGCCCTCGCGAACCTTGTAGTCGACGGGATTGACGCTTGCCGCGTAGACCTTGAGCGTGACCTCGTCGTCATGGGGCTGAGGCAACGGAACCGCGTCCAGCGAAAGAACCTCCGGTCCACCAAAATCGTGGATACGGACGGCCTTCATAGTAATCATGGCTTGCTCCTCGTCGGGTTGAGTCCAATTCGCCTCTGAACTGTTTCGCCGGCAGACCGGCGTCTATCAAGCCGGCGGTTCGGTCGTGGCAAAGGCCGGCCGGTGGCGCGCCGTCAGTGTATCGTTTGCGAATGCTCGCCGCCGGGTTGCGAGATGCCGCTCAGCGCTTCACCTGCTGTCGCGGTCTCGCTGTTGGTGGCGAGGTCGCCCAGCGAAACGATGCCGACCAGGCGCTTGTCACGGTTTAGCACTGGCAAGCGGCGCACTTTCAGGTCAGCCATGTTGCGCAGAACATCCTCCGCGTCTTCGTCTTCGAAGCAATACCTGACCTCGGTACTCATCACTTCCCGTACCTTGGCGTCAGGTGTCTTGCCTTGGGCGACGCCGCGGATTGCGATGTCGCGATCGGTTACCATGCCGACAAGTCGATCGTTCTCGCCCACCGGCATCGCGCCGGCGTCGAGGCGACCCATCATTTCTGCCGCATCGCGCAGGGTTTGCTGCGGACTGGCGATCTCGACGTCCTTTGTCATGCAGTTGCCAACTTTCATTTTAACCTCCGTTGGTTGCAGGGCCCGCCGCCGAATTTCGTGATGGAAGGGTGAATGAGCGCCAGCGCAAAACGTTCCATGGCAAGACCCGTTTCGAGCGCTTCGCCAAATCACCCATCCTCCACTCCGACCGCCTTCAGGCGGTCGGCCCGGGAAAGGTCGGTTCCGAAGGAATTTCGGAAGGCGTGCCGGGAGGAACTCCAAGTGGCTCCTGATCCGGCGTCGGAATTGGATCCGGCGAGGGCGGGGGTACGCCTGGAGGTTCTCCCGGCGGAGTCTCCGGCGGGGCAGGCGGCCGCGCCGGCTCCGGATTGGGATTGTCCGGCAGTGGATTCGGGTTGTTCGGATCGGGGTTGTTCATCGATCACTCCCCTGATATCTGTGGCCTGATCTCCGCCAGAGCGGGGTGCGGCAGCGGCGAGCGGGCTCTCTTGTCCTAAACCGAGGGGAAGCAAAAGCGTTCCCTCACCTGGTGCCAAGCGGGGCCAATCTATCGGGCGGTTCCCAGGCTGGCATACATTCCGTTGGTGCGGAATTGCGTCGGGTTGATGCCGTAGAGGCGGCGGAAGACCTTGGAAAAATAATTGGCATCCTCGAAGCCGCACATGATGGCGACCTCCTTGACCGGCAGGAAATCGGCCTTCGTCAGCAACTTCGCCGCGCGCTGCAGTCGCTGCTGCAGCACGAATTCGGCGGGCGGAAGTCCCTCGCTCTCGGCGAAGCAGCGCGAGAAATGCGCGCGGCTCAGGCCGCTGATCTCGGCGAGATCGGCAACGCGGAGCGGCCTGTCGAGATTGGCCCTGATGTGGTCGATGACCGGCTGCATGGCGCTCTTGTCGTCGGTGACGGCATGCGAGCCGAAGACATCGTCGTAGAGCGCCATGGCGGCTTCATAGGCGACGGCCGAGGCGGCTCCCGGCGAGACCGCGCCCGTGATCAGGCGTACGCTGCAATCCGCGAGATGATCGATCGTCGAGGGCTGCAGCCGCAGCACCGGACCGACGGCGGCAAGGATCGACTTGTGGATGCGCAGTGCCTCCTCGCCGTTCATCGATATCCAGAAGAACTCCCAGCGTTCGCCCTTGGCCAGCCAGTAACGGTGGTTGTGCGGCACGAGGACCAGCAAAGTGTCGCCCTTTTGCAGGCGGTAGTTCCGGTTCTCGTAGCGCAATCGGCCGGTGCCGCTGATCGTATGCTGGAGCACGGTAAACGGCGTCTGGCCGCGCTTGCGCCCATCCCAGTCGTAGACCTCGTTCTCGCGCACTTCATAGCCGGTGCTTGTCGGCATGGTGTGTAGACGCTGGCGCCCGCGCGGCAGCGATACCGTCCTGCCCGCCGGCCCGATGTCGATCAAGTTCCGCAGCACAAAATTACCCCTAAAAGCATAATCCTTCTCTGGTCGCGTGCCGAATAAGGCGCATAATCCCTCGAGAAAAGCAAAAGAAACTGCGGTCAACGAGCGGATGGGAGGAAGTGCCGGATTCCAGCCTGCATGATGTGGCAGGCGGGCCAGGCCTCTTTTCGCCGCCTTTGCCCTAGCGTTCGATCAGGTCGAGGTGAGGCTGATGAGTTTCAAGATCGCTATTATCGGTGCGGGAAGCGTCGGGTTCACCAAGAAGCTCTTCACCGACATTTTGTGCGTTCCTGAATTCAGGGATGTCGAATTCGCACTGACCGATCTCAGCGAACGCAACCTCCAGATGATCAAGTCGATCCTCGACAGGGTCGTCGAATTCAACAGGCTGCCGACCAAGGTTACGGCAACGACCGACCGCCGTGCCGCCCTCGAGGGTGCCCGCTACATTATCAGCTGCGTTCGCGTCGGCGGTCTCGAAGCCTATGCGGACGACATCCGCATTCCCTTGAAGTATGGCATCGACCAGTGCGTCGGCGACACGATCTGCGCCGGCGGCATCCTCTATGGCCAGCGCAACATTCCGGTAATCCTCGATTTCTGCAAGGATATCCTCGAAGTCGCCGAGCCTGGGGCGAAATTCCTAAACTACGCCAATCCGATGGCCATGAACACCTGGGCGGCGATCGAATATGGCAAGGTCGATACCGTCGGCCTTTGCCACGGCGTCCAGCATGGCGCCGACCAGATCGCCGAAGTGCTCGGCGCCAAGTCGCGCACCGAGCTCGACTACATCTGCTCCGGCATCAATCATCAGACCTGGTTCATCGACCTGCGTCTCAACGGCCGCAAGATCGGTAAGGACGAACTGGTTGCCGCCTTCGAGGCGCATCCGGTCTATTCGCAGCAGGAAAAGCTGCGCATCGATGTCCTGAAGCGCTTCGGCGTCTATTCGACCGAAAGCAACGGCCATCTTTCCGAATACCTGCCTTGGTATCGCAAGCGGCCGGACGAAATCACCCGCTGGATAGACATGTCCGACTGGATCCACGGCGAGACCGGCGGCTACCTTCGTTATTCGACCGAAACACGCAACTGGTTCGAAACGGAGTTCCCGCAATTTCTGGAATCCGCCGCCAGGCCGATAGACCCCGCCAAGCGCTCCAACGAGCATGCCAGCCACATTCTCGAGGCGCTGGAGACGAACCGCGTTTATCGCGGCCATTTCAACGTCAAGAACAACGGCATCGTCACCAACCTGCCGCAGGACGCCATCATCGAGTCGCCCGGTTTCGTCGATCGCTTCGGCATCAACATGGCTGCAGGCATCACGCTGCCGGAGGCCTGCGCCGCCACTTGCACTTCCTCGATCAACGTCCAGCGCATGTCGGTTCATGCGGCGATCTCAGGCGATATCGACCTGCTGAAGCTCGCCGTCCTGCACGATCCGCTGGTCGGCGCGGTTTCGACGCCGGAAGAGGTTTGGCAGATGGTGGACGAAATGGTCGTCGCCCAGGCCCGCTGGCTGCCTCAATATGCCGATGCGGTGCCGGCCGCGAAGGAGCGGCTTTCCAAATCCAGGATCAAGACCCGTGAATGGGCCGGAGCGGCACGGCGCGACGTCCGTTCGATCGAGGAACTACGTGCGGAAAAAACGGCTCTCAAGCAGGCCGTCTGAATTTCGCCAGGACGGATCGCGGCAAGCTTTCGGGAGGAATTTTCGGCACCGCACCCGGAAGTACATTCGTTCGAGGAGAAATGGAGCGGCGTCAACGCGCTCCTGAACAACAGGGAGGAGAGACGATGAGGAATTTCCGAAACATTGGCATTCTCGCCGGGCTGGCGCTTAGCGTCTCGGCCTCGGCCCTGAACGCGTATGCATCCGAGCCGACCGTGCCGCCGGTGCCCGCGCAATTTCCGGCCGAGGGAAAGATCAAGTACGTCGCGCGCGACTCCATCCTGGAGTTCAAGGCACTTCCGGAATACCACGAACCCGATTGGGTCACCGACAAATACGTCAAGGCAGGCAAGCTGCCGCCGGTCAAGGACCGGTTACCGAAGGAGCCGCTGGTCTTCAAGACCGGCAATATGCCGGACGGCGTCGGTATCTACGGTGATACGATGCGTCATGTCATCGGCGGCCGGCCGGAGGGCTGGAACTATGGCGCCGGCCAGACGCAGGGCTGGGGCGGCATCGACATCGGCCTTTCCGAATGCCTGACGCGCACCGCGCCGCTGTTCCAGGTCGAGGCCAAGGACACGGAGCCGCTGCCGAACCTCGCCAGGAGCTGGGACTGGTCCAAGGACGGCCACACGCTGACGATGCATCTGGTCGAGGGCGCGAAATGGTCGGACGGCGTTCCGTTCAACGCCGACGATGTGATGTTCTACTGGGACGACGAGGTGATCGACCCTAATGTGTCGCCGCTGAACGGTGCCACGCAGGAGACCTTCGGCGTCGGCACGACGCTGAAGAAAATCGACGACTACACCGTCGAATGGACGTTCAAGGACGCCTTTCCGAAACAATACCTTTACGCCATGGCTTACGGCACCTTCTGTCCGGGCCCGTCGCATATCCTCAAGCCGCAGCATCCGAAATATTCGAAGAACACCTACGAGCAGTTCAAGAACGCCTTCCCGCCGGAGTATATGAACATGCCGGTGATGGGTGCCTGGGTGCCGGTGGCATACCGCCCCGACGACATCATCGTCATGCGTCGCAATCCGTACTATTGGAAGGTCGACGAGAAGGGCAACCAGCTGCCGTATCTCAACGAGTTGCACTACAAATTGTCGACCTGGGCCGACCGCGACGTTCAGGCGGTCTCCGGGGCGGGCGACTTCTCCAATCTGGAGCAGCCGGAGAACTTCGTCGCCTCGCTGAAGCGCGCGGCACAAAAGGACGCGCCGGCACGGCTTGCGTTCGGTCCGCGGCTGATCGGCTATAATCTGCGCATGAATTTCTCAGCCAATGGCTGGGGTAACCCCGACGAGCGCGGACAGGCGATACGCGAGCTGAACCGCAACGAGGATTTCCGCAAGGGCGTCACCATGGCGCTCGACCGCAAGGCGCTCGGCGACTCGCTGGTCAAGGGTCCGTTCACTGCCATCTATCCCGGCGGCTTCTCCTCGGGCACGAGCTTCTACGACCGGAAGTCGACGGTCTACTACCCCTTCGATCTCGAAGGCGCCAAGGCGGAACTCGCCAAGGCAGGCCTAAAGGACACGGACGGCGACGGCTTCGTCAATTTTCCTGCCGGCACCGCCGGCGGCAAGAATGTCGAGATCGTGATGCTCGTCAACAACGATTACACCACCGACAAGAGCCTCGCGGAGGGCGTCGTCGGTCAGATGGAGAAGTTAGGTATTCGCGTTGTCCTGAACGGGTTGAACGGTACCCAGCGCGATCAGGCCAATTACTCCGGTCGCTTCGACTGGCTGATAAGGCGCAACGAAACGGAACTCACCTCGGTCGTGCAGAACACCGAGCAACTGGCGCCGGTCGGCCCGCGCACCAGCTGGAACCACCGCGCTCCGGAAAACGGCCAGGTAGATCTGATGCCGTTCGAGAAGGACCTTGTCGATATCGTCAACAAGTTCGTCTCGGCGCAGGACAATGACCAGCGCGCCAGCCTGATGAAGCAGTTCCAGAAGATCTCGACGGAACACGTCTATACCGTCGGGCTCACCGAATATCCCGGCGCGCTGATCATCAACAAACGTTTCTCCAATATCCCGCAGGGAACGCCAATCTTCATGTTCAACTGGGCCGAGGACTCGATCGTCCGCGAGCGGGTCTGGGTGGCCGCCGACAAGCAGCAGAAATATGAGCTGTTTCCCGAACAGCTTCCCGGAAAGCCCGGGGACAAGGGTCCGACGAACTGAGTTTCCTCCCCTGACTTGAAAATTCCCGGCCGCGCTGCTGGCGCGGCCGGGACAAAGCCAGCGGTGAGGGATAACTGAGAATCTGAGCGAGGAGCAAAACGGTCGATGCTGCGATTTCTGCTTATGCGCATAGCATCCGCAATACCGGTTCTCGCCATTTTGAGCGTGGTTACCTTCGCGATCATCCAGGCACCGCCGGGTAACTATGCCGACTATATCCGCTTGCAGCTCATCAACCAGGGTGGAGCCTCCTTTGCCGAGGCGGATGCTCAGGCGAAGGCTTACAGCGTGGAGCACGGCCTCGATAAGCCGGTTCCGCTCCAATACCTGAACTGGATCGGCGGCATCATCACCCGCGGCGATTTCGGCCACAGCCTGTATTACAACAAGCCCGTCGCCGACGTGGTAGGCGAGCGGCTGCCGCGCACGCTGCTGCTTGCGCTTGTCTGCCACCTGTTGGCATCGGTGCTGGGCATCGGCTTCGGCATCTGGGCGGCGACCAGGCAGTACAGCTGGATCGACAGTACGCTGTCAGCGATTTCCTTCCTCGGAATGACGGTACCGCGCTTCCTGATGGCGCTGATCATCGTCTATCTGCTGGTCTTCCAGTTTAACGTCTCCGAGATCGGCAGCTTCTTTTCGCCGCAATTTGGCGGGGCGCCGTGGTCCTGGGCGAAGTTCGTCGATCTCGTCCGGCATGTCTGGCCGGTGGTCGCCATCGCGACCTTCGGCGGGCTCGCCTACAACATGCGGGTGATGCGCGGCAATCTGCTCGACACGCTGAACGCGCAATATGTCGAGACCGCTCGCGCCAAGGGCCTCAGCGGCGGTGCGGTCGTCATGCGCCATGCGGTGCCCAATGCGCTGCATCCGCTGGTTATGTATCAGGGCGTGGTGCTGCCCTACATGCTGACCGGCGAGATCGAGACGGCGATCATCTTTGCCCTGCCGACCGTTGGCCCGGCGATCGTCGGCTCGATGGCGGTCGGCGACGTCTATGTCACGGCGACCTTCATGATGGTGCTGTCGGCGACGCTGATCGTTGGCAACATCATCGCCGACATGCTGCTCGTTATGCTCGACCCGCGTGTGCGCCAATATGCAGGGTCCTGAGATGCTTGCCTTCGAGCCCTCGCTGCCGCCGCTTGCCGAGGAACCGGCCAAGATCAAGCCGCGCGGCAATGAGAGCTACATCGCGCTCGTCTGGCGCCGCCTGAAACGGTCCTGGACCGGCATGGCCGGGCTCATCCTGGTCGCGTTTCTGGTGCTGCTGGCGGTGTTTGCCGACTTCTTCGCACCGATGGATCCCAAGGTGACCGATGTCGGCTTTGCCCCGCCGCAGATGATGAGCTTCCATGACAAGGACGGCAACTTCGTCTTCCAGCCGCGCGTCTATGCCCTGGCGGATTCGGAAGACCTCGACCCGGTTACCTTCCAACCCGTCGTCGGGCCGGACTACGACCATCCGCGGTTGCTCGGCTTCTTCGTCAAGGGCGCGGAGTACAGACTGCTCGGCCTGCTTCCCGCGAACCGGCACTTCTTCGGCTCGACCGACGGCCAGCCGGTGCATTTCCTTGGCACCGACAAATTCGGCCGCGATGTGTTGGCTCGTGCGATCTATGGTTCGCGCATCTCGTTGATGATCGCATTGACCGTGGTCTTCATCGTCACCGTGATCGGCACGACGGTCGGCATGGTGTCGGGCTATTTCGGCGGCACATTCGATGTCTGGGTCCAGCGCTTCGTCGAACTGGTGCTCGCGTTTCCGCAATTGCCGCTCTATCTGGCGCTGACGTCGCTTGTTCCGGTGACGGCGCCGACGAATGTCTTCCTGGCCTTCGTGATCGTCGTCATGTCGGCGCTCGGCTGGGCGCAGATGTCGCGCGAGGTGCGCGGCAAGACCCTGGCGCTGGCGCGGATCGACTATGTTCGTGCGGCGATGGCGGTCGGCGCCACAGATGGCCGCATCATCATGCAGCACATTTTTCCAAACGTGATGAGCCACGTCATCGTTGCCGTCACATTGGCGATCCCCAGCGTCGTCCTGCTCGAATCCTTCCTCGGTTTTCTCGGTTTCGCGGTGAAACCGCCGCTGATCTCCTGGGGCCTGATGCTGCAGGACACCGCGACCTATTCGGTCATCGGCACCTATCCCTGGATCCTCTCGCCGGTCGGCTTCGTGCTTGTCACCGTCTTCGCGTTCAACGCGCTTGGCGATGGATTGCGCGATGCGGTCGATCCGTATTGAGCGTGACATGATGCAACACGCGCTCGTCAAATCCTTCGCACCGCCTGTCCGGCTCGACCATGACGGCCGTTCGGAAAAACCGGTCATCGATGCCCGCAACATCGCCGTCGATTTCAAGGTCGAACACGGCATGGTCGAAGCCGTCAAGGACATTTCCTTCCAGCTCTATCGCGGCGAGACGATCGCCATTGTCGGCGAGTCGGGATCGGGCAAGTCGGTGACGGCGCGCACCGTCATGGGACTGTTGTCGAAACGCGCGGTCGTGTCGCCGAAATCGACCGTCGAATACAATGGGGCGAACATCCTGAAATATTCCGAGCGTGCGCGGCGCAAACTGCGGGGTGACCGCATCTCGATGATCTTTCAGGAGCCGATGAGTTCGCTCAACCCGATCTACACGATCGGCAGCCAGATCGTCGAGGCGATACGGGTGCATCGCAAGATGAGCCGCAGGCAGGCCGAAGCAAGAGCGCTCGAACTGCTGCAGCAGGTGCAGATTCCTGAGCCCCAGGCGCGGCTGAAACAATACCCGCACCAGCTTTCCGGCGGCCAGCGCCAGCGTGTGATGATTGCCATGGCGCTGGCCAACGATCCCGATGTGCTGATCGCCGATGAGCCGACGACGGCGCTCGACGTCACGGTTCAGGCGCAGATCCTCAATCTCATCCGAAACCTGCAGAAGAAACTGCGCATGGCGGTGATCCTGATCACGCACGACCTGACCGTGGTGCGGCAGTTCTCCGACTATGTCTACGTCATGCAGCATGGGGAGATGCGCGAGCACAATGTGACGGAGAGGCTGTTCGCCGATCCGCAGCATCCCTACACCTGTCATCTGCTTGCCTCCGAGCCGCGCGGCCAGGCAAATCCGTTGCCCCAAGGCGCCGACGTCATTCTTGAAGCCAAGGATGTGCGCGTCTCCTTCATGCTGCGGCATGGCACGTTCATGAGGCCGGACCTGCGCGAACTCGTCGCCGTCGACAGTCTCAGCCTGACCCTTCGGCGGCACGAGACGCTGGGTCTCGTCGGCGAATCCGGATCGGGCAAGACCACCTTCGGCGAGGCGTTGCTCAGGCTCAACACCACGGACAGTGGCGAGATCTGTTTCGATGGCCAGCCGATCCATGGCTGTTCACGTTCGCAGATGCGGCCGTTGCGGTCGCGCATGCAGGTCGTCTTCCAGGATCCGTTCTCGTCGCTCAACCCGCGCATGACGATCGGCCAGATCATCGAGGAAGGGCTGGTCGTCAACCGAATCGGCGCCACCAGGAACGATCGGATCGAGCGGGTGCGCGAGGCGCTGATCAGCGCCGGCATGCCCGGCGATATCCTGTCGCGCTTCCCGCACGAGTTTTCCGGCGGCCAGCGCCAGCGTATTGCGATTGCCCGCGCCGTCGCGCTCGAACCGGAATTCATCGTACTCGACGAGCCGACATCGGCGCTGGATCTCTCCGTCCAGGCGCAGATCATCGAATTGCTGCGCAAGCTGCAGCGCGAACGGGGCCTGAGCTACATCTTCATCTCGCACGACCTCAAGGTCGTTCGGGCGCTGTGCCACCGCGTCATCGTCATGCAGCACGGCAAGATCGTCGAAGAGGGGCCGGTCGACGAAGTCCTGTCCCATCCCAAAACCGCTTACACCGAACGGCTGGTCAAAGCCGCTTTCGAGGTAGCCTGATTGCTTATGCCGGAGGTTGTTGTGGCAAGAAATCCCAAGGTCGCTTTCATCGGAGCTGGCTCGACGGTGTTCATGAGGAACATCGTCGGCGACATATTGCAGCGTCCGGCCTTATCCGGCGCGACGATCGCACTGATGGACATCAATCCGCAACGGCTCGAGGAAAGCGCAATCGTGGTCGGCAAGCTGATCTCGACGCTCGGCGTGAGGGCCAAAGCCGAAACCTATTCGGACCAGCGCAAGGCGCTGGCGGGCGCCGATTTCGTCGTCGTCGCCTTCCAGATCGGCGGCTACGAGCCCTGCACCGTTACCGATTTCGAAGTTCCGAAGAAATACGGTCTGCGCCAGACCATCGCCGATACGCTCGGTGTCGGCGGCATCATGCGCGGCTTGAGAACCGTGCCGCATCTCTGGAAGATCTGCGAGGACATGCTCGCAATCTGCCCGCAGGCGATCATGCTGCAGTATGTCAACCCGATGGCGATCAACACCTGGGCGATCGCGGAGAAATATCCCGACATCAAGCAGGTCGGCCTCTGCCATTCGGTACAAGGCACAGCGATGGAACTGGCGCACGATCTCGACATTCCCTACGAGGAGATTCGCTACCGCTCGGCCGGCATCAATCACATGGCCTTCTACCTGAAATTCGAGCATCGCCAGCCGGACGGCTCCTACCGCAACCTCTATCCGGATCTGCTGCGCGCCTACAGCGAAGGGCGGGCGCCGAAGCCGGGATGGAACCCGCGCTGCCCGAACAGAGTGCGCTACGAGATGCTGAAGCGCCTCGGTTACTTCGTCACCGAGAGCTCCGAACATTTCGCGGAATACACGCCCTATTTCATCAAGGACGGGCGCGACGATCTGATCGAGAAATTCGGTATCCCGCTCGACGAATACCCGAAGCGCTGCATCGAGCAGATCGAACGCTGGAAGGGGCAAGCGGAAGCCTATCGCTCGGCTGACAAGATCGAAGTGGAGCAGTCGAAGGAATATGCGTCCTCGATCATGAACTCGGTCTGGACCGGCGAGCCGTCGGTGATCTACGGCAACGTCCGCAACAATGGCTGCATCACGTCATTGCCATATAATTGCGCGGCCGAGGTGCCATGCCTCGTTGACGCCTCGGGTATTCAACCCACCTTCATCGGCGACCTGCCGGTGCAGCTCACCGCGCTGATCCGCACCAATATCAACGTCCAGGAGCTGACGGTCCAGGCGCTGATGACCGAAAACCGCGAGCACATCTATCACGCGGCGATGATGGACCCGCATACGGCGGCTGAGCTCGACCTCGACCAGATATGGTCGCTGGTCGATGATTTGCTGGTTGCGCATGGCGATTGGCTGCCGGCCTGGGCGCGTGGAGCGCGCAGCGTTCGGGCGGCCTGACTATCGGATACAGTTCGCGAGCAACCGTCGGCTGATAGGAAGTCATCGACGGCGCGCGGCTCTGGTGACGCAAGGCTGGTAGTCAGCGGTACGCGTTCAGTTCATGCGAACTTCCGGTTCGGCAAGCAGTGGAATCTCCAGGCCACGCCGCAAGCCGGTCGCCACGACCGATACCCTGAATTTTCCGGCGAGTGCCTTGTCGAAGATGGCGCCGACGATGATGTCGGCATCGTTGTCGACCTCCTCGCGGATGCGGGTAGCGGCTTCGTCGACCTCGAACAGCGTCATGTCCATGCCGCCCGATATCGAGACAAGGACGCCTTTGGCGCCCATCATCGAAGCTTCGTCGAGCAGCGGGTTGGCGATTGCCGCTTCCGCCGCCTTCTTGGCGCGGCCTTCTCCGGCGGCCTCGCCGGTCCCCATCATGGCGCGGCCCATGTCGCGCATCACCGACTTTACATCGGCGAAGTCGAGATTGATCAGGCCTTCCTTGACGATCAGATCGGTGATGCAGCCGACACCCGCATAAAGAACCCGGTCGGCCATGGCGAAGGCGTCGGCGAACGTGGTTCTGGCGTCGGCGATCCTGAACAGGTTCTGGTTGGGGATGACGATGACGGTATCGGCGCTTTCGCGCAGGCGCTCGATGCCCTCGTCGGCAGCGTACATGCGGCGCCTGCCTTCGAAGACAAATGGCTTGGTAACGACGGCGACGGTCAGTATTCCGGCTGCCCGTGCTGCCTGCGCTATGACAGGCGCGGCACCGGTGCCGGTTCCGCCTCCCATGCCGGCGGTCACGAAGCACATATGCGTTCCAGCAAGGTGATCCATGATCTCGTCGATGGATTCCACGGCCGCGGCACGGCCGACCTCGGGCAGGGACCCGGCGCCGAGACCTTCGGTGATATGAGCGCCCAACTGGATCAGCCTCGTTGCCTTCGACATGGCAAGGGCCTGGGCATCGGTGTTGGCGACGATGAATTCCGCGCCCTGCAGGCCTTCGGCGATCATGTTGTTGACGGCGTTGCCGCCGCCGCCGCCGACCCCGACGACGGTGATCTTGGGCCTCATCTCCGAGATTACCGGCCTCGTCGCGGTGTTCATTGCCGTTCTCCCTGGATACGCCGAGTGGTCGCTGAAAGCTTGTCCCGGGCGCACTGCGAAAACTTTGAACCGGGCAGTGCGAATCAGGACAGCCCAGAGTGCAGGGAATCAGAGCGCGGAGCGGGCTGCAAGTGCGCGATGTGCCTCATAGGCGACTTGCGCCTGAAAGTTCACGCAATGCGCCTTGATACAGTGCAGATCGTTGCGCGGGCGCCGCACGCTACAAGTTCGGCGCGAGGCACTGCGCGACATGGTCGGCAATCGCCAGGCAGGAGGTCAGGCCGGGGCTTTCGATGCCGAACAGGTTGACCAGGCCATCCACGCCGTGCACCGCCACGTCCTGAATGACGAAGTCGGCATTGGCCTCACCGGGACCGGACAGTTTTGGCCGGATGCCGCTGTAAGCGGGCTGCAGGCTGTCATCGGCCAGCTCCGGCCAGTATTTGCGGATCTCGCTGTAGAAGCGCTCGCCACGAGCTGGGTCGACGCGATAGTCGAGTTGATCGGTCCATTCGACGTCCGGCCCGAAGCGGATGACGCCGTCGAGATCGAGCGTCAGATGAACACCGAGCCCGCCGGGTTCGGGCACCGGATAGACCAATCGTGAGAACGGCGCCCGGCCGGTCACCGAAAAATAATTGCCCTTGGCATAATGGAGCTTTGGCACGAATTGCTGATTGAGCCCTTCAAGCGAACCTGCAAGTGCTGCCGCGCCAAGCCCGGCGGCATTGACGAAACGCGGAGTGGCGATCTCGAAGCGCTCGCCGCCGGCAGCGTCCACCGTCTCGAGCACGACGCGGCCCGCTTCGATGCGGCCGGCGGCGATGCGCGTGTTGAGACTAAGTGCCGCCCCGTGCGCTTCGGCATCAGCCAGCAAGGCGAGCATCAGGGCATGGCTGTCGATGATCCCGGTGGCCGGCGACAGCAACGCTGCCGTACACCTAAGGCTGGGCTCCAGCGCATGCGCCTCGGCTTCGCGCAACGGCACCAGGTCGCCGGCGCCGCAAGCGCGTGCATTGGCCCGGATTGAGGCGAGCACCGGCTCCTGTTCGGCATTTGTAGCAACGATGAGCTTGCCGCAGCGCGCGTGCGGGATCGCCCGCTCCTCGCAATAGCGATAGAGTCTTTCCCGGCCGGCCACGCAGAACCGGGCCTTCAGCGATCCAACCGGATAGTGGAGGCCGGCATGGATGACCTCGGAATTGCGCGAGCTTGTCCCGGTGCCGATGGCGTTCTCGGCTTCCAGGACCAGCGTATCGATGCCGCGCTGCGCCATCTCTCGCGCGATCGCCAGGCCTACAACACCGGCGCCGGCGACAATGCAGTCGACATGGTCCACGGTTAGGTCAAGCCGAAGTTCTGCATGCGTCCACCCATCCGCTGGCCCTGTCGAAAGCGCTTGACACTATACCGTTCGAGAAAGATGCATCAAAGGCATAACGCACGGGGACCTTCTGAGCCGGACCGGCGGCAGGACTGTTTCGCGTGCAGCACAGGAGCCGTCATGGACGCACGACCGAATTCACCCGAAGCCCGCGACATAAGCTTTCACATGCATGGCTATACGAATGCGCGCAAGCATCAGGAGTCGGGGCCGCTCGTCATCGAGAAGGGCGACGGCATCTATGTCGAGGACCTTGCCGGCAACCGCTATATCGAGGCGATGGCGGGGCTCTGGAGCGTCGCGGTCGGTTTTTCGGAGAAGCGGCTGGTCGATGCGGCAGTACGGCAAATGTCGAAGCTGCCTTACTATCACGATTTCGGCTCCAAATCGCATTCGCCGCTGATCGATCTCGCCGAGAGACTGGTGCAGATGGCGCCGGTGCCGATGAGCAAGGCGTATTTCACCAATTCCGGTTCCGAGGCCAACGATACGGCCATGAAGATGATCTGGTACCGGTCGAATGCGCTCGGCCAGCCGGCGCGCAAGAAGATCATCAGCCGCAAGAAGGGCTATCACGGCGTCACCATCGCCTCGGCAAGCCTGACCGGACTGCCCAACAACCACACTTCCTTCGACCTGCCGATTGCCAATGTGCTGCATACCTCGACGCCGCACCATTGGCGCGAGGCGCTGCCGGGTGAAAGCGAAGAGCTGTTTTCGACGCGGCTGGCCGACGAGCTGGAAACGCTGATCCTGGCCGAAGGACCGGAAACCATCGCCGCCTTTTTCGGCGAACCGATCATGGGCGCCGGCGGCGTCATCGTTCCGCCGGCCGGCTACTGGGAGAAGATACAGGCGGTGCTGTCGAGATACGACATCCTGCTCATCGCCGACGAGGTGATCTGCGGCTTTGGCCGAACAGGTGAGATGTTCGGCTCGCAGACCTTCGGCATCAGGCCCGACATCATGGTGTTGTCGAAACAGATCTCTTCGTCCTACCTGCCGATCTCAGCCCTGCTGATCAACGACAAGGTATTCGAGCCGATCGCCGACGAAAGCAATCGTATCGGCACCTTCGGCCACGGTTTCACCGGCGGCGGCCATCCCGTTGCGGCCGCAGTCGCGCTCGAGAACCTGAAGCTGATCGAGGAGCGCGACCTTGTCGGCAATGCGCGCACAGTCGGTGCGCATATGCAGAAGCGGCTGCGCACACTCGCTTCGCACCCGCTTGTCGGCGAGGTGCGTGGCGTCGGCCTGATTTCGGCGGTCGAACTGGTCGGCGACAAGGCGAACAAGGCGCCGTGGGACACGGTTGGTGCCTTGGGCGGGCTCGTCAACGGCTTCATGCAGCAGAACGGCGTCATCTCGCGCAATATGGGTGATGCGCTGGCTTTCTGCCCGCCGCTGATCATCACCGGGCCTCAGGTCGACCAGGTGATCGACGCGTTTGAACGGTCGCTCGAGGCTGCCGCCAAGCAGGTCCGATCGCAGAGCTGATCGTGCTATTTAGCGACGCCGACCGCATCCGGCACGACGACCAGCTTGCCGACGAAATCCTTGGCGATGAAATCGGCCTGGGCGCAATGGAAATCGGAGAGCTTGTAGACGCCGCCGACCAGCGGCCGGATCTTCTTCTCCTCGATGTAACGCACGATGCGGCGGAAATCGGCGCGTGTGCCCTGGCTCGAGCCGTGCAGCTGGAGCTGTTTCAGGTACATGGTGCGCAGATCGAGCTGCACGACCGGGCCGGCAATCGCGCCCGCCGTCGTGTAGCGGCCTTCCGGCCTGAGGATGCGCAGCAGGTCGTTGAAGATCGCGCCGCCGACCAGGTCGGCCACCACGTCGATCGGCCGGCCGCCGGTCGCCTCGTTGACGGCGGCCGGCAGATCGGCAACGCCGCGGGTGATCACCGCCTCGGCCCCGATGTCACGCACGGCCTGTTCCTTGCCCTTGCCGGCAACCGCATAGGGAATGGCGCCGCGTGCCCGCGCCAGCTGCACGATGCCCGAGCCGACGCCGCCCGAGGCGCCGGTGACCAGCACGCGCTCGCCGGCTTTCAATGCGGCGCGTTCCAGCATCTGTTCACCGGTGAGATAGGCGCAGCAGAAGGTGGCGAGTTCGACGTCGCTCAGATCGGTGCTGACGACATGGGCGTTCTCGGCCGGCACTGTCTGGTATTCGGCATAGCCGCCGTCGCGGCCGTGGCCCATATAGTCGATGTCGGCGAGTGAATCGTCGTCGCGATTGTAGATGGAGAAATCGACCATCACCCGCTCGCCGATGCGGGCCGGCGACACGCCGTCGCCGACGGCAACGATGTTGCCGACCGTGTCGGTGCCCTGGATGCGCGGGAAGGTCAGTGTGTTGCCTTGCCGCCGCCATGTCGAGACGGCGGCTGCATCCTCCTCAGTGCCATAGGCGCCCTGGCGCACCCAGACATCGGTGTTGTTCATGCCGCAAGCGGTGACCTTGACCAGCACCTCGCCCGGAGCGGGCGAGGGCACTTTGACATCGGTGCGGTAGACGAGCTTTTCCGGTCCGCCGTGCCCGATCAGCTGCACGGCGGCCATGGTGGCGGGGAGGTTTTTGGTCATGGCATTCATGTCGGTTCTTCAGATGTTGGCAAACACGCTCTTCACCGCGTCGGCCGTCTTGGAGACGACGATGTCGGCCTCTTGCCGTGTCAGGCAGAGCGGCGGCGCGAAACCGAGAATGTCGCCCTGCGGCATGGCGCGGCCGATGACGCCGCTTGCCGCAAGGGTGGTCGCGACCTGCGGTCCGATCTTTTGCGAGGCGTCGAAGAACACGCGGTCGTCCCGGTCGGCGACGAACTCGATTGCCGCCAGCATGCCGTCGCCGCGCACCTCGCCGACGTTTTTGTGGCCACCGACGGCTTTCGTCAGCTCGGCGCGGAAATAGGCGCCGGTCTCGCCGGCGTTCCGCACCAGGTCCATCTCGTCGATCAGTTCCAGGTTGGCGACACCGGCGGCCACGCAGATCGGATGCGCCGAATAGGTCCAGCCATGGCCGAGCGAGCCGAGCTTGTCGGAGCCTTGGACGAGCACCTGCCACACCTTGTCGGAGACGATGACGCCGGAGAGCGGCGCATAGGCCGAGGTCAGGCCCTTGGCGATGGTGATCAGGTCGGGCTTGATGCCGTAGTGGTCGGAGCCGAACATGGTACCCAATCGGCCGAAGCCGGTGACTACTTCATCGGCGATGAAAAGCACGTCGTATTTCTTCAGCACCGCCTGGATCTTCTCCCAGTAGCCGGCCGGCGGCGGCACGATGCCGCCGGTGCCGAGGATCGGCTCGCCGATGAAGGCGGCGACCGTTTCCGGCCCTTCGGCGAGGATCATCTCCTCGAGCTTGTCGGCGCAGTATTGCGAAAACTGCTCTTCACTTAGCGAACGGTCGGCGCGGCGGAAATAGTAGGGCGCCTCGGTGTGCAGGACCGGCGCACGCGGCAGGTCGAAGGCGTTGTGGAACAGGTCGAGGCCGGTCAGCGATCCGGTCATGATGCCGGAGCCGTGATAACCGCGCCAGCGCGAGATGATCTTCTTCTTCTCGGACCGGCCGAGCACGTTGTTGTAGTACCAGATCAGCTTGATGTTGGTTTCATTGGCGTCTGAACCGGAGAGCCCGAAATAGACCCTCGACATGCCTTGCGGCGCGCGGTCGATGATCATCTTGGACAGCGTGATCGACGCCTCGGTGCCGTGCCCGACATAGGCATGGTAATAAGCGAGATTCTTGGCCTGCGCGGCGATGGCGTCGGCGATCTTCTGGCGGCCATAACCGACATTGACGCAGTAGAGCCCGGCGAAGGCATCGATGCTCTTGCGCCCGTTGTTGTCCCAGATGGTGACGCCTTCGCCGCCGGCGATCACACGGGTCGGGCTCTCGCCACGCGCGTGGGTGCCCATATGGGTCGAGGGATGGAAGAAGTGATCGCGGTCCCAGGCGGCGAGTTCGTTTGACCGGTCGAGCATTTTTCTACTCCTGAAGGAAATTGTCGGGGCGGCTCACGCCACGTCGAGGCAGAGATATTTGAGATCGGTAAAGGCTTCGAGCCCGTGACGCGAGCCCTCGCGGCCGATGCCCGACTGCTTGACGCCGCCGAAAGGGATCGGCGCGCCGGTGATCTTGACGCGGTTGATGGCGACCATGCCATAGTCGAGCGCGCGGCCCATGCGCAATTGGCGGCCGCCATTCTCAGTCACGACATAGGCAACGAGGCCGTATTCGGTGGCGTTGGCGCGGGCGACGACTTCCTCTTCGCTGTCGAAGGGCGTCACGGCCGCAACCGGACCGAAGGTCTCCTCGCGCATGATCAAAGCGTCGTCTCCCACGTCGGCAAGCAGGGTCGGCTGGTAGAACAGCGGCCCGGCGGAATGGCGCTTGCCGCCGGTCAGGCAGCGCGCGCCTTTGGCGAGCGCATCGGCCACCTGCTCCTCGACCTTCTTAACGGCGCGTTCGTGCATCAAGGGTCCGATTTCGGTGTCGTCGGCCAGGCCATTGCCGGTCCGCAATGCCTCGACGCGTTTGGCGAAAGCAGCGCAGAACCGATCGTAGAGCGGACGCTGGACATAGATACAATTGGCGGCGAGGCAGTCCTGGCCGGAGGTCGCGAATTTCGCGTCGACCGCAATGGCGACAGCCTTGTCGAGATCGGCGTCGGCGAAGACGATCAGCGGCGCATGACCGCCGAGTTCCATCACCAGACGCTTCATCGTCGGCGCACTCTGTGCGGCGATCAGCCTGCCGATCTCGGTCGAGCCGGTGAAGCTCATGGCGCGAACGCGCGGGTCTTCGCACATCCGTCCAACGATAGTCGAAGCCCTGCCGGTGAGGACGTTGAAAACGCCAGCCGGAAGGCCGGCGCGTTCGCCAAGCTCGGCCAGCGCCAGTGCCGACAGCGGCGTTTCCGAGGAAGGATGCGCGACGATGGTGCAACCGGCGGCAAGGGCGGCAGCCGCCTTGCGGGTCAGCATGGCCGCTGGAAAATTCCACGGCGTGACGACGCCGACGACGCCGAGCGGCTCGCGCCGCACCATCATCTCGGTATCAGGCAGATGGCTGGTGACGCTTTCGGCGTTGAGACGTTTGGCCTCCTCGGCATACCATTCGACAAAAGAGGCGGCATAGTCGATCTCGCCGAGCGATTCCTTCAGCGGCTTGCCTTGTTCGAGCGTCATCAGCAGAGCCAGGTCATTCTTGGCGGCGACGATCAGATCGAACCATTTTCGCAAGATTTTCGACCTTTCCTGCGGCAGCAATGCGCGCCAAGCAGGAAAGGCGCGCGATGCCGCATCGATCGCCAATGTCGTCTGCCGGGCATCGAGCGCGGCAACAAAAGCGACGGTCGATCCGGTGGCCGGATCGGTCACCTCGAAACTCTCCGCGGTCTCGCTCGCCGTCCAGTGGCCAGCGACATAGGCGAGTTCGCGCAGCAGCCGTCGGTCGGCGAGGCGATCAAGTGCTTCATGGCGGTGCGAGCGGGCAAAATGTGCGGACATCATCGGGCTCCCGGTTCGGGTAATGCCGCAAGACTATCTCTGCCGCGCAAACAGAGAGGCTGTTTGCGTGCCTGCACGTAGAGAGATTGTCTCTATTGCCCTACCCAGCCAGACGATCTCTCCGGTATCAGGAAGATGCCGGCAAAAGATCCGCCACTGGCAGCACACTCTCCTCCTTCACCGTCTTGGTGACGATGTAGGTGAAATAGCGGTCGATACCGATCTCGCGTTCGAGCAGAGTGTCGACCAGCCGCTGATAGGCGTCGATGTCGCGCGCCATCACCTTCAGCAGGTAATCGACGCCGCCGCCGACAGACCAGCAGGCGACGATCTCGGGGATGTCGCGGATGACGCGCTCGAAACGGTCGAAATCGGCCTGGCGGTGGCTAGCCAGCGTCACCTCCATCAGCACGGTAGCGACCGGCGAGATGGCGCGCATGGCGATCCTGGCGTGGTAGCCCGAGACGATGCCGGCCTTTTCCAGCTTGCGCAGCCGCATCCAGCACGGCGTCGGCGACAGGCCGACTTTCTCGGCCAGCGCCAGCTTGGTGATGCGCCCGTCGCGCTGGATGGCGTCGAGGATCTTGAGATCGATCGGATCGAGTTTCGCTGCAGCCATGATCACCCACTTCCAATGCCCGACACCATGACGGCGCATTATTTCGATTGTCAATTGCACTGATTTCGATCTCTAATAAGTCATGACATTTTGGCGACCAGATCCCGCTCTTATCCGGCGGCCGGCGTATCAATCGCTCGCCGACCAGTTCGCGCGGGCCATCCATGACGGGCGTCTGGCCACTGGCGCGCGCCTGCCGACGCACCGGCAACTGGCCGACGATCTGAAACTTTCCGTGCAGACGGTCAGCCGCGCCTACGAGGAATTGATCCGCCGCGGGCTGGTTTCCGGCGAGGTCGGCCGCGGCAGCTTCGTGCAGACGCAGCGCCGCGAGCCGGAGCCGCCCTATCTGCCGGAGCGGCTGGGCGAGGTCATCGACCTCTCCATCCTGAAGCCGGTCTGCGAACCGATGCATCTGGAGCGGCTGAGGCAGGCACTGGGCTGGCTCGCCGAAAACCTGCCGTCGAGCTCGGCGCTGTCGTTCAGGCCGAACATGGTGTTCCCGCGCCACCGCGCGGTGGGCGTCGAGTGGCTGCGGCTCTGCGGCCTCGACGCGTCGCCGCAGAACATCAGCCTGACCAACGGCGCCACGGCCGGGATGACGGTAGCGCTGATGAGCGTGGCGCCGCCCGGTTCGACCGTCGCCACGGAAGCGATCGGCCATCACACGCTGATCCCGCTGGCGCGCTATCTCGGCTTCAATCTCGAGGGTCTGCCCATCGACGACAATGGGCTGATCCCGGAAGCGCTCGACGCGACCTGCCGGCTGTCCGACATCCGCGCCGTGTTCGTGCAGCCCTCGGTGATCAACCCGACGGCAACGCTGATGGATGCCGCCCGGCGCGAGCAGATCGCGGCGGTTGCGCGCAGGCACGACATCGCCATCATCGAGAACGATGTGCTCGGCCCGCTGGTCGAGGACCGGCCGCCGCCGGTCGCGGCGTTTGCCCCCGAGCGCACGCTCTATGTCACCTCCTTCACCAAGATCGTGGTGCCCGGCCTGCGCATCGGCTATCTCGCGGCACCCGATCGTTATGTCGCCGCGGTTGCCAACCGCCACCTGGTCTCGAACTGGATGGCGACTCCGATGGTGGCCGAGATCGCCAGCAAATGGGTGACCGACGGCACCGCGATGGAACTCGTTCGATGGCAGCGCCTGGCTTTGCGGCGGCGTCTGGACATCGCCGCCGAGGTGCTTGCCGGAGTGGATTATCGCGCTCATCGCGACGGGCTTCACGTCTGGCTGCGGCTGCCCGAGGATCGCGGCGAGGAAAGCTTTGTGTCCCAGGCGCGCCTGCAGGGCGTGGCGATTGCGCCCGGCACGTCGTTTCGCATTTCGCAGATGCCTTGGCATCCAGCTGTCCGGATTTCGCTGGGCTCGACCACGGAGGGGGAACTGCGTGCCGGTCTCGGCGTTGTCACAAAGCTTCTGCTCGGCGATCCCGAGCATCTCCTGCTTGCCATCTAGGCAACAAATGGCGGGGAATTGTGCGGAGTTCGAAATATTGTCATGATATTATTTTCTTGATTGACATGATTTGCTGCGATCCGCATCGTTAAAGGCATAGCTTCTCCAGCACGGGAAATTCATTGTCGGCGCCCATCATCAAGATCGACGGCATTTCGAAAAGCTTCGGCACCTTCAAGGTGCTGGACGGCCTCTCGATGCAAGTCATGCCCGGCGAGAAGCTGGCGCTGATCGGCCCATCGGGTTCGGGCAAGACGACGATCCTGCGTATCCTGATGACGCTTGAGCGCATCGACAGCGGCCACATCCAGGTCGATGGCGAACAGCTGTACCACATCGAGCGTAACGGCCGGCTGCTGACGGCCGATGAACGGCATTTGGCAAAGATGCGCCAGAAGATCGGCATGGTCTTCCAACTGTTCAATCTGTTTCCGCACAAATGCGTCATCGACAATGTGACGCTGGCACCGATGCTGACCAAAGGCGTGCCGCGGGCCGCCGCCGAAAAGCGGGCGATGGAACTGCTCGACATGGTCGGCATGGTCGACAAGGCCAAAGCGATGCCGGCGCAGCTTTCCGGCGGACAGAAGCAGCGCGTCGCGATTGCGCGCGCGCTGGCGCTGTCGCCGAAGATCATGCTGTTCGACGAGGTCACCTCGGCGCTCGACCCGGAGCTCGTCGACGAGGTGCTCAACGTCATGCGCAAGCTCGCTGCCGAGACCGACATGACCATGCTGCTGGTCACGCACGAGATGGGTTTCGCCCATGACTTCGCCGACCGGGTGCTGTTCTTCGATCGCGGCAGAATAGTCGAGGAAGGCAAGCCCGACGAGATTTTCCGCCATCCCAAACAGGAGCGTACGCAAGGTTTCCTGAAGAAGATCATTGCGGCCGGACATCGGGTCTGACTGCCATGCGAGGCGGCGACGCCTCAAGCAAGCCAAGAAGACAGACAAACAAGGAGTTGGGAACAATGAAGAAATTTGCCATTTTGGCCGGCGTCGCCGGTATTGCGCTGGCGGCGGTGCTGGCCGCCTCGACGGCCGGCTCGGCCGATGACAGCAAGCTCGAAGAGCTCAAGGCGCAAGGCTTTGCCCGCGTCGCCATTGCCAACGAGCCGCCCTATACGGCGGTCGCTGCCGACGGCAAGGTTTCGGGTGCGGCGCCTGACGTTGCCCGTGAAATCTTCAAGCGTCTTGGCGTCAACGATATCGTCGCCTCGATCTCGGAGTATGGCGCCATGATCCCGGGCTTGCAGGCCGGACGTTTCGACGTCGTCACCGCCGGCCTGTTCATGAAGCCGGAACGTTGTGCTGCGGTCGCCTATTCGGAACCGGTGCTGTGCGACGCCGAGGCGATGCTGGTGAAGAAGGGCAACCCGAAGGGCTTCAAGAGCTACGAGGACGTCGCCAAGGACACCAGCGCGACGATCGGCGCACCGGGTGGCGGCACCGAGGAAAAGCTGGCGCTCACCGCAGGTGTGCCGCGCGAGCGCGTCATCGTCGTGCCGGACGGCCAGAGCGGCCTGAAGATGCTGCAGGACGGCCGCATCGATGCTTATTCACTGCCCGTGCTGTCGATCAACGACCTGGTCAAGAAAGCCAATGATCCGAACCTCGAAGTCATCGCGCCGGTGGTCGGTGCGCCGGTCTATTGCGACGGCGCAGCCTTCAAGAAGGGCGACGAAGCGCTGCGCGACGCCTATGATGTCGAGCTGGCGAAACTGAAGAAGTCCGGCGAGTTCGCCAAGATCATCGAGCCTTACGGCTTCTCGGCGGCGGCGGCAATGTCGACGAGCCGCGACAAGCTCTGCTCGGCGAAATAGGCGGGTCTTCCTTCTCCCCGTTCACGGAGAGAAGGAGGCCCGAAGGGCCGGATGAGGGGCAGCACAAAGTTCTGCCAAGCTGGCTCTGCCCCTCATCTGCCTGCCGGCATCTTTTTCCCGTGAACGGGGAGAAGGAGGCTGAAGCCAACGTCTCGCTGGACATTCAACGCGGAAACTCTCGACCCAATGACCCAATGGTCCGGCTATTTCGGCCTGATATTGCAAGGAGCACTCGTCACCATCGAGTTGACGCTGATGGGGTCGGTGCTGGCCTTGGTCATGGCCTTTCTTGCCGGGCTGGGGCGGCTGTCGCGGTTTTTCGTGCTGCGCGCGCTGGCCACCGCCTATATCGAGTTCTTCCGCGGCACCTCGATCTTCGTGCAGCTGTTCTGGGCCTATTTCGTGCTGCCTTTCGCCGGCATTTCGCTGACGCCGCTGCAGGCCGGCGTGCTGGCGCTGGGCCTCAATGTCGGCGCTTATGCGGCGGAAGTCGTGCGCGGCGCCATCAAGTCGATCGGCCGCGAACAATATGAGGCCTGCACCGCGCTCAATCTCGGCCGCTGGCAAGCCATGCGCCATATCATCCTGCCGCAAGCGCTTTTGGTGATGCTGCCGACCTTCGGCAACAACGCCATCGAGCTGCTCAAGGCCACCGCCGTCGTTTCGCTGATCTCGCTTGCAGACCTGACCTTCCAGGCGCAGGTGGTGCGCTCGCAGACCGGCAATACACTGGTGCCGTTCAGCACCATCCTCGTCATCTATTTCGTCCTGGCGCTGCTCATCTCCTGGGGCGTGCGGTCGCTGGAACGCCGCATGGCTCGTGGCCTCGACGGGGTGCGCGTATGATTGATCGGGCCTCCTAATGGAATGGGATTGGGATTTTGTCCGGCAGATCCTGCCGACGCTGATCGAGGGGGTGAAGATCACCATCCTGGCGACGCTGCTCGGCTCGGTGCTGGCGGCCGTCGTCGGGCTGGGCATTGCGTTGGCGCGCCGTTCGCCGAACCGGGCCCTGTCGCGCACCGTCGGTTTCGTTGCCGAGTTCATCCGTGGCACGCCGCTGTTGGTGCAGCTCTATTTCATCTTCTACGTGCTGCCGGATTTCGGCGTCCTGTTGCCGCCGTTGGTGGCGGGCGTCATCGGTCTCGGACTGCATTACGGCACTTACACGGCCGAGGTCTACCGCGCCGGCATCGACAATGTGCCGCGCGGCCAATGGGAAGCGGCCAAGGCCTGTAATCTGAATGCCACGCAGACCTGGACGCACATCATCATTCCGCAGGCGATCCCGCCGATGATCCCGGCGCTTGCCAATTATTTCATCGCCATGTTCAAAGAGACGCCGCTGCTGTCGGCGATCACCGTGCTGGAACTGATGAACCAGGCCAAGAGCGTCGCCAACACCTATTATCGGTATATCGAACCGATCACCTTGGTCGGCGCCTTCTTCCTCGCCATCAGCCTGTTCTCGGTGGTGCTGCTGCGCTGGCTGGAACACCGTTATGGGCGGATCGAACGATGAGCGCTGCACCCGATATCCGCCTGCACTCGGTCCGGCCGCCGCTCGATGCGCGTCCGCTGGAAAAGCGGGTCGGCCTGATCATCCTTGCCACCGACCATACGAGCGAACCGGATTTTCGCCGCATGGTGGCAAGCGACCGCATCGGCGTCTATGTCGCGCGCATCCCCTACGCCAATCCGACGACGCCGGACAATTTGCGCAAGATGCAGCCGTCACTGACGGCGGCCGCGGCCCTCATCCTGCCCGACGAGCCGCTCGACGCGATCTGCTATTCCTGCACCTCGGCTTCCGTCGTGATCGGCGATGCCGAAATCGAGGCGGCGGTGCAGGCCGCCAAGCCCGGCGTGCCGGTGGTCACGCCGCCGATGGCCGGCGTGCGCGGCCTGAAGGCGCTGGGCGCCAAGACGGTCAGCATCCTCACCCCTTACACGGTCGAGACCAGCCGGCCGATGGCGACCTATTTCACCGAGCATGGATTCGAGATCGCCAGCTTTACTTGCCTCGGCTTCGAGGATGATCGCGAGATGGCGCGGATTGCTCCGAAATCCTTGGTCGATCTGGCCCGCGATGGGATGGCCTCGCAGGCCGACGCGCTGTTCGTGTCCTGCACGGCGCTGCGATCGGCGGCGGCAGTTGTCGGCATGGAAGAGGCTATCGGCCGCCCCGTCGTCACCAGCAACCAGGCGACGGCCTGGAATTGCCTGCGGCTTTGCGACGACGACGAGCCGCGCCCTGAATTCGGCCGTCTGATGACGCTGCCGCTGAACTGATTGATGAGCCATGACCACGTCCAGGATAAGCCTCTCCGATATCCGCGCCGCGCGCGAGCACATCGCGGGCAAGGTCGAGCGTACGCCGACCGTCACTTCCCGGAGTCTTTCCCAGCACTTGGGCGAGCCTGTTTATCTCAAGCTCGAACATCGGCAGACCACCGGCGCCTTCAAACTGCGCGGTGCCTCGAACGCTATCGCTTCGCTGACAGAAGAGGAGAAGGCGCGCGGCGTCGTCGCCGCCTCGACCGGCAATCACGGCCGGGCGCTTGCCTATGCCGCACAACTGCAAGGCATCCACGCGACGATCTGCATGTCGCGGCTGGTGCCGCAGAACAAGCTGGACGAGATCCGCCGGCTCGGCGCCGAGATCCGCATCGTCGGCAACAGCCAGGACGATGCGCAGCAGGAGGTCGAACGGCTGGTCGCGAAAGACGGGCTGATCATGCTGCCGCCCTTCGACCATCCTGCCATTGTCGCTGGGCAAGGCACGCTCGGGCTGGAGATCATCGAACAGGTTCCTGATGCCGCCCTTGTGCTGGTGCCGCTGTCTGGCGGTGGGCTGGCGGCTGGCGTTGCCGCTGCCGTCAAGGGCGTCAGCCCGGCGACGAAGGTGATGGGCGTCTCAATGGCGCGCGGTGCGGCGATGAAGGCGAGCCTCGACGCCGGGCACCCGGTGCTGGTCGAGGAACTGCCGACGCTGGCGGACTCGCTCGGCGGCGGCATCGGCCTCGACAACCGGCTGACCTTCTCGATGTGTCGTGACCTGCTCGACGATGTGATCCTGCTCAGCGAGGACGAGATCGCCGCCGGCATTCGTCACGCTTATGAACAGGAGCGCGAGATCGTCGAAGGCGCCGGCGCGGTCGGCATCGCAGCCGTGCTTGCCGGCAAGGTCAGGGCGAGCGGCCCGACGGTGCTCGTGCTGTCCGGCCGCAACATCGACATGGCACTGCACCGCAAGATCATCTGCGGCGAAGCAATTGCGGAGAGCGCAGCATGAGCCGGATGACGATCCTCACCGAAGCTGAATTGCGCAAGATCGTGAAGCTCGATCTTGATGCCGTCGCCTGCGTCGAGAACGCGTTTCGGGCGCTCGCTACCTTACCGGTGGCGATGCCGCCGATCCTGCGGCTGGACATTCCAGAGCATCGCGGCGAGGTCGACGTCAAGACCGCCTATGTACCGGGTATCGACGGTTTTGCGATCAAGATCAGCCCAGGTTTCTTCGACAATCCGAAGCTCGGCCTGCCCAGCGTCAACGGCATGATGGTGCTGCTGTCGTCCAAAACCGGATTGGTCGAGGCGCTGCTGCTCGACAATGGCTATCTCACCGACATCCGCACCGCCGCCGCCGGTGCGGTCGCCGCCAAACATCTGTCGCGGGCGGACTCCTCCGTCGCCGCGATCTTCGGCGCCGGTGTTCAGGCCGGACTGCAGCTCGAGGCGCTGATGCTGGTACGGCCAATCACGGAAGCCCGCATCTGGGCAAGGGATGCCGCCAAGGCCGAAGCCGCGGCAGACGCATTGTCCGAAAGACTGGGCATCGCCGTTCACGCCGAGCCCGACGCGGCAAAGGCTGCGGCCGATGCCGACATCATCGTCACCACGACGCCGTCGACCGAGCCGCTGATCAAGCCCGGCTTCGTCTCCGCCGGCCAGCATATCACTGCCATGGGCTCGGATGCCGAGCACAAGAACGAGATCGCGCCGGCGATCCTGCGCATGGCCGATCTCTACGTTGCTGACAGCGCCAAGCAGACGCGGCGCCTGGGCGAACTGCACCATGCTATCGCGGCGGGCGTGATGGCGGCCGATGCCGAAATCACCGAGCTTGGCCACATCATCGCCGGCGAAAGGCATGGCCGGCGCTCGGACAGCGACATCACCATTGTCGATCTGACGGGCACAGGCGTGCAGGACACGGCAATCGCCACGCTCGCCCGCGACCGTGCGCGTGCGGCCAAGACCGGTACGATTTTCGAAAGCTGATGCTGGCCGCAAGGCCCAACAAACGAGGACCAAGAACAATGCAGCCAAATTTGAAATTCTCGCGCGGCGAATATGCGGAGCGCCTCGCCAAGACGCGGAAGGCGATGGAGGCCAAGGGCGTCGATCTGCTCGTCGTCAGCGATCCGTCCAACATGGCCTGGCTGACCGGCTACGACGGCTGGTCGTTCTATGTGCATCAGGCTGTCATCGTGCCGCCGTCGGGCGAGCCGGTGTGGTACGGGCGCGGCCAGGACGCCAACGGCGCCAAGCGCACCGCCTATCTCGCGCACGACAACATCGTCGGCTATGCCGACAACTACGTGCAGTCGACCGAGCGCCATCCGATGGATTTTCTGTCCGGCGTGCTCTCCGATCGCGGCTGGGGGAAGCTCCGCATCGGTGTCGAGATGGATAATTACTGGTTCTCCGCCGCTGCCTTCGCATCGCTGCAGAAGCACTTGCCCAATGCCCGCTTCGTCGATGCCACGGCGCTGGTCAATTGGCAGCGCGCGGTGAAGAGCCCGACCGAAATCGATTACATGCGCAAAGCCGCCCGGATCGTCGAAGCGATGCACCAGCGCATCGTCGACAAGATCGAAGTCGGCATGCGCAAATGCGATCTGGTCGCCGAGATCTACGATGCCGGCACGCGCGGCGTCGACGGCGTCGGCGGCGACTATCCGGCGATCGTGCCGCTGCTGCCGTCGGGCGCCGACGCATCGGCGCCGCATCTGACCTGGGACGACCGGCCGATGAAATCGGGCGAGGGCACCTTCTTCGAGATCGCCGGCTGCTACAACCGCTATCACTGCCCGCTGTCGCGCACCGTTTTCCTCGGCAAGCCGACGCAGGAATTCCTCGACGCCGAAAAGGCGACGCTGGAAGGCATGGAGGCCGGACTTGCCGCCGCCAAGCCCGGCAACACATGCGAGGACATCGCCAACGCCTTCTTCGCGGTGCTGAAGAGATACGGCATCGTCAAGGACAACCGCACCGGCTACCCGATCGGGCTTAGCTATCCGCCGGACTGGGGCGAACGCACGATGAGCCTGCGCCCAGGCGACCGCACCGAGTTGAAGCCCGGCATGACTTTCCATTTCATGACCGGCCTGTGGCTTGAGACGATGGGCTTGGAAATTACCGAATCCATCCTGATCACCGATGCGGGCGTCGAGTGCCTGGCGAATGTGCCGCGCAAACTGGTGGTGAAGAATTGAGCCCGATGTCCAGCCTTCGCCCGTCACCGATCACGCCGACCGTCGATTTCGAGCGCGACGGCGTGCAGCACGGTTTCCTGCGCCTGCCTTACAGCCGCGACGATTCAGCCTGGGGATCGGTGATGATCCCGATCTGCGTCATCCGCAACGGCAAGGGGCCGAGCGCATTGCTGACCGGCGGCAATCATGGCGACGAGTACGAGGGGCCGCTGGCGCTCTATGACCTCGCCCGTACGCTCGACCCGAAAGACGTCAGCGGCACGGTCATCATCGTGCCGGCGATGAATTATCCGGCGTTCCGCGCCGGCACCCGCACCTCGCCGATCGACAAGGGCAATCTCAACCGCAGCTTTCCCGGCCGGCCCGACGGCACGGTGACCGAGAAGATCGCCGATTATTTCCAGCGCGAACTTCTGCCTCGCACCGACATCGCGCTCGACTTCCATTCCGGCGGCAAGACGCTCGACTTCGTGCCGTTCTGCGCCGCCCACATTCGGCCTGACAAGGTGCTGGAAGCGAAAGGGTTCGCGGCGGTCGAAGCGTTCTCCGCGCCCTGGTCGATGAAGATGCTGGAGATTGATGCGGTCGGCATGTTCGACACTGCCGCCGAGGAGATGGGCAAGCTGTTCATCACAACAGAGCTCGGCGGCGGCGGGACTTCGCGCGCCGAAACGGTGCGGATCGCGCGGCGCGGCGTGCTCAACGTGCTGCGCCATGCCGGCATCGTCGCCGGCGCGGTCGAGATGCAGCCAACCCGCTGGCTCGACATGCCGTCCGGCGATTGCTTCTCGTTCGCCGAGGACGACGGGATGATCGAAACGATGATCGATCTCGGCGAGCCGGTGGTAGAAAACCAGGTGATGGCACGCATCCATTCCATAGGCCGCACCGGCGGCGCTCCGCAGGAGATCCGGGGCAAAATGTCCGGTCTGTTGGCGGCGCGGCATTTTCCGGGGCTGGTCAAGGCCGGCGACTGCGCTGCCGTGGTCGCCGTGCTGGTCGATTGAGGGTTAGGAGACCGATGTCGGAAACGGCTCGGCCTTGCCTTTGGGGCGGTCGCCAATGGCGAAGACGGCGCTTGCCTCGCTGACGATCGAGACATGGTCCTTGGCGGCTGTTCCGGCGGCCGCACCGTCGCCGCGCATGATTGCGGTGACGATGGCGTCATGCTCCTGCCAGGACTGAGCCAGCCGCCCGGGCAGCATGAATTGCGCGCGCCTGAACGGCGCCAGCCGGCCACGAGTCATGACGGTCAGCTCATAAATGTGTTTGCTGTGGGCGCCGCGATAGAGCCGGGTGTGGAATTGGGTGTTGAAAAGCTCATACTCTTCTTCGGCTCCGAGCTGCACCAAGCGCGCCGAGGCCTGGTGCTCGGCCTCCAGCGTGTGGCGCTCGCCCGCCGTCATGCGCTCGGCCGAGAAGCGCGCGCAGATCGCTTCAAGCTCGGCCATGCTCTCGAACATCGAGGCGAGGTGTTCCTGCGTCACCACGGCGACGGTGGCGCCTCGATTGGGCCGCCTTTCGACCAGTCCCATGGCGCTGAGCCGGCTGAGCGCTTCTCTGATCGGCGTGCGTGAGACGTCGAAGCGGGCGGCGAGCGAGGCCTCGTCGAGCTTTTCGCCTGGGCGCAGGAAACCGGTGACGATCCGGTCGCTGATCGCCCTCACCATCTGATCGACGGTCGTGCCCGACCTGATCAAATTGCGCTTTCCCGACACGTCTCCTCCGTCCAGTCTTTTCGCTAGAGCCGCAAGCCACTCACCGGCTTCGATTCCTCCGCAGCTCTGTATGCCTATGTTTTAGCCTTCATGTCAAATTGACGATTTTGAGGGCAAAAAGTGTATGCAATTGCTCCGGCTTTGTGCAGTCCACATCGGCACGCTCATTGATATTGCTGAATAAATCCAATTTCTGAAACTGGCACGCTGATTGCATACACTTCTCTCATTGAGGTGTTAACCGGCCCCAAAAGGCCCCATTGAGGGAGCATTCAATGTCCGAGAGATTCATGCTTAGCCGTCGCGAGCTGCTCAAGACCTCCGCCGTCGGAGCGGCGCTAGGTCTTGCGTCCGCGTCGTTTCCGATCACCAGGGCCTTCGCCGCGACGGCCACGGTCGGCTTCATCTATGTCGGGCCAAAGGACGATTACGGCTACAACCAGGCGCATGCCGAAGGCGCTGCCACGCTGAAGGGGATCGCAGGCATTTCCGTGGTCGAAGAGGAGAACGTGCCTGAGACGGTCGACGTCCAGAAGACGATGGAATCGATGATCAATCTCGACGGTGCGTCGCTGATCTTCCCGACCTCGTTCGGCTATTTCGATCCGCACATGCTCGCCATGTGCGCGAAATTCCCCGACGTGCAGTTCCGCCATTGCGGAGGCATGTGGAGCAAGGACAAGCATCCTATGAATGCCGGCTCCTATTTCGGCTATATCGGCATGGGCCAGTATCTGAACGGCGTCGTCGCTGGTCACACCAGCAAGACCAAGAAGCTCGGCTTCGTCGCGGCAAAGCCGATCCCGCAGGTGCTGCTCAACATCAATTCCTTCCTGCTCGGCGCCCGCTCGGTCGACCCGACCATCACCTGCCAGGTGATCTTCACCGGCGAGTGGTCACTGGCGGTCAAGGAGGCGGAGGCCGCCAATGCGCTGGTCGACCAGGGTGCCGACGTCATCACCTGTCATGTCGACAGCCCCAAGGTGGTGGTCGAGACGGCGGCCGGGCGTGGCGCCTTCGTCTGCGGCTATCATGCCAACCAGAGCCCGCTGGCGCCGGAAAAATACCTGACCGGCGCGGAGTGGAACTGGGCCAAGGTCTACAAGGTGTTCGTTGACGATCTGGTGGCCGGCACGCCGCTGCCCAATTTCACGCGCGGCGGCCTGGCCGACGGCTTCGTCAAGATGAGCCCGCTCGGCCCCGCCGTCGGCGATGCCGCCCGCAAGCAGTTCGACGGCACGCTGGCCGAAATGATGAAAGGCGGATTTTCCGTCATCAAGGGTCCGCTGAAGAGCAACAAGGGCGTCGTCGTCGCGACCGAGGGCCAAGCCTTCGTCGAGACCGCGCTCGAACTCGAAAGCATGGACTACCTGGTCGAGGGCGTCGTCGGTTCGACCGCCTGAACCGGATCGGAGACGGGGCCATGGCAGACACGGTCGGCACTGCGGGCGCACCGGCGCTGTTTGGCGCCAGGAATTATCCGGCGGCGCTCGAATGGGCGGCGCGGCGGGCGGAAGCATTCGTCATACCGCTCGCGGCGCTGATCGTCGGCATGGCGCTGTTCAGCGTGTTCATCGCGCTGGTCGGCAAATCGCCGGTGCAACTCTACGAGACGATGTGGCGCGGCGGCTTCGGCTCGTGGTTCTCGATCCAGAACTCGCTGTCGCGGGCAGCACCGCTTTTATTGGCAGCGCTCTGCGTGGCGCTGCCGGCACGACTTGGCCTTGTCGTCATCGGCGGCGAAGGCGCGATCGTGCTGGGCGGTGTTGCCGCCGCCGCCATCGGCGTGGCAGTGAATGGCGCGCCGGCTTTTCTGGTCATCCTGCTGATGGGCGTGGCGGGCGTGGTCGCCGGCGGCATCTGGATCGGTGCCGTCGGCGCACTCCGCCACTACCGCGCCGTCAACGAAACCATCTCCAGCCTGCTGATGGCCTATATCGCCATCGCGCTGATGAACCATCTGGTCGAAGGGCCGCTGCGCGATCCGGCCTCGCTCAACAAACCCTCGACCGAGCCGCTGGCGGATGCCTACCGCATCGGCAACATTCCAGGCATGGACGTGCACTGGGGCCTTGTCCTCGGTATCGTCGCCTGCGTCCTGTCCTGGCTGCTGATCGAGAAGACGCGCTGGGGGTTTGCCGCCCGCATTGCCGGCGGCAATGTCAGGGCGGCCCAGGTGCAGGGGCTTGCCGTCGGGCCGCTGATCGTCGGCTTCACCGGGCTCGCCGGCGGCTTTGCCGGGCTGGCCGGCATGCTGGAGGTCGGCGCCGTGCAAGGCAGCGCCAACGCCTCGCTCGCCGCCGGCTACGGCTATACCGGCATCCTCGTCGCCTTCCTCGCCCGCCACAATCCGCTCGCCATCATCCCGGTCGCTTTCCTGCTCGGCGGCATCGGCGCTTCCGGCGGGCTGATCCAGCGCCGCATGGACCTGCCCGACGCCACCGTGCTGGTGCTGCAAGGCATGCTCTTCGTCGTCATCCTGTTTAGCGAAACCTTTTACGGCCGCTTCAAGGTCTTCAATCCCGATCTGTGGAAGAGGGGCTCCTGATGGACGCGACCGAGATCGGCCTGTGGGGCGTGCCGCTCGCCATTCTCGGCGGCGCCATCCGCGTTTCGACGCCGTTCATCTTCGTCTCGCTCGGCGAAGCCATCACCGAGCGCTCCGGCCGCATCAATCTCGGCCTCGAAGGCACGCTGGTCTTCGGTGCAATGACCGCCTACGCCGTCGCAGTGACGACCGGCTCGCCATGGCTCGGCCTGCTGGCCGCCGCAGGTGCCGGTCTTTGCTTCGGCTTGTTCCACGGCTGGATCTGCAAATTCCGCGGGGTGAACGACATCGCCATCGGTATCGCGCTGATGCTGTTCGGCTCCGGTCTCGCCTTCTTCTTCGGCAAGCCGTTCATCCAGCCCTCGGCACCAGACCTGCCGGCCATCGCCTTCGGTGGCTGGTCGGATATCCCGCAGGTGCAGGCGGCGCTCAACGTCAACATCCTGTTCCTGATTGGTGCGGCACTTGCCGTGTTTCTGTGGTGGGCCTTCCGCAACACGCGCGCCGGCCTGATCGTGCGCGTCGTCGGCGACAGCTCCGATGCGGCGCGCGCCATGGGCCTCAATCCCAACACCGTGCGCCTGCTTGCGACAGGTGTCGGCGGTGCGCTCGCCGGCATCGGCGGCGCCTACCTGTCGCTCTATTATCCCGGCAGCTGGACCGAACGCATCTCGTCGGGGCAGGGGCTGATGGCCGTGGCGCTGGTCATCTTCGCGCGCTGGAATCCGCTCGGCTGCTTTGCCGCGGCACTATTGTTCGGCGGTGCGGGCGCGCTGGGCCCGGCACTGCAATCGGTCGGGGTGACCCAGGGCTACTATCTCTTCTACGCCGCGCCTTACATCCTCACGCTCATCATCATGATAGCCACCTCGTCGCCGAGCCGCTCGCTTGCCGGCGCGCCGGGCGAATTGTCGATCACCAAATGACTGGAGTTTTTCCGATGAACGCCAGAGCCGAGATCACCCAGCGCTACATCGATGCCGATCCCTATCCATGGCCCTATAATGGCGAGCTGCGGCCGGACAATACGGCGCTGATCATCATCGATATGCAGACCGATTTCTGCGGGCCGGGCGGCTATGTCGATCATATGGGCTACGATCTTTCGCTGGTGCGGGCGCCGATCGAGCCGATCAAGTCGGTGCTGGCAGCCATGCGGGCCAAGGGCTACACCATCATCCACACGCGCGAGGGCCACCGGCCCGATCTCGCCGACCTGCCGGCCAACAAGCGCTGGCGCTCGCGCCGCATCAATGCCGGCATCGGCGACCCTGGACCTTGCGGGCGCATCCTGGTGCGCGGCGAACCCGGCTGGGACATCATCCCCGACCTCTATCCGGCGGCGGGCGAACCGATTATCGACAAGCCGGGCAAGGGCTCGTTCTGCGCCACCGACCTCGAACTGATCCTGCATCAGCGCGGCATCGAAAACATCGTGCTGACCGGCATCACCACCGATGTCTGCGTCCACACGACGATGCGCGAGGCCAACGATCGCGGCTTCGAATGCGTGATGCTGGAGGATTGCTGCGGCGCGACCGATTACGGCAACCATCTCGCCGCGATCAAGATGATCAAGATGCAGGGCGGCGTGTTCGGCGCGGTGTCGAACTCGGCATCCTTCGTCGCGCAGCTGCCGTGAGGACACGATCTTGAGCGGAGCCAAGAAAGCCGTCGGCGTCGAGACCATCGGCATGACCATGCGCTTCGGCGCCTTCACCGCGCTGGACGACGTCTCGATAAAGGTGCCGGCGGGATCGTTCCATGCGCTGCTCGGCGAAAACAGTGCCGGCAAGTCGACGCTGGTCAAATGCATGATGGGTTTTTATCACCCGACCGCCGGCGACATGCTGGTCGAAGGCCGCGAGGTCGCGATCGCCAGTCCCAAGGACGCTTCGGCGCTAGGGCTCGGCATGGTCTATCAGCATTTCACGCTCGTCCCGTCGCTGACCGGCGCGGAGAATCTGGTTATTTCGCGCGAGAAGGTGCCCGGGGTCATCGACTGGCGCAAAGAGCGCGCCGCACTTGCGCAATTCATGCAGCGTATGCCGTTCAAGCTGCCGCTCGACGTCAAGGTGGCCGAACTCGCGGCCGGCGAGAAGCAGAAGCTCGAAATCATCAAGCAGCTCTATCTCGGCCGCAGTTTCCTGGTGCTCGACGAGCCGACCTCGGTGCTCACTCCCGGCGAAGCGCAGGAGGTGCTTGGGCTGGTGCGCGACATGACAAGGAGCGGCGACCTTACGGTGCTGATGATCTCGCATAAATTCCACGAGGTGACGGCGTTTGCCGACGACATCACAGTGCTGCGCAAGGGCAGACTGACCGGAACCGGGAAGGTCTCCGACCTTTCCCACAAGCAGATGGCGGCGATGATGATCGGCGACCAGCCGATTTCAGCGCTCGACAGTCGTGCTCCGGTGCCGGCTGGAGCCCGGCAGGTGCTTACGGTGAAGTCGCTGAAGGCGCCCGACCGCACCGGCTTGAAAACCATCGACATCGGCGAGCTCGATGTGAAGTCCGGCGAGATCGTCGGCATTGCCGGCATTTCCGGCAACGGCCAGAAGGAGTTTCTCGAAGTCCTTGCCGGACAGCGGGCGCGCAATGCCGGCGACGTTCTGGTGAAGGGCTCGCCCTATGGCGCCAGCCGCAGCGAGGCGCGCACGCTCAATGTCCGCTTCATTCCGGAGGAACCGTTGCGCAATGCCTGCGCACCGAAGATGACGGTCGCGGAAAATATGGCCTTCCGGACCTTCGACCTCGACGAGGCCGGCAAGCCGGTCAGCTGGATCAGGATGAGCGCGATCAGGGACTACGCGGCGCGTCTGGTTGAACAGTTCAAGGTCAAGACCGCCTCGCTCGCTTCGCCGATTTCGTCGCTGTCGGGCGGCAATGTGCAGCGCGCGGTGCTGGCGCGCGAGCTGACCGGCGAAGTCGATCTTCTGATCGTCTCCAACCCGTGCTTCGGCCTCGACTTCTCCGCCGTGGCCGAAATCCGCGCCCGTATCATGAAGGCGCGCAATGCCGGCGCCGCGGTGCTTCTGATGTCGGAGGACCTCGACGAACTGCTTGAACTTTCGGACCGCATCTTCGTCATGTCCGACGGTGCGCTGGTCTACGAGACGCCGATCGCGCAGGCGAGCGTGCAGACGATCGGCGAGCACATGGCGGGACATCATTGATGGCGGAGATCGAGGCGCTGCCGTTTCCGTTCGCCTTCAAGCCTGAGACGATGGCGCTGGTAGTCATCGACATGCAGCGCGATTTCGCCGAGCCGGGCGGCTTCGGCGCCAGCCTCGGCAACGACGTCAGCCGGGTCACGGCGATTGTGCCGACTGTGAAGAGACTGATCGAGGGGTTCCGCACCGCCGGCCTGCCGGTGATCCACACGATGGAGTGCCACAAGGCAGACCTTTCGGATCTGCCGCCGGCCAAGCGCAACCGCGGCAACCCATCGATACGGATCGGCGACGTCGGTCCAATGGGTCGCGTGCTGATCGTCGGCGAGCCGGGAACGGCGATCCTCGATGAACTTGCGCCACTGCCTGGCGAGATCGTCATCGAAAAACCCGGCAAGGGGGCGTTCTATGCCACCAGCTTCGGCGACGACCTGAAGCGGCTCGGCGCACAGCAACTGGTCTTTGCCGGAGTGACGACGGAGGTCTGCGTGCAGACGACGATGCGCGAGGCCAACGACCGCGGCTATGAATGCCTGCTCGCCGAGGATGCGACGGAGAGCTATTTTCCCGAGTTCAAGGCGGCAGCGCTGGCCATGATCAGGGCGCAGGGCGCCATCGTCGGCTGGACCGCAACGACCGATCAGGTGCTCGAGGGAATTTCCAATGCCTAACATTGCATACCGGGCTCTCATTCAAGGGGGCTGGCGCGACCTGCCGTTCGAGCATTTCCGCGATGGCATTACGGTGCATTGGCTGCTCAAGGGCGGACCGACGGAACCGTCGGTGGCGATCCTGAACTACCGGGCGGGCGCCGGCGTGCCGCGTCATCGCCATGCCGGGCTGGAAACGATCATCGTGCTGGAAGGCACACAGAGCGACGAGAACGGCGATTATGCCGCGGGCAGCGTGATCCTGAACCCGGTCGGAACCGAGCATTCGGTGTGGACAAAAGACGGCTGCGTCGTACTGATCCAGTGGAACCTGCCGGTAGTCATTCTGGACGAGGCCAAATGAGCGACATCCGCTTCGATATAGCGAGCTTGCACGCCGCCTATCAGGCCGGCGTCGGCATCGGCGAGGTGATCGATACGATCCATGCGCGGCTCGCGACAGCCGACGATCCGGGCATCTTCATTCATCTGGTGAGCAGGGCGGAGATGCTTGCCGAAGCAGAAAAGCTCGGCCCGTTCGACCCCGTGGCAAAGCCGCTGTGGGGCGTACCATTCGCGGTCAAGGACAACATCGATGTCGCCGGCATGCCGACGACGGCAGCATGTGCGGAATATGCCTACTTGCCGGTAAAAGACGCCAACGTCGTCGCACGCCTCAAGGCCGCCGGCGCGCTGGTCGTCGGCAAGAGCAATCTCGACCAGTTCGCCACCGGCCTCGTCGGCGTGCGCACGCCCTATCCGATCCCGAGGAACGCGATCGATCCAAAACTGGTGCCGGGCGGCTCCTCGTGCGGCTCGGCCGTGGCGACGGCACGCGGCATCGTCTCGTTCGCGCTCGGCACCGACACCGCCGGCTCGGGGCGCATACCCGCCGGCCTCAACAACATTATCGGGCTGAAGCCGAGCGTCGGCGCGCTGTCGGCCGCCGGCGTCGTGCCGGCCTGCCGGACACTCGACTGCGTCTCGGTGTTCGCGCTCACCGTCGACGATGCCTACAGGGTATTCGAGATCGCGGCGGCAAAGGACAACGCCGATCCCTATTCGCGTGACCTCGCCATTCAGGCCCTTGCCGCGCGCCCGCCGGTGCTGACGGTCGGCGTGCCGGCCAGGGCCGACTGGACGTTCTTCGGCGACCAGGCGATGCAGGCGGGCTTCGAGGCCGCTCTTGCCGCGCTGGAAGAGCTGGGCTGCAGGCTGGTTGAAATCCCGTTCGGCGATTTCTACGCCACCGCCAATCTGCTTTACGAGGGCGCCTGGGTGGCGGAGCGTTACGCCGCGGTCAAGGACTTCATGGAAGCCAACGAGGCGGCCATGCATCCGGTGACGCGGCAGATCATCGGCAGTGCGCGAAAGCTTTCGGCGGCGGACGCTTTCAACGGGCTCTATGCCTTGCAACGCTACAAGGCCAAGCTGGCGCCGGTCATCGCCTCGGTCGACTTATTCTGTGTGCCGACCGCGCCGACGCATTATACGGTTGAAGCGGTGTTGGCTGACCCCATCGTCACCAACAGCCGGCTCGGCACCTACACCAACTTCGTCAATCTGCTCGACTTGTGCGGCATTTCGGTGCCGAGCGGAACTCGGAGCGACGGTTTGCCGATGAGCGTCACCTTGCTGGCCGCGGCGGGCAAGGACCATCTGACGGCGTCGCTTGCGCGCGACGTGCATGCGGCAAGCGGCCTTTCGCTGGGCGCTACCGGCTGGCCGCTGCCGCCGCGTGGCAATGCTCGCGCGGACGTGGATGAAGGCACGATCGAGCTGGCCGTGGTCGGCGCGCATCTGTCGGGGATGGCGCTGAACGGCCAGTTGCAGCAGCTCGGCGCAATGTTCGCCCGGGCTGCGAGAACGGCGCCGCTCTACCGGCTTTACGCGCTTGCCGGCCAGTCGGTGCCGCGACCGGGGCTCGAGCGGACCTGCAATGGCAAGGGGACAGCGATCGAGGTCGAAGTCTGGCGGCTCTCGCCGCAAGCCTTCGGGCGCTTCGTCGCCGCGATCCCGCCGCCGCTCGGCATCGGGACGCTTCTGCTCGACGATGGAACGTCGCCAAAAGGCTTCCTCGTCGAAAGTGCCGGCCTCACCGATGCAAAGGAGATCTCGCATTTCGGCGGCTGGCGCAGTTTCATGGCGGATCAGCAGCTGCGGAGCTGACGCTATCACTCGACCTTTTGCCGGAACTTCGAATGGACTGCTGAATAATCCAGAGCGGAACGTACAAAGTCGCGCTGGTTGAAAACTTCGATGCCTTCGCAGCATATGGGCGGATGACAATTCGACGTGGAATCTTTCCCTTTATCATTGGAACTGGCGTCGGTTCGCTTGGTGGACTGATTGGACTTGGCGGGGCAGAGTTCCGCCTTCCGTTCCTGATTGGCCTGTTTCGCTTTGCCGCCCTCGAAGCTGTGATCCTGAACAAGGCGACCAGTTTGGTCGTCGTCGCCACGGCATTGCCGTTCCGAGCGGCGGCGGTGCCGCTGCCTTCCGTCGCGGCGCAATGGCCGATCATACTCAATCTGTTGGCCGGCAGCCTTCTAGGCGCTTGGTTCGGAGCAGGATGGGCAACGAAATTGAAGTCGCAAACGCTCTACAAGGTGATTGCCGGTTTGCTGGTGTTGATCGCTATCGTTCTGGTCTTTGGTCACGATCCGAGCGCGACAGGCAAACCGCTGTTCAGTGGTGCGGCACTGATCGTCGCCGGCATCATTGCCGGCTTTGCAATCGGCATCGTGGCATCTCTGCTAGGCGTGGCAGGAGGCGAGCTTCTTATCCCGACACTGGTTCTCCTGTTCGGCGCCAATATTAAGCTGGCGGGCTCTCTGTCGCTTGCGGTGAGCTTGCCAACCATGCTCGTGGGCTTCACCCGCTACAGCCGGGATCAAAGCTTTTCAGTGATCGGCAGGAACAAGACGTTCTTGCTTGTCATGGCAGCGGGTTCAATTGTCGGAACGTTCATCGGGGGCTTGCTGCTCGGCATTGTGCCGGAGCAAGTTCTCTTGCCAATCTTGGCCGCAATCCTGGTCATTTCGGCATACAAGATCTGGCGGCACAACTAGGCACAGAAATTGACCCAGGACCGATGGTCGAATCTTGCCGGCTGGCGTCCAGCTGGCCATCACTCGACCCTTTGCCGGAACTTCGAGTGACAGCTCGAGCAATCCTGCAGGATGAGGTGCAGAAGGTGCTCGGCGGGAATGCTGGCGGGATCGGCTTCCGCCGGTCCCGGCCGCTTGCCAAGCAGGCTGCCACCGCCCATCGCAAGGCCGGAACCCATTCTCATGTCATCGGTGATGCGCGGCGGCGCCTGCTCGGCGTCGGAGGCCAGAGCGTGGGCCAGCGTCTCGATATGACGAGCCAGTGCTTCGAACTCCGCGCGGGCGGGGTCGATATCCGGCTTGGCGCCTGAAGGCGCACCCAACGTCGCGCTGGGGAATCCGGCAATCAAGGCAGAGCCGGTGCGGGCGCGGATGGTCTCGGCCGCCGCCTTGAAGGCTGCGGCGTCGTATGCCCGCTTGCCGTCGAACATCCCAGCGATCGTCTTTGCCGCCTCGGCCATTTCCTTCATCGAGGTCTGGCGAGCCTCGATGACCGCATCACGGTCCGAATGGGCGGCGGCGAGTACGACAGAGACGCAGGCAAGCGACAGCACTGTTGCAGCAGCTGCGAGCCTCACTGCGCCATGCCTTGTCCCGCCAGCTCGTCGATGATCGGGCAATCCGGCCGCTCGTCGCCGTGGCAGTGACTGACCAGATGGTGGAGCAAGCCGCGCAATCCGACCAGTTCAGCGATCTTCCTGTCGATCTCCACCAGTTTGGCTTTCGCAATCGCCTTCACGTCGGCGCTGTCACGTTCCCTGTCCTGGTACAGCGAGAGCAACTGGCGGCATTCGTCGACCGAAAACCCCAGGCTTCGCGAGCGCTGCAGGAAGCGCAGCCGGTGAATATCGGCCGTCGAGTAATCGCGATAGCCATTGTCTGTCCGGGCCGGGTGCAAGAGCCCGATATCCTCGTAGTAGCGGATCGTCTTGGCCGGCAGGCCGGATTTTTCGGATGCGACGCCGATGTTCATGGCGGAAATCTCCTTTGTCGGAGGAAATAGACCTTCCAGTAGATGGAAGGTCAACATGATGTGGCGATTTTGGATGCCCGACGCAACCGCCCGCCGGCTCCAACCGTTTGCCTGCCAACAGCACGTACTGAACCTTCGGGAAGAAATCAGTTTCCGGAAACGTTTATCGAACAGCTCAATCCGGTGTTCGACATCGGTGTCAATAACCAAAGACCCTCCGGCGGCACACCGTGCATACGCCGAGGAGACAGAATATGCCCATCAAAGCCTATATCAACCGGATCGCGACAGCGGTGCCGGAGCACGAGGTTCATCGATTCTACCTGCGTTTTGCGGCCTCGATGCTCGCGGCCGATCGCCGGAGGATCTTCGAACGCATGGCCGATGTTGCCGGCATCGAGCACCGCTATTCCTGCTTTGCGCCGGCGTCCGACCCCGCGGGACCATCCGCCGACTTGGCCGGGACCTTCATCCGCGGTGCGTTTCCCGGAACGGCGATGAGAATGGCAATGTTCGACGATGCAGCACCTGTTCTGGCGCAAAAGGGCATCGACGGATTGCAGCTTGGCGACGACGCCTCCCGCATCACCCATTTGATCGTCACTACCTGCACCGGCTTTTCGGCGCCGGGCATCGATCTCGAACTGGTTGCCCGTTGCGGGCTGCCGGATAGTGTCGAACGCACGATGATCGGGTTCATGGGTTGCTACGCGGCAATCAACGGCCTCAAGCTGGCCCACCACATCGTCCGCTCCGACCCACAGGCCAAGGTCCTGCTGGTCAATATCGAGCTCTGCACGATGCATCTGCGCGAAACCACTGAACTCGAAAAACTGCTGTCGTTCTGCCTTTGGGGTGACGGCTGCGCGGCCGCGCTCGTGACCGCCGAGCCGGCCGGCATCGAGCTCGATAGCTTTCACTGTCTGGTGGCGAGGGAGCGGCGGGAGCTGATGCGCTGGAACATTCGCGACCACGGCTTCGAAATGGTTCTTTCCGGCCAGGTTCCGGCAGCCATTCATGAAGCGTTGCGGAGCAACCAGGCCGCCATCCTCGGCGGTCGACCGGCGGAAGACATCGACCTTTGGGCCGTGCACCCGGGTGGACGTTCGGTTCTCGACGCCGTCGAAAGGGCCCTGAAACTGGTCTCCACCGCGCTGGACCCATCGCGCGAGGTGTTGCGTCGGTATGGGAACATGTCGTCCGCGACCGTCATGTTCGTGATGAAGGAGATGTTGAAGGCGCCACCCGGCCTGCTCGGCTGCGGCATGTCGTTCGGACCAGGATTGACGGCGGAAACCATGCTCTTTCGAACGGTGTCATGAGCGGCCTGGAGCGTCGGCAGCTTGCGCCGGAAATCCTCGACGGACTTGCTGCCGACGATCCGCGAGCGCTTGTCGCGCGCCGCGACCTTCGTCGCATCAATATGCTGATGTTTCAGGCGCCGATCATGACGTCGTTGCTCAGGAGGTTCGTGCCAACGCCGCCACGCCGCATCCTGGAGATCGGCGCCGGTGATGGCTCCTTCATGCTGGCGGTGGCGCGGCGCATGGCCAGGCATTGGCCCGGGGTCGAACTGGTGATGCTCGACCGCGTCGACCTCGTCACCGCGCAATTGCGCGGTGATTTCGACAGGCTGGGATGGAAGGCCGAAGGCGTTACCGCCGATATCTTCGATTGGGCAGGAAAGATCGAGGGCGTGCGGTTCGACGCCATCACCGTCAATCTGTTTCTGCATCATCTCGACGATGCGCAGCTCGTGCGTCTGTTTTCGATCATCAGGCCGAAAGCCCCGTTGCTCATCGCGACAGAGCCGCTGCGGGCGAAACTGGCGCTGGCCGCGACCCGTCTTCTCCCGGCAATCGGCGCCAACGACGTCACACGAAACGACGCGGCTCAGAGCGTGCGTGCCGGCTTTCGCGGCCGCGAGCTTTCCGGCCTCTGGCTTGCGGCCAACGGCAAACCGGTCGAGGAACGGCGCGCTGGCCTGTTTTCCCATATCTTCGTCGGCGCCAGCGCCGGTGACGAACCATGACGCGATTGTCGACCCATGATGCGATCATCATAGGCGCCGGCCCGGCGGGCACATCTGTCGCGCTCACGCTGGCCCGGCGCGGATGGGCCGTGGCCATTGTGGAGAAGACCGTATTTCCGCGGCGCAAGGTCTGCGGCGAATACATCTCGGCAAGCAATCTTGCGCTTCTCGACCAGCTGGAGATCGGCGATGCCTGGCGGGCCAATGCCGGCCCCGAAATCCGCCGTGTCGGTTTGTTTTCCGGCGAGACCTGCGTCGAGGCGGCAATGCCTGGTGCAGGAGCTGGGTCTCGTTCGAAAGACGGCTTCGGCCGGGCGCTCGGCCGGGACATTCTCGACTCTCTGCTTCTACAGGCGGCGCGATCGGCGGGCGTCGAAATCTTCCAGCCCTGCCGCGCCGTCGCCATCGACCGGGACGGTGAGATGCAACGTGTACGAATTCAGGCCGGCGATGAAGCGGTGATGTTGCGCGCGCCGGTGATTGTCGCCGCACACGGCTCCTGGGAGCCGGGACCATTACCCAGCCAGCTCGCAAAGACCAATCGGCCGTCGGACTTGCTCGGCTTCAAGGCGCATTTCACCGGGTCGTCGCTCGCACCGGATTTGATGCCTCTGCTGGCTTTTCCCGGCGGCTATGGCGGCATGGTCTCGGCGGATCATGGACGGTTGTCGATCTCGTGCTGCATTCGCCGCGATGTGCTCGCGCGGCTGCGTAAACAACATGATCCCGAATACCGGGGCCATGTGTCAGCCGCCGATGTCGTCTCACGCCATGTCATGAATTCATGCCGGGGCGTGCGAGGCGCCCTGGAACCGGCGCACCTCGACGGCCCGTGGCTTGCCGCGGGTCCGATCCGGCCGGGAATTCGCTCCTGCTACGAACAGGACATCTTCCGGGTCGGCAATGCAGCCGGAGAGTCTCATCCCGTTATCGCCGAGGGCATCTCGATGGCGCTTCAGTCCGGCTGGCTGCTGGCTAGCGAACTCGCATCCGCGCCAAGTGGCCAAGCGGGGCGCGAGGCCGCCGCCAGACGCTACGAGGCGGCCTGGAAAAGACTGTTTTCGACCCGGGTCTACGCTGCCGCTGCTATTGCCGGAATTGCCCTTCGCCCCGGCAGCGCCACCGCGATGGCGGCGATCGTCCGGAATTTCCCGCAGGCGCTAACATTGGGCGCGCAACTGAGCGGCAAGACCAAGCCGGTTCCCGGCTTTGCCTGACGAGCGGCGCGCATGAGGGCGCGCCTAAAACAGGGTGACCATCCTGTTTTGGCTCGCAGGTGTTTTGGTGACAGACGTGCCATGTTCGGCCTAGGCTGGCCTCAAGGCCTGCGAGATCGAGACGGTCGAGGAACGGGACGCCCAGCAATAACATTAACGCCATCACATCGGGACAGACCATGCAGCAAGCCATTACGTCGGACGGGCTTCGCCGGGTGGTGCTTGTCGTCGCGCTGCTGAACCTCGGTTACTTCGGCATCGAATTCGCCGTGGCGCTGGCGATCGGCTCGGTGTCGCTGTTCGCCGACAGCGTCGATTTTCTGGAAGATGCCTCGGTCAATCTCCTGATACTGCTCGCCATAGGCTGGTCGCTGCGTGCCCGCTCGCGGGTCGGCATGGCGCTGGCGCTTATCCTTCTGGTGCCCGGCCTGGCGACGCTGTGGACCGCGTGGGAAAAGTTCAACATGCCGGTGCCGCCGCAGCCGGCAGCGCTGACGCTGGCGGGGTTGGGCGCCTTGGCGGTCAACCTGTCGTGCGCGTACATGCTGGCGCGCTACCGCCGTCACAGCGGCAGTCTTACCAGGGCGGCATTCCTTTCGGCCCGCAACGACGCCGTCGCCAATATCGCGATCATACTGGCCGGAGTGATGACGGCCTTCCTATGGCGCTCGGCATGGCCGGATCTGATCGTCGGCCTGGGGATTGCGGCGCTGAACGCAGACGCGGCGCGCGAGGTCTGGGAGGCAGCGCGGGAGGAGCACCGCGCCGGTTCGTGAAGCCAAACGCCAGCTGTGCCGGCCTGCGAATGCGGCGATGCAGGGGCGCCAATGCGGGGGCGCCAATGCAGGCCCGCAGACCGGCGTGCAGTCATCCAGAAACTTGCGTGATTTCTAATATAGCGCACGCGGAGGGAGAAACGGCTCATAAGCACGCACCTCATCAAAAGGCCCGCGTCCGGACGAGGACGCGGGCCGGTTTTCGCTGGCATGCGCTAGGCAGGTATCAAGACGGCGATGCGGTGGATGCCGACTACCTTGCTGGTGTTGGCTGCCTCGTCGGTCTTGCCCTTGGCGCAGGTGTACACGTCACCTTCCCTAAGCTTGAATTCCTTGTCCGCCTTCTTGATCGTGAATTCACCGGCAGCAATGGTGCACACCATGTCGTTGTCCATCACCATTTGAGGGGCGGCTGCTCCGGGCTGAAAGACTATGTCGACAATTGAGATGCTCTTGTAAGCGGGGATATCGGAATTGCCGGTGCCGACCTCGACCAATCTGACGCCGGGGGCTATTTCCTTGCCTTCCTTCGGGCCGTATTTCTTGACCTTTGCAGCAGCCGCCAGCGTGAACAAAGGCGGCACCGCTGCCGCCGTCACGCCAAGCGCGATTGCAGACCTGCGACTTATGGTTTTCATCGCATCCTCCCATTTTATGTTTGGCCACGCACCAATGCGCATGACCATAAGATATTAACACATATGCAGATAATTGCAGCACGGCGTTTCGGAGCTTCCGGGAGCGAACCGCCTCCCGGTCGAATGCGACCGAATAGCAAACAATTCCATGCTATGCTGACGAGCCATCAAACGGACGGCGGGGGATAGCAATGTTGGAAACGGACAAGGTATTCGCCGGCTCAATTCCGGAAAACTACGACCGCTATATGGTGCCGTTGATTTTCGAGCCGTTCGCCGCAGATCTTGCACGGCGAGCAGCGTCCTTGTCGCCAAGCGCCGTTCTGGAAACCGCCGCGGGCACCGGGGTTGTCACCCGCGCATTGGCGCCAAAACTGTCGCCCGGTGCAAGCTATGTCGTAACCGACCTCAACCAGCCGATGCTCGACTACGCCGCTTCGCGGCAAGCTCCCGACGATCGCATCAAATGGCGTCAGGCGGATGCTCTGGCGCTACCGTTTGAAAATGCGGCCTTCGATCTCGTTTGTTGTCAGTTCGGCGCGATGTTCTTTCCCAACCGCTCATCTGCCTACCGCGAAGCCCGGCGAGTCCTGAAGCCCGGAGGACATTTTCTATTCAGCGTATGGGATCGCATCGAGGAGAACGTGTTTGCCGACGATGTGACGAATGCTCTGGCGAGGATTTTTCCGAACGATCCGCCGCGCTTTCTGGCACGCACGCCGCATGGCTACCACGATACGGCACTGATCCGTGGCGAGCTGGAGGACGCAGGTTTTTCCGGTGTGGTGATCGAGACGAGAGCCGAACAAAGCCGTGCCTCCTCGCCGCGCCTTCCGGCCGTTGCTTATTGCCAGGGCACTCTCCTTCGCAACGAAATCGAGGCCAGAGAGGCGGGGAAGCTGGACTCTGCAACCGACTATGCCGCAGCCGCCATTGCAGACAGGCATGGCAGCGGCAAGGTTACTGCCAAAATTCAGGCTCACATAGTGGTGGCTGTGGTCTAGGTGTTGGATATCCCGCTCCGGCACTTGGCGACATTCAGCTGCTGCGCGGCAAACATCTTGCCGCTGTCCCGAATTCTCAGACGTTAATCGTTCATTCGCCCGAGTGGCAGGTCGACAAGTGCCGGGTCGATAATCGCCGTTCTGATCGAACGCCGGGGCTTGATGACGGTGGCTGCCGGCCGCAAGATTCTGGTCGGCCCGGCTTCACTTTCGCAGCCATGCCGACTCCGCCCAGCAAGGTCTAGTCATTTCGCTTTCTTGACTCGGCCGACAAAAACGGGCAGCAAAGTCATCATTGGAGGGCAGTTTTGCCAACTATGCAGGTTTTGGAGGGCGTTTTTCGGTGTGACCGTCGCCCAATCGGCGGTCGGTAGAGGGATTAGTTAACCAACTTTGTCCATCTTTTGAATCAATCGGCAACAGACGCGAAGCGTGCTGGGGGCACCAGGCGAACTGTGAATGTCACGGCTGCGAAATCCGCTAGCCGGCATCGGCCGATTGAGAGTGGTTGAATGGCGTTTGTAAGTGCGAAAACCCGGGGTGACAGTCCTGCAACTGGATTGACTTCGATGAGGCCCGGCCTGCGCTGGGTCGCGGTTCCGGCCGTCGGCGCAGCCATTGCTTTATGGTCGGTGGCGACCTTGGCCGGCCTTTATTCGATGGGAACCTCGCTCACCGCCGCTTCCAACGGTCTCCCGCAAAGCCTGCTCGCGCCGCGCACGATCGCGCTCGCCGATCCTCGCCGCAGCCTTGCAAAGGCGCAGGCCCCGACATGGGCCGCGACAAACGCAGCGCTGTCGGCCAAGCTGCTGCAGCACGGGTGCGATGCCAACTGCCTGCGGTCGGCGTCGAATTTCGTTCACCAGGGAAAATCGGCGCGTCTCAAGCGCAATACGGTGCCGCTCGTCGCCGATGCATCGCGGCAATCGAGCTTCGACGACGTGGTGGCCAAAGCAGGGCTGTCGCCGCAAAAGCTTGCCGCCGCCTTTGCCCGTGCCGGCTCACCCGTCATGCTCGCAAGCCTGCCGGCCGCCGCCCGGTTCGCCGAGCCGGTACGCATTCCCGACCCGAACGGCCCGGCATCGGTGCGCTTCGGGCCGGAGGTGGCGGAGATCGAACGCTCGTCGCGCCTGGCTCTGGCGCTGGCGAATACTTTGCCGGAGCAGATGATCGACGTGCTCCCGGCAGCCGTCGTGGCAAGCGAGCCGGCAGCTTCGCAAGAGCCGCAAGAGCCTGAGGTCCAACTGGCCTCGCTGCCGCCGCAGGACGACATGCCCGACAGCGTTCCGCTGCCGACGCTGCGTCCGCAGGCGGACATCGATGAGCCGGCGCCCCAGGCTCAAGCCTCGAAAGACCGGGCGCCAAAGGATCAGGCATCAAAGGCCCAGGCAGCAAAAACGGAGCCGCCCCAGAAATCCAGGGCCCAGGCATCCAGGGCGAGCAAGGTCCAGACGGCCGACGCTCCGCCGGTCGAGACGCTACCCGGCAGCCTGTCGCCGCGCAATTCGTCACAAGCGGCAGTGCCGGCGGTGTCGGGCAAGCCGGGCAAACGGTCGAAGACGCAGGGCGGCGACATGCTGGCCTATGCCAAGCCCGACATGCCTTCCGGCGGACTCGGCGGAGCCTTCAGGAACCTGTTCACCACGCCCAACATGGGCAGCGGCGTCGCCGTCTACGACATCTCGGCCAAGACCGTCTATATGCCCGACGGCTCACGGCTGGAGGCACATTCGGGACTGGGCGCGATGGTCGACCAGCCGCGCTACGTTCACAAGAAGAATGTCGGTCCGACGCCGCCCGACACCTACAATCTGACGCTGCGGGAATCGCGCTTCCATGGCGTCGAGGCCCTGCGTCTCACCCCTGCCAGCGGCAGCAACAAATATGGCCGCGACGGCCTGCTCGCCCACACCTACATGCTGCGCGGCGGGCGCGCCGAATCCAATGGCTGCGTCGTCTTCAAGGACTATGCCCGCTTTCTCGCCGCCTACAAGAAGGGCAAGATCAAGCGGCTCGTCGTGGTGCCGCGCCTGTCAAAGCCGCTGACACGCGTCGCCCAAGAGGGCCGCGGCGCTTAGGGCGTTCGCGGTCCTTTACGGCTTCGTCATCCCAGGGCGGAGCGGACGCGAAGCGGAAGCGCAGACCCTGGGATCCATGCCGTTGCATCAGCCGAAGAATGCAACGATGCAGATTTGACGCCGTTCTGTCGCAATCCCTTTCACCTCTTATCCCTCTTGCATCGAGGTTCTGCACCGTCGCAGCGCATAGAAGTCACGGCATGGATCCCAGGGTCTTCGCGACGTCGCTTCGCTCCTGCTTCGCCCTGGGATGACGACGCTGGGGGACGTTTGGGCCAATCTCGAGGTTTTCATTCCCGGCCGAGGATATTATGACTGACCCGCAGGGGCGGCTCCAGCTTCAAACAATCACGAGGACATCATGACAATACGCGCTGTCGTCTGGGGCGAGAATATTCATGAGCGGACCAACGAGGTGGTCGCCGGCATCTATCCCGAGGGCATGCATGCGACGATCGCCAATGCGCTGAAGCTCGACCCGGAGATTTCGGTATCGTGGGCGACGCTGGAGCAGAAGGAGCATGGGCTGCCGGCCGACCGTCTCGCCGAGACCGACGTCTTACTGTGGTGGGGACACAAGGACCATGGCGCCGTCGCCGACGAAGTGGTCGAGCGCGTGGCGCGCCGCGTCTGGGAAGGCATGGGGCTGATCGTTCTCCATTCCGGCCATTTCTCGAAGATCTTCAAGAAGCTGATGGGCACTCCCTGCACGCTGAAATGGCGCGAGGCGGGCGAGCGCGAACGGCTCTGGGTGACCAGCGCAAGCCACCCGATCGCTGCCGGGATCGGCGAGTATTTCGAGCTCGAAAACGAGGAGATGTATGGCGAGCAGTTCGCCGTGCCGGAGCCGCTCGAGACCGTGTTCATCTCCTGGTTCCAGGGCGGCGAAGTGTTCCGGTCGGGGCTGACCTATCGCCGCGGCGCCGGCAACATCTTCTATTTCAGGCCCGGCCACGAGACGTATCCGACCTATCACGACGCCAACGTCCACAAGGTGCTGCGCAATGCGGTGAGATGGGCGCACAACCCCCAAGGCTCCAATCCGGCCATCCTCGATGCGCCGAACGTACCGGTGGAAAAGGCGCTCGAGCCGATCGTCGAGCGTGGCGGAAAACTTCATTCCGCCGGCGAAACCGGCTTCCGCTAGACGACAAATCCATTATCGAACAAGAAGATAAAGCCCTGTCCTAAGGATAAGAATCATGCGTCTGTTGATACTCGGTACGGGCTGGATGGCGGAGGAGCATGCCAGGCAGTTCGGCAAGATCGAGGGCGTCGAACTGATCGGCGCCGTCGATCTCGACCGTACGCGTGTCGACAAGTTTTCGGACATCTATGGCATCCCCAACCGCTTCGCGTCGCTGGACGAGGCGCTGGCATGGGGCAAGTTCGACGCGGTGGCGAACGTGACGCCCGATCGCATCCACCATCCGACCACCATGATGCTGATCGCGGCGGGCAAGCCGGTGCTTTGCGAAAAGCCGCTGGCCGAAAACTTCGAGAAGGCCAGTGAGATGGCCGATGCCGCCGAGCGAGCCGGCATCATCAACATGGTCAATCTGACCTATCGCAATGTCGCGCCGCTGCAGAGAGCGCGCGCCATGGTGCTGGCTGGCGAGATCGGCACGGTCAGGCATGTCGAGGCCTCCTATCTGCAGAGCTGGCTGGTATCCAAGTTCTGGGGCGACTGGCGCACCGATCCGAAATGGTTGTGGCGGCTGTCGCGCGGCCACGGCTCCAATGGCGTGCTGGGCGACGTCGGCATCCACATCCTCGATTTCGCCAGCTATGGCGCCGCACTCGACATCGACCATGTGTTCTGCCGCCTGCGGTCCTTCGACAAGGCGCCCGAAAACCGGATCGGCGAGTACGAGCTCGATGCCAACGACAGTTTCACCATGGCGCTGGATTTCAGCAATGGCGCTTTCGGTGTCGTTCATGCCAGCCGCTGGGCGACGGGCCATCTCAACGAACTCCGCCTGCGCATCTACGGCGACAAGGGTGGCATCGAAGTCGTGCACAATCTGACCAGCTCGGAGCTGAAAGCCTGCATCGGCGAAGATGTCGAGAACGCCAAATGGCAAGTTCTGGACGCCGGAACGGTGGCGACCAACTACCAGCGCTTTGTCGATGCGGTGCGCAACGGCGTTCAGGCCGAGCCGTCGTTCCGCCATACGGCCGAATTGCAGAAGGTGCTCGACCTCGCCGTTGTCTCGGATGAGAAGAGGGCCGAATTGAGCACGCACGCGGATGCGCAATAGGCTTGGGTTCCTGCGCCGCAGGGCGAGGGAGAGGTGGCCGCAAAGCGGCCGGAGAGGGGTCTTTGGCAGCGAGGGCCTTCGCAAGAATGAAATGTCTTTGATGGCGGGACAAGGTCGCACGCAATGACATGGTCAGCGCAATTCCCCCTCTCCGTCTCGGCGACCCGAGTGGTTTGTGAAACTCGCTAGCCGCGAGCGAGACTGAACTAACTCGGAAGGTCAGTTGACTCTTCGCCGCAACGGCCCATCGTTGATTGTTGGCCTACCTTTCCGACCAACTTTTGAACAGGGAGGAAACCATGGAAGCCGTCAATCGTAGATCCACAATTGCACTCGGTCTTACACTGGCCGCAACGCCTCTGATCGCTTGGGGGACACCAGCAGCTGCCCAGACTTACGGCCCCGATGAGGGCAAGGAGGTCTCACCCGGCGTCAGAGTTGTAGCGCTTGGTGAGCGCAAGTCGGTCATACCAGCCTATGCAACGGTGAAGCTGCGCGATGTTGTCATTCAGCCTGGAGCGAAGACGACTGACAACATGATGAAGAACGACATGCTCTGCCACATGACTGAGGGAGAACTTTCGGTCGTTCACAACAAACAAAAGTTCACAGTCAAGAAGGGCGATGTTTGGGCCTGCGCTAATGGCGCTACGACAGAAGGCACCCAGAACACGAGCAGTGCGGTCGCGATCATGCGGGTCATCGATTTGATGCCAGCATAAGGGAAGCGGCTGGTGGAAGTGCGGCAATGGCCGCCCTAAGAGGAAGCCCGGCGCGCATCTGTCGTATTAGGGAACGTCCAGCGAAGGGCCGCTTTCCATCCATCTCGGCCATCGACGACAGCCAGCTGAGTTGAGTTCGAACCCTAATGCCGCAGGATCTTGCTCAGGAAGGCGCGGCTGCGGTCCGTCTTCGGGTGCGAGAAGAACTCGTCCGGGGTGCCGCTCTCGACAATGGCGCCGGCGTCCATGAACACGACGCGCTGGGCGACCTTGCGGGCAAAGCCCATCTCGTGCGTCACCACCATCATGGTCATGCCTTCCTCGGCCACGGCGACCATGACGTCGAGCACTTCCGAGATCATCTCGGGGTCGAGCGCCGAGGTCGGCTCGTCGAACAGCATGATCTTGGGCCGCATGCCGAGGCAGCGCGCGATCGCCACGCGCTGCTGCTGGCCGCCTGAGAGTTGCGCCGGATAGGCATCGACCTTGTCGGCGAGGCCCACCTTGGCGAGCAGCTCGCGCCCGGCCTTCTCGGCCTCGGTGCGCGGGATCTTGCGGACATGGATCGGCGCCAGCGTGACGTTCTCGAGCGCCGTCTTGTGCGGATAGAGGTTGAACGACTGGAAGACGAAGCCGATCTCGGTGCGCAGCCGCGTCATGTTGGTGGCGGCGTCGCCGAGGCGCTGGCCGTCGACCGTCAGGTCGCCGTCGCGGATCGTCTCCAGGCCATTGATGCAGCGGATCAGGGTGCTCTTGCCCGAGCCGCTCGGGCCGCAGACGACGACCACTTCGCGCGGCTCGACGCTCAGCGTGATATCCCTGAGCACGTTGAGCTGGCCGAACCATTTGTTGACGCCGCGAAATTCGATCATGCCAGTGCCATTTTTGCTAAGGTTCGACATCACAACTGCACCTCGCCATGCGCCGCGCCCATGCGTTGCTCCAGCCGGCGGGCCAGCATGATCAGGGGGTAGCAGACGATGAAGTAACCGAGCCCGACGAGGAAGAAGACCAGCAGCCCATTGGGTACACGCTGCACTACCAGCCAGCCGACGCGGGTGAGGTCGGTGAGCCCGATGGCCGAGACGACCGAGGAATCCTTGATCAGCAGCACATATTGCCCGACCAGCGGCGGCAGCACGATGCGCATCGCCTGCGGCAGTACCACCTGGCGCATGCGCTGCCAGCGCGACAGGCCGGATGCCAGCGCCGCCTCTACCTGCCCGGTCGGCACCGAGCGGATGCCCGCGACGACGATCTCGCAGATAAAGCAGGCGGCCAGATTGGTCAGCGCGATGATGCCGGCGGTGAAGGCGTCGAGCTCGATGCCGAGTTCCGGCAGGATGAAGAAGATCAGGAAGATCTGCACTAGGAACGGCGTGCCGCGGATCAGGTCGACCCAGGCACCGATGGCGCCGCTGATCAGCCGGTTGCCGCCGGTGCGCAGAATGCCAAGGCCGAAGCCGAGCAGCGTGCCCAGCACCAGGCTGATCAGCGACAGCACCACGGTCATGCCGAGGCCGCGCAAGGCGAGGGGATAGCTGCCGGCGATGCTTTGCAGCTGCTGCCAGATCATGTCCGTGCCCCCGCCAGGCCGAGCCAGCGCCTGGAAAGCGCCGCCAGCCCTTTCAGCCCGTAATAGAGCAGCAGGTAGAAGGCGGCGATGGTGATGAAACCTTCGGCCGGCATGAAGCGGTCGGAAGCGAGCAATTGTCCGGCGCGCGTCAGTTCGGCGACGGAGATCAGCGACAACAGCGCGGAATCCTTGACCAGCACGATTGCCTGGCCGAGCAGCGGCGGGATCGTCACCTTGAACGCCTGCGGCAGGATGACGAGGCGCATGCGCTGGACATAGGTCCTGCCCGAGGCGACGCCGGCCTCGACCTGGCCGCGCGGGATCGACAGGATGCCGGCACGGATGATCTCGGCGACATAGGCGCCGCTGTTCAGCGACAGGGCCAGGATGCCGACGACGAGCTCGGGCAGGACGAAGCCGAGCCGCGGCAGGCCGAAATAGAGGAAATAAAGCTGCGCCAGCAGCGGCGTGGCGCGCACGGCGTCGATATAGGCCTTGGCCGGGATGCGGAACAGCCGGCCGCGCTGCAGGTTCATGGCGGCGAGCACGATGCCGACGGCGAGCGCGCCGGCAAAGGACAGCGCAGACAGCCACACGGTCGTGACGAGGCCCTGCCCGAACAGGGGCAGATATTCGACAATGGTGCGGAAGCTGAAGTTTTCGAGCATGGTGAGTGGGCAGTAGTGAGTAGGCAGTAGTGAGTAGTGAAGGTGTCCGGAATGCCATCAGCCACTCCATGCTCCCTAATTTCTACTCCCTACTCGCTACTCCCTACTCCTGTTCGTTAGTGGTCTTTCTTCCAGGCGTCGGAATTCACCCAGTAATCGAGGTTCTTCTGCAGGCGGCCGTCGAGGCTGACCTGATCGAGGAACAGGTTCATCCAGACCAGCAGGTCCTGCTCGTCATAGCGCGTGGCGAAGGCCAGCGGCTCCTTCGACAGCATATCCGGCATGATGGTGAAGCTGCCGGCTGGGTAAGCGGTCGACTGCCCCTTGACCGCCGAGACGTCGTTGACGCCGCAATCGGCCTGGCCGTTATTGACGGCGTCGAGCAGCAGCGGGCCGCCGCCCTTGTAGCTCTTGATGTCGGCATCGGGGAAGGCGGCCTTGGCTTCCTTCTCGCCGGTGGCGCCGAGCAGCACCGCGATCTTGGTGCCTTTGGCCTTGCAGTCCTCGGTGGACTTGAAGGCGGTCCCAGCCTTGGTGAAGACGGTGCTGCCCGTGTACATGTAAGGCTTGGTAAAGGCGACCTTCATGCCGCGCGCCAGCGTCGGCGTCATGTCGGCGACCAGAAGATCGGCCTTGCCCGACAGCAGCGCCGGGATCAGGCCGTCCCAGTCGAAGTCGAGGAAGGTGATCTTGACGCCCATTTCCTTGGCCATCAGTTCGGCGAGTTCGACCGAACTGCCGGTGCGTTCGCCGGCGGCACCCACCAGCGAAAAGGGCGGGCCTTGCGTCTGCACCGCAACGCGCAACTCACCGCGCTTGGTAATCTCGTCGAGGGTTCCGGCACTGGCGGCAGCGGTGAGGCCGGCGAGCGCAAGTCCGGCGATGAAAAGCTTGGCAATCTTCATTTGGGCATTCCTCCTTGTTGTCGTTTGTTGTTGCACTTGTTGTTTCACCCCATCGGGTGCTTTTTGAACGGCAGCGCCGTTGCCGGCGGCAACCACCGTTCGAAAATCCTTCAGTCCCAGCTCACCATTTCGGCAACCTTGATGCCGCGCCTGGCCAGCTCGTCGAGGAAGCGGCCATCGGGCACATGCAGCAGCGGGTTGAGCAGGCCGGGCGTGGCGATCTCACGCCGTGCCAGCATCTGCGCCACGATGCTGGCGGGATAGCCGACGCCAAGGCTCATGCCGAACAGGCCGGAGGCGAGGTCGCGTTCGATGACCAGCTCCGAGGTCACCGTCTTGCGGCGGCCGCCTTCGCTGCCGACAAAGACGTTGCGCATGACGCAAAGGTCCTTTTCGTCGGCGCCATATTGCAGTTGCGGGCCAAGCAGCCGGCCGAGGAATTCGCGTGGGCTGACACCGGTGCCGCATACCTTTTCCTCGGACAGGAAGCCGAGCTGCTTCAGCGGCGCCCAGAATGCCGACCAGCCAGGCCAGCGCAGCGAATATCGGCCGGAGCGCTGCAGCCCCTTTGCGGCGGCAAGCATGCCGGCATAATGCGGCGCGTCGCCATTGGGGAAGGCTTCCAGCCTGCCCAGCCCCGCCACCTCGATCTCGTGGATAAAACGATTGTCATGCTGGCGGGCGGCCGGCACATCGACCCGCTTGCCGTCCTCGACCAGCACGCTGTCGCGGTTCTGGCTCATCAGAACCATGTCGAAATTCCAGCTCACCTTGTAGCGCAGCGGCTCGACCACCGCTTTCGGCTCGGGAATGCCGCCGCAGTAGGAATCGATCGCGGTGATGGTGTCGAACTGGCTTGCGGCGCGCGCGTAGAGCACAAGATCGATGCCGGGGTCGAGCCCGCATTCGGTGACGATCGAGACGCCGGCCTTTTCGGCCTCGGGCGCGAGATCGGCGATGGCCTTGCCGTAATTGGTGGTGACCAGCGGCGTGCGCGTCGCGATCGCCGCCTGCACCGCCTCGCGCATCAGCGGTTGCGGCAACAGGTCGATGACCGCGTCGGCGTCCTTCATCACATCGGCCAGCACCGGACCGATCGCGCCCTCCGGCACGACGAAACGCACCCGGGCAAGGTCGGTCAGGCCGCCAAGCCGCGCAGCGCCGTCGGTTGCGGTGTCAACACAGACCACTTGCTCGACGCCGTCGCTGCCAACGAGATCGGCGATCGCCGCCCGGCCTTGCAGGCCGAGGCCGCCGAGAACCGCGATCTTCATGCCATTTCCTTCCGCGTCTCGTCCGACCAGCAGCCTTCCGGCAGGCTGACCCATTTGTTACAGGATGCCATGACGACGAAGGTCTCGCTGCGCACGACTTCGCCCGGCTCACCGGCGCCGGGGATCAGCTCGCTGGTGACGCGATAGAGATCGGCGACATCACCGGCCACGGTCACGTCGACGATGATGTCGAAGCGTCCGGTGACGACGGCGGCCGAGTTCACGAAAGGCAGTTCGGAAATGCGCTGCGCCAGTTCTCGGGCGCGGCCGCGTCCCTGCGCATTGATGCCGACGATCGCCGAGATCAGCTCGGGGCGTTCGGTGAGGTTGAGCAGCCCGACGATCTTGAGCAGGTTGCGGTCGAGCAGGTTGCGCAGCCGCATGCGCACCGTCGGCACCGAGATCGCCATCTTCTCGGCGAGGCGGTTGACGCCAAGCTGCGCATCCTGCGACAGCAGCTTGACCAGTCGCCGGTCGGTCTGATCGAGATGTTCCCGCAAACGCTCAGGCTTTCATAAAGGGAAATAAACGGTCGGATTTTCTTTCGGATATGAAAATACCTTATGAGAGATTTTTAACAATGGCAAGAGCCACGTCGTCCGCGGTGCCCCTATGCCTGTCGGCGGTTTCGTCGAGGACGCCACATTTTGTTCTTGCTTTGTGCCGGCAGCTATGCTACTAATTTGGGTATGGTGCTAATTGGCTCCAAAGACCCGCCTCCCCGAGGCGGGTTTTTTGTTTTCCCATACCTTTGAAGGTTCAGCGCCGCCGGCTTGAGGTTGGCAGGACAGCCGTTCGGGACGCGCTGTGTTCGAGGGTGAAAGAAGCAAATGGCGCAAGAGGTGCCTGGAATCCATAATCTAGAAAGGAACGGTAAATCGACATGAAGAAGATTTTTCATCTGTTTGTGCTGACGGCAATCTGCGCCATTACCGCCGCCATGGCGCCAGTTGGCGCCGCATATGCCCAGAATGCGCCTTACTGGCGAGCGGACTGGGAGGAGGGGCCTTGCACCGGAGCCTCGTGCTACACCGACTGGTCTTTCGTTCAGGCGGAGGATTCCGCGCAAGCCGATCCCAGCCTGAACGCAATTGTCAGCGGCCTTGTCTCGACCGGCGCAGGGAATGTATCCTCGCACGGCGGCAACAGCTTCGGAAAGTTCGAAACGACGCTGGCTGCCATCAATGCCGGGAAGCCCCACTCCAAAGTCTACAAGGAGTGGCTCTTTGCAGGCGGCCTAGCCAAGAACGACGCTTTCGGACGTCCACTCCAGGTGGTGCCGCCGTCAGGGATCGATGGAACCTATGTCGCGTGGTTTTTCATTCCCTCCGATTACCAATACGCGGGAAACGGCTGGGCGAATATCTTCCAGTTCAAGGTGACCGAGCAATCGCCTTTCAAGCAGGACCCAACGTGGTGGGTCAACCTGACCGACAATTCGACTGACGATGTGGTGATGCTGCATGTGGAGAATGCAGCGGCCGGAGTGCATAATCCGGCTAACGATGTTCCCGCACCGAAAGGCCGCTGGTTTCAGCTGCGCGCGGATCTCTATGAAGGGGTATGCATCGATTGGTATCTGGACGGGGTGTTTTGGCAATCATCGTCAAACGCAACCTGGCCGGTCGGGCGGGATTCCGACGGATCAGGTACACCTCAGTCATTTGTGTTTGGCGTGGGTCACTATGGTGGAGTTGGCAAACTCTACACTGACGATGCCTACATGATTGCAAAGTAACCACTGGCAAATTGCCGAAGTGCATAAAACAATAAGCTGCTTCGGGCCCAACCGGGCAGCTATTTTGCATTTAGAGCGCGTCGCATAAACGGATGCTGCGACGCGCTTTAAGTCGTTGTTCTATGCATGTCGTTGTCCCAAAATCGCTGCAGGGCGCAGCCGCAACTCATGCCTTCACCTGATAGGCGGAAAGGCTCATCCGCGAAATGGCCAAAATCGGCTTTTCAATAAAACTATAGCTGGCCAGGGAGACGGCAATGCAGGCGGCGACAAGAACCATGCCTGCAAGCCATGGTGATACATTGGCGCTTGCAACGACAGGAGCGGTCGCAAGCAGCACGATAGGATGCGTCAGATAGAGAGAGTAGGAAGCATCACCCAACCTTGCCAGCACGCGAGGAGCAAAAAGCCGGAAGTAGCTTTCCAGGCTGATGCAAGCCGCGACAAGGATCAACGCGGGGAGTCCCTGAGCAAGGGTTCGCGGCAAGTTGAAGCCAAGTACCATCACCAGCATGGACATGATAGCGAACACGAGTGCCGAGGCACCCAGGACGGCAGGCAAACGCGTCAGCCTGCCGACCAGATGGCCGAGAGCCATGCCGGCAAGGAACTCAAACAGGATTGGCGTGGTGTAGAAAAACAGCACAGTGTCGGCGGCGGGTTTGAAGATGATGCGCACCGCTACGGCGATTGCAAAGACAACGCCGACCGCGGCCATTTGCGTCCACTTACCAAAACTCATGGTCGCCGCGAACAGAATATAAAACAGGCTTTCCAGATTGAGCGTCCAACCCACGCCAAGCACTGGTTGGACATAGCCCGTGACAGTATCGAGATAGGGTATGAAAAGCAGGCTGTTGGTGGTCTGCTCAAGAGACACTGCACGATCGGCAAACAACCAAAGTGCAGCGACCATGAGGAAGGTCATAACCCAATAGAACGGAACGACGCGCGTGAACCGCTGCATCAAAAAAGCACGGTGGTCCGGGCGTCTGTTCTCCGTCGAGAGAACCATGACAAAACCACTGATGACGAAAAACAGGTCGACGCCACTGTTTAGAACGGGAATATCCAGATCGAGCATGCCCAGTGCGGCCGGAAGATGATAGGTAACAACCATGAGGGCTGCCAGCCCCCGCAGGATCTGTATCGATGTATACTGTTGAATCCGGCGCGGCGAAGCGTGATCATTCTGTGGAATGATTTTCATAAAAAAATGGTCCCCGATGCAGGAGAGCACTAACATGCGGGGTCGTCGATGTGCTGATTAATTGCTGGTTTAATTAATATGCAAGGTTTTATATAGATTTTACTGACATTAGCGTGCTGCCACGCTTGAGTTCGCCGACTTAGACCTGCCTATTTGCCAAAACTTGCTATCTCCCCCCTGAAGAGGGATCGGCGGCCATCGACGCTTTCCCCGTGCTAACGACTGGTCTCGAAGATAGCGACGGCTGCCGCTGTCAGCGCAGCGTTACCGGGTGCTATTGTTCCATCAGGAAGCTCCTTGCCGTCTTCCAGTCCGACGCGCGTCGACCAACGGCGTTCCGCCGCCCGGTGCACGAAAGGCCAGACCGTGGCGTCGGCGCCGTGCAGCAGGATTGCCCGGCGCATTCCGGCGCCGTCGAGCACGGCGGCGATATCGTCGCTGATCTCAAGCGCAGCATCCGGCTCCTGCTCGGAGATTTCGATCAGGATGCGCAGCACGCGGTTGCCATGGTCGAGGCTCACCAGGCGTTCGGCGTCGGCAACGGAGGCGAGCCCGGCCTCGATGCCAATGCCGCGCTGGCGCAGGCTTTCCATGACGGCGGGCGCTGCGTTCTCGCTGAGATTGACCGAGGCGTAGTCAGGAAGCTCGCTCCAGCCGGCGATCGCGGCCAGCGTCCGCTGGTCGTCGTTCTCGATCCAGGCACCCGTTGACACGCCAATCAGTGTCCCCGGGCAGGCGCGGCGGAGCGCCAGCACGGTCGGGTCCATCGCGTCAGGGGCAAGGCTTTCGCGGCCATCGAGCCCGCGTGCATGGACATGCAACTCGGCCGCACCTGCGGCCACGCAGGCCGCGCCGTCTCGCGCAATGGCTTCGGGATCAAGCGGCAGTCGGGGGTGGAAATCAGCGCTGCGCGCGCCATTGATGCAGGTCTGGACGATCATGGAGGTGGCGGTCCCGTTGAGTGGAACAAGTTTAGCCCATGACCACGAAATCGGAAATTGAATGACGTCCCGTCCCGCGAACCTCACCCGGCAAGAAACGGGTGGTCCGCGCGCGCCGTTTCACCCATCTCAATGACAGAGAAGCCACAGGAGGCGAAGCCATGACCATCCATTCGATAGGCGCGAAAGCGGCGGTGAAATCGGCGGAGGTGCGCGTTGCCGGATATGATTGGCGGACGCTGGCCGATGAGCTGAGCGGCTATGGCTGCGCGGTGATGGAAAAGCTGCTGACGCCGCAGGAGTGCGGACAGACAGCCAGCCTCTATCCGGACGAGAGCCATTTCCGCAGCCATGTCCACATGGCGCGGCACGGCTTCGGCAAGGGCGAGTACCGCTATTTCCGCTATCCCTTGCCCGACTTGATCGGCGGCTTGCGCACAGCGCTCTATCCGCGCCTGGCCGCGGTCGCCAACGACTGGAACGCGCGCATGGGTATCGCGCAGCGCTATCCCGACGAACACGCCGCGTTCCTCGAGCAATGCCACCAGCAGGGCCAGACGCGGCCGACGCCGCTCCTGCTGCAATATGTCCCCGGCGACTTCAACTGCCTGCACCAGGATCTCTACGGCGATCTGGCGTTCCCGCTGCAGGTGGCGATCCTGTTGTCGGAACCAGGCAAGGATTTCACCGGCGGCGAGTTCGTGCTGGCCGAGCAGCGTCCGCGCATGCAGAGCCGCGTCGAGGTGGTGCCGCTGCGCCAGGGCGATGCAGTCGCCTTCGCGGTCCACAATCGTCCGGTCCAGGGCAGCAAGGGCAATTACCGCGTCAACCTCAGGCACGGCGTCAGCCGGCTACGCTCCGGCATGCGCCACACTGTCGGCATCATCCTCCACGACGCCAAATAGCCGAGCCGCCCGGTCGCGAGGCCGGCGGCGATTACCGGGAAAAATCGCTGCGCACGATGCCGTGGCGCTGGAGCTTGTCGTAGAAAGTCTTGCGCGGAATCCCCAGCGCTTCGATCGTGCGCCTGACATCGCCGTCGTTGCGGCCAAGCGTCTCGCGAATGATGTCGGCCTCGTAGCGCTCCAGCCGCTCCGGCAGCTTCATGGCGGCGTTCGATTGGGTCGGGGCAGGGGGTTGTGCTTCGGCGCCTTCCTCCAGTCCAAGCACAAACCGCTCGGCGAAATGCGCCAGTTCGCGCACATTGCCCGGCCAGTCATGGTCGCTCAGATGGCGATGCACCGTCGCCGGCACTGCCGGCACAGGGCGGTGGAAGCGGGCGGCGGCGCGCTCGGCGAAATAGAAAAACAGCAGGGCGACATCGTCGCGGCGCTCGCGCAGCGGCGGGATCGAGATCGTTACCACGTTGAGCCGGTAATAGAGATCCTCGCGGAAAGCGCCGCGCTGGCGCGGATCGCCGAGGTCGACCTTGGCGGCGGCGACGACGCGCAGATCCACCGGCCGCACCTCGTTGGTGCCGAGCGGCGTGACCTCGCGCATCTCCAGCACGCGCAGCATCTGCACCTGTGTCGAGACCGGCATGCTTTCGATCTCGTCGAGGAACAGCGTGCCGCCGCTGGCGTGCTCGATGCGGCCGATCCGTTTCTTCTGCGCGCCGGTGAAGGCGCCGGCCTCATGGCCGAACAACTCGCTCTCGATGACGGTCTCCGGCAGCGTGCCGCAATTCAGCGCGACGAAATTGCCCTTGGCGCGGCGGCTCCAGCGATGCAGAAGGCTTGCCACCACCTCCTTGCCGGAGCCGGTCTCGCCGGTGACCAGCACGTCGACCTCGGTGTCGGCGATCTGGCGTAGCGTACGGCGCAGCCTGTCCATCGCCGGTGTCTGGCCGATCAGCGGCAGGCCGTCCTGCGCCTCTCCGGCCGCCTCGCGCAAGGTCCGGTTCTCCATCACCAGGCGGCGCTTTTCCGCTGCGCGGCGCACGCTCTGCACCAGCCGGTCGGCGGCGAAGGGCTTGGTGATGAAGTCGTAGGCGCCGTCCTTGATCGCCTTGACGGCCATGGCGATGTCGCCATGCCCGGTGACGAGGATAACCGGAATGTCCGCATCCAGCCGCAGGATGCGGTTGAAAAGCTGCAAGCCGTCAACCTGCGGCATGCGGATATCCGACACCACGACGCCGGCAAAACCGGCGTCGAGCCAGGCCAGCGCCTCGGCCGCCACCGCAAAGGCCGAGACCGAGAAGCCGGCAAGCTCCAGCGTCTGCGCGGTGGCCTTGAGGAGATCGCGATCGTCATCGATCAGGACCACCGGTGCGGAATTGTCGTTCGTCATGATGGCTTACGCTGCCTTCTGGAGATGAATGGTGAAGCGGGTGCCGCTGTCGCCGCTCGAAACCTCGATGCGTCCGCCATAGTCGGCGACGATGTCCTTGGAGATGACGAGGCCGAGGCCAAGGCCTTTTTCCTTGGAGGTGTTGAACGGCGTGAACAGCGATTTGAGGATCGCCGGCGGAATGCCGGGTCCGTTGTCGGATACGCTGATCGTCACGCCGTCCGCGGTCTCTTCGACCGAGACCTGCACATGAGCGTCGTCGCGGCCGTCGAGCGCCTCCAGCGCGTTCTGGAAGAGATTGATCAGCACCTGTTCGAGCCGCACCCGATTGCCCATGACCTTGAGGCTCGGCAGCGGCAGGTCGACGACCAATGCGTCGAGCCGGCCGGCAAAGCGGCTTCTCAACAGCATGACGGCGCCCTCGATGACGCCGCGCAATTCGACGGGCTCGGCGGCGGTGCGGCCCTTGCGGGCAAATGCCTTCAACTCCTCGGTGATTGAGCCGATGCGTTCGGTAAGGGCTGCAATGGCGCCGAGGTTTTCCTCAGCCGGCCCGGTCTGCTTGCGGTCGAGGAAGGTGCGGGCGTTGTCGGCATAGGCACGGATGGTGGCGACCGGCTGGTTGATCTCGTGGGCGACGCCGGCGGCGACCTGGCCGAGGATGGCGAGGCGGTTGGCCTGGACCAGGTCCTGCTGCACCACCTGGAGCTTTGCCTCCGTGTTGCGGTGGCCGGTGATCTCGGCCTGCAACCGGTCGCGGGCTCGGCTCAGATCCTCGGTGCGTTCGACAACGCGGCGTTCGAGTTCGGTGCGCGCCGCCTGTTCGGCGGCAATCCGCATCTGCGCCGACTGCCGGCGCCACAACAGATACGCGGCCAGGCCGAGCAGCGGCACGACGACACCCAGTGCCAGAAGCCGCATTTCGCGGACGGCAGCGGCGATCGGCGCTTCAGCCGGGATCAGATAGTCGAGCCGCCAGGGGGTCGAAGGAACCGGCGTCGAAAGGCTGAGATACTGCGCGTCGCTGCCGCCGGGCGTCACCGCGTGGACGATCGACACATCCGGGCTGAGCGCCTGCGCGTGCATGATCGGCAACGGCACAAGCGGCGCGTCGCCGAACTGTTGGCTGTCGCGAATTGCGGCTTGCTTGGGTGCGGCCAGCGGCGCGGTTGTCATGAAGCGCCAGGACGGCACGCTGGTGATCAGCACGACGCCATTCTCGTCGCTGACATAGGCCGGGCGGTTGGCCTCGCGCCAGTCGGCTTCGAGCTGGTCGAACTCCATCTTGACGACGACGACGCCGAGCGGTGCGGCGGCATCGCCGACGCGCCGCGAAATGTAGAGGCCGGGACGCTTGCTGACATTGCCGAGCGCAAAATATTCGGCGGTTCCGGCCTGCATCGCGCCGGAGAAATAATCGCGAAAACGGTAGTCGTTGCCGACGAAGCTGATCGGCTCGCGCCAGTTGCTGGAGGCGATCGCCAGTCCGTCGGCGCCGATCACATAGAGCACCGACGCCTTGGTGCCGGAGACCAGCCCCTCGAGCTTGCGGTTCAGCACATCGATTGCCGCGGCGTTTTTCTGCGACAGCGCGTCACGCACTTGCTGGTCTGCAGACAAGAGCAGGGGGAGGGCGCGCGGGCTTTCGAGCACGGCGCGCAGCAGCGCGACCTTCAGATTGGCGTCGGTACGCCCCTGCGCCGCCAAGGCCCCGATCTCGGCGGTGCGGCCGTAAAGGCCGGCGCCGTAGAGCGCTGCCGTGACGATCAAAAGCGCGACGGCCGCAAACAGCAGCCAGGCTCGGCGCGCCCGCCTGGCGAGTTGCTCGGGCGTCGAAGACAAGGCACCGGCGTGGCGTTGCAGCATCGCCCATTTGTGCATGAACTCGCACAAAACACAATTCGACCTATGCGGAGAGTCGCACTTGACCATGCGTCCGGCAGTGCGGCCGTTTGGGAATGCTCAATAAAATCAATGACGAACAACTCTTCTGCGTATCTGGCACGGCTGTTGCAAACACGAATTCAGCAGTCGCGAGGCTGCTGGTCAAAACAACTGCCCCGGGGAGTCGAGCTTTCGATCGGGGCGCCATGGAGGACGTCATGCAGACAGCAATCGCTGCCGCCGGGCCGCGCGGCAAACTTCCCTTATACCGGCACCTTTATGTGCAGGTGCTGGCGGCGATCGCCGCCGGCGTGCTGCTCGGCCATTTCTATCCCGAAACCGGCGAGGCGATGAAGCCGTTCGGCGACGCCTTCATCAAGCTGGTGAAGATGGTGATCGCGCCGGTGATCTTCCTGACCGTGGCGACCGGTATCGCCGGTGTTTCCGACCTGCAGAAGGTCGGCCGCGTCGCCGGCAAGGCGATGGTCTATTTCCTTGTGTTCTCGACGCTGGCGCTGGTCGTCGGCCTGGTCGTCTCCAACGTCGTCCAGCCAGGCGCCGGCATGCACATCAATCCGGCCACGCTCGATACCGCCAAGGTGACGGCCTATGCCGAGAAGGCCCACGACACGACCATCGTCGGCTTCCTGATGAACATCATCCCCGACACCATCACCGGCGCCTTCGCGCAAGGCGACATTTTGCAGGTGCTGTTCTTCTCGGTGCTGTTCGGTGTCGCCCTGGCGCTGGTCGGCGATCGCGGCCGTCCGGTCGTCGATTTCCTGCAGGCGCTGACCACGCCGATCTTCCGCCTCGTCGCCATCCTGATGAAGGCCGCGCCGATCGGCGCGTTTGGCGCCATGGCCTTCACCATCGGCAAATACGGCATCGGCTCGATCGCCAACCTCGCCATGCTGATCGGCACGTTCTACCTGACCGCGCTGCTGTTCGTGCTGGTGGTGCTCGGCGCCGTCGCCCGCTACAACGGCTTCTCGATCCTGGCGCTGATCCGGTACATCAAGGAGGAGCTGCTGCTGGTGCTCGGCACCTCGTCCTCGGAAGCGGCATTGCCGGGCCTTATGGCCAAGATGGAGCGCGCCGGCTGCAACCGCTCGGTGGTCGGCCTAGTCATCCCGACCGGCTATTCCTTCAATCTGGACGGCACCAACATCTATATGACGCTGGCCGCGCTGTTCATCGCGCAGGCGACCGACACGCCACTCACCTATGGCGACCAGATCCTGCTGCTTGCGGTCGCCATGCTGAGCTCCAAGGGTGCCGCCGGCATCACCGGCGCCGGCTTCATCACCCTGGCGGCGACGCTTTCGGTCGTCCCCACCGTGCCGGTCGCCGGCATGGCGCTGATCCTCGGCGTCGACCGCTTTATGTCGGAATGCCGGGCGCTGACCAACTTCATCGGCAATGCGGTAGCGACGGTCGTTGTGGCACGCTGGGAAGGAGAACTCGACCAGACGAAGTTCGCCGCCGCCATGGCCGGCGACTTGCCGGAGGAAGTCGACCTGTCGCTGCCGGGTTTGCAGGCCGCCTGACTGTTTAGACCACATGACCATAAGCCCCGGAGGCGGTTCGCCGGCTCCGGGGCAAAAGCGCCGGCGGTCGCGGCATGCCGCCTGAAACGCAACCTGAAGTGGCCCTGTTTTCGACGCGGGGCTTGTTCCAGCCGCATTTGCAGGCCACTATCCGCCATGCCTTCAGGGCACCGTCCGCTTCGCTCCCCGACCTGATCGCGAGGCGAGACATTTCCGTCGGGCTCGGTTGCGACATCACCTTGGCCGAACGTCGGAGCTTTTGCTGCCGCCGATCGTGACATGGCAGCAGCCCTCGAAGGCAATGGCGGCCTCAGTACGAAGTCGCAATGCGAAACGTGACCCGTCTCCTGTTGGAAGGCGCAAGCTTTTCCCAGGGAACTCGTTGCGCGCCAAGAGCGGCGCTTGAAGAGGGGGCAGGCCCATGAGCGGGCCTTTGCCGAACCAAAGCAAGATGCGAGGTCAAACGCGATGCAGTCTGTCCAAAACCGGCTTCCGGTATCCATCATCATCCCGAACTACAACTATGCGCGGTTCCTCAACCGCAGCATCGACAGCGCCCTCGAGCAGGACTACGCGGATGTCGAGGTCATCGTCGTCGACGATGCATCGCAAGACAATTCCACCACAATCATGGAATCGTATCACGACGAGATCCTCGCATGCCCGCGAGCGCAAAATGGCGGACATGCGGCGGCATTCAATACCGGCTTCGCTGCGAGCTCGGGCAAGATCGTCCTGTTCCTCGATGCCGACGATTATCTCTATCCGACCGCCGTCTCCACCATCGTCGAGACCTGGGACGAGGCAACCGCTCAGGTCCAGTCCAGACTGCACATCGTCGACGAGGGGCAACGCATCAAGGATGTCTTTCCGCCCCCCGAACTGCCTTTCGACAGCGGCGACGTCATGCCGAAACTGCTGCACAAAGGCCGTTACCAGACCACCGTGACCAGTGGGCTGGCCTTCGACCGTGCAACCCTGGAATCGATCATGCCGATCCCGGAGCCGGAGTTCCGCCAGGGCGCCGATGGCTATCTGGCAACGCTGGCACCGATGTACGGGTATGTCCAATCGATCGACGAATGCCTCGGCGCCTACCGGATCCACGGCGCCAACCATTCGGTCTTCGGTGAAAAACTCGCCGAGCGGGCACGCTGGCGGGTAACCCACGATTTCCGCCGCATGCAGGCGCTGTCGGACCAGGCCTCCGGGATCGGCCTGACCATCGTGCCGTCGGATGCTGTCCGCCACGATCCGATCCATCTGGAAGAGCGGCTGGCATCGCTTTGCGCGGATAGAGACCGACACCCCGTGGCCGACGATTCCCGGCTGGCGCTCGGGGCGGCCGGCGCCGTCGCCAGCCTCGAGATGACCGCATCGCTGCGGCGGCGCGCCATCCTCGCCGCCTGGTTCCTGTCGGTCGGGGTGCTGCCGCGGAAAATGGCGACGGCAGTCCTGTCGTGGAAGCTTGACGCGTCGTCCAGACCGGCATTTTTGAGCCGCCTGTCCAAGAGAATCCGCCAGGCGATGGGTTAAGCACAAGGCGCTGGCAGACCTCTTTCAAACCGGAAAGACCGGAAAGATCGACGCCAAGATGCATAAGCGCATCCTTGTCCGGCTTGACCGTTTGGAAGTTTCGGAAAGGCCTGACGACATGGACCTGCCCGGCTTCGACTTCCGCGCTTTGAAGGGCTTCAGCCCGACCCGCTACACGGTGCATGTCAACGGGCCGTGGTGCATCACATTTGAATTCCACGCCAATGATGCTGTCCGCGTCGATTTCGAACAGTACCATTGAGACGGCTTAGATTGGAGAAATCGATTATGAGCGTGTATGAGCCGATGCATCCGATGGAGCGCTGCCCATCCCACCCCGGGGCGTTGCTCGACGACATTATCCCGGCAACCGGCAAGACCAAGGTGGAAATCGCCAATCTGCTCGGAATCTCGCGCCAGCAGCTTTACGACATCATCCGCGAAAAGAAGCCGGTGTCGCCGGCTGTTGCGGCGCGCCTTGGAAAGATGTTCGGCGACGGCGCCGCGATCTGGCTCAGGATGCAGGCCGCTTACGATGCGTGGCACGCGGAGCGCGAGGTCGACGTCAGCGCCATTCCAAGGCTGCATGCTGCCTGAGATGCAATAGATCGGCCGAACCACCGAGGCTCTCATAAATCGATCACGGTCCCGCCTGCCTGGACCGGTCCTGCGGTTCGACGGCTCGCTCGACCAGGACATGCGCCTCCCGCGCGGCCTCGATGAACGCGTCCCTGGCGGCTTCGGTCCAGCGATCGTCGCTCATGGCGCGGCGGCATGTGCGCAGTGCCAAGCCGTGTTTGGCGCTGCCGGCGTCGCGCCAGTGGGCTTCCAGCAATTCGACAGCCTGCCGTGCATTGGAAATGTTGCGGATATCTCCCACGATGCCGACCGCAACCGCAACCGGCTTGGAAAACCATCCTTGGTTCATGGCGAAGCCTTCGACGTGTTGAACTACCTATAACGAAAATCGTAGCGCAAGGTTTCATTTGCGCCAGTCACCACGGCGTGAGGCGCGTCTACTGCGCCGCGGGCAGCCTGACCACGACGCTGCGCGCCACAAGCACCAGCACGGTGATGACGATCAGGATCACCGAGAGCGCTGCGATCGCCGGGTCGATGTTGTCGCGCAGGCCCATCCACATTAGCCGCGGCAGCGTGATGGCGTTGACCGAGGTGATGAACAGGGTGACGCCGATCTCTTCCCAGGACAGCACGAAGGACAGCAGTGCTGCGGTGACGATGCCGAACTTGATGTTGGGCATGATGATGCGGGTGGCGCGCTCCCATACGGTCGCGCCGAGGCCGCGGGCGGCGAGGTCGATGCGGCGGTCGAGCTGGCTGAGCGACACCAGGATCAGCACCGTGGCGAAGGGCACCGTCATCACCGCATGCGCCATGGCGACACCCAGCCAGGTGTCATATCCGAAGAACGACGAGAACCCCGAGATCGAGGTCAGCAGGAAATAGAGCGTGATTGCCGAGACCACCGGCGGCACCACCATCGGCAGCAGCACGAAGCCGACGAGAGCGGCGGTGAAGCGCGGCTGGAACATCCAGACACCGAGGCTGAAGCACAGCGCCAGCACCGTGGAAAAGGCGCTGCTGACTATGCCGATCCTGATCGAGAGCAGGATCGAATTGATCCAGCGCGGATCCTCGATCAGCGCCCGGTAATGGCGCAGCGACAGTTCGCCCGACGGCATCGCCAGCATGCGGCTCGGCGTCAGCGACACCGGGATCACGGCGAGCAGCGGCAACAGCAGGAATAGCGCGACCAGGGCGGCGAGGATCAGCGAGACGGGACCGGGGCGGTAGGTCGGCATCGCGCTACACCAACTGCTTCGGCCTGATATAGCGGAAAAGCAGCGCCATCAGCGCGCCGACGAACAGCACCAGCACTACGCTGATCGCCGCGCCCAGGCCCCAGTCCGGGCTCTGGAAGATGCGGAGATAGATCAGCTCGGCGATCATCACGCTGCGGCCGCCGCCGAGAATCGCCGGCGTGACGAAGAAGCCGAGCGAAAAGACGAAGACGATCAGCGCCGAGCCGATGATGCCGGAGCGGGTCATCGGCACGAACACCGACCAGAAGGTGCGCATGCGGCTGGAGCCGAGGCCGCGCGCCGCCAGCAGCACACGGTCGTCTAGGCTTTGCATCGAAGAGGCCAGTGGAAACACGGCGAAGGGGATGAGGAAATGCGTCATGCCGACGATAACGCCGAACTCGTTGCGCACCAGCGCCAGCGGCTCCGAGATGAAGCCGACCGCCTGCAGCCAGGTGTTGATCAGGCCGCGATTGGACAAAAGCGCCACCCAGCCGAAGGCGCGCGTCAGCACCGAGATCCAGAACGGCACCAGGATGCAGAACTCGGCCACGACGCGCTGCACCGGCGTGCCGCGCACCCAGACAACGGTGATGGCGTAGGCGGCGGCAACCGAAACGATCGTGACGATGGCGGCGATGCGCAGCGTGCGGATGAAGACCGACTGCACCAACTGATCCGTGAGCAGCGCATTGTACTGCCCCAGCCCCGGCGTGGGCAGCGTAAAACTCCATTTGACGACGCCGAGGAATGGCCAGGCGTAAGCCAGCACAAGGAAGACGAGCAGCGGCGCCATCAACAGCGCCGCGCCGATCCTGTCGGAGAGGTGTGCTCTCATCTCGCCCCCGATCATCCCGGCTTGTCAGGCGGAGATGATCTTCGTGTATTCGTCGAGTGCCGCACCGTAGTTCTTGGCGTACCAATCCATGTCGAGCGGGATCTGCTTCTTCATGTTCTCGGGATCGACGGGGTTGATGCGCTTCTTGTCCGCGGGGATCAGCGCGTCGGCGGCCGGGTTGGCCGGACCCTGGCCGAGCTTGTCGAACATGATGAGTTCCTTCTCCGGGTCCTGGGTGCTGGCGATGAACTTCATCGCCGCGTCCTTGCCGCCGGGATTGCCCTTGAGCACGGCGAGCGCGCCGGGCGAGATCAGGCCCTGGTCCCAGATGAACTTGATCTTGCCGCCGGAATCCTGCTCGATGAGCGAAGCCCGGGTCGACCAGACGATCGCCATCGAGGCCTCGCCATTGAGCAGCACGCTCTGGCTTTCGGCGCCGCCACCCCAATAGGCAACGACGTTCTCCTTGAAGGCTGCGATCTTGTCATGCGCGCGCTTGAGGTCGAGCGGATAGAGCGAGGCCGGAGCGATGCCGTCGGCAAGCAGTGCCGCTTCCCAGCTCGACACGCCCCATTTGTAAAGCGAGCGCTTGCCGGGGAATTTTGCCACGTCGAAGAAGTCGGCCATGCCGGTTGGTGCCTGGCTGCCGTATTTCTCGGCATCGTAGGCGATGACATAGGAGAAGAAATAGGTCGAGGCGGCGTATTCCCAGCCGAATCCCGGCCGCATCTTCTTCTTGTCGACGATCGAATAATCGATCGGCTCGAGCATGCCTTGCGCGCCGAGCGTGATGGCCGAGAAAGGATCCACGTCGACCAGGTCCCAGGTCGGCGCGCCGCTCTTGAACTGCGCCGCGATCGCGCCTTCGGTCGGGCCGGAGCCGTCCATCTTGACGGTGATGCCGGTCTCCTTGGTGAAGGCCTGGCCGTAAGCCGCGTCGTAGGCGGTGATGGCGTCGCCGCCCCAGTTGACCAGCACCAGTTCCTTAGCCGCGGCAAAGGCGCCGGTCGAGCGCAGCAGCATCGGCGTGCCGGCCAGCACCAGTGCGGCCAGTTGCGTGAACTGCCGGCGCGAGATCTCGCCGCGCACTGCCCTGGCGGACAGCGCCTCGATGGAATTTTTCTTGGTTTGATTTGTCATGTCAGTTCCCCTTTTTGTTGTTGGTATTTCCTGAAAGTCAGCTTGGCGAATTCGCCACGCCGATCGTCATTGTCCTCCGTCCGGAAGGAGGAAGCCTTTCTCCGCCGGCCAGGTCAGCCACACGGAATTGCCCTTGCTGAGCGCGGAAGCGGCAATCTCGTTCGGCACCGAGACCGTGACCTTGGCGCCTTGGCGCGTCGTCAGATCGAGCCGCGTCGCAGCGCCGAGATAGGTCGAGGCGACGGCAGTCGCGGCAATACCATTCTCGCCCGCTGCCGCCTCGCGTGCGATCGACATGTATTCGGGCCGGATCGCCAGGATGGCGTCGCCACGGACCTTCTCGGCCTTGCAGCGCATGCTGATCGCGCGGTCTTCGCAAAGGCCGGTCGAGCCATTGTCGGCCGGGCGCACGCCCTTCAGCGGCAGCATGTTGATCTCACCCAGGAACTCGGCGACGAAGCGGTTGTCGGGCCGGTCATAGACCTCGTCGGGCGCGCCGACCTGCAGCAATTTGCCATGGTTGAAGATGGCGACGCGAGACGACAACGCCAGCGCCTCGCTCTGGTCATGGGTGACGAAGACGAAGGTGGTGCCGGTCTCCTGGTGCAGCCGCTTCATCTCGGCCTGCATCTGGCCGCGCAGGCCCTTGTCGAGTGCCGAAAACGGCTCGTCGAGCAAAAGCACGCCCGGCTCGAAAACCAGTGCGCGCGCCAGCGCCACCCGCTGCTGCTGCCCACCGGACAATTGCGACGGCAGTTTCTTTTCGTGGCCCTTGAGCCCGACGCGCTCGATCATTTCGCCAACGCGGCGCTTGATCTCGGCCGCCGATTTCTTTCGCACCTTGAGCGGGAAGGCGATATTGGCCTCGACGCTCATATGCGGGAACAGTGCGTAGCCCTGGAAGACCATGCCGGCGGCGCGCTGCTCGGCCGGCCGCTCGGTGATATCGACGCCGTCGCTGTAAAGGCGACCGTCGGTCGGCTGAATGAAGCCGGCAAGGATCATCAGGAAGGTGGTCTTGCCGGAACCGGAGGGGCCGAGCAGGGTAAGGAACTCGCCACGGCCGATATCGAGCGTCAGATCGTCCAGCGCACGGAACGAGCCGAAGCTCTTGCCGATCCCGATTGCCTTGATCTCTGCGGCCCGGCCGGGTTGCTGCATCCTGCCCTTTCCTTAGCGTAGGCGAAATCGTAGGCAGGGCGGCGGCTTACCGCAACCGAATAGTTTTCGCCTGATCGGCAAATTTGATTCATCTATGCGCCAATCTCCCCTCGAGGGGAGATGTCGCCGAAGGCGACAGAGGGGGTCGTCTCGCGTGAAGCGCCAACTTCCTCCTTCTTCGAAAATCAGACCGGGCCGAGCCCAGCCGAAGCGACCCCCTCTGGCCGCTTCGCGGCCATCTCCCCTCGAGGGGCAGGGGAATCGCATATGGCGATTTTGGGGTTGAGTTTAGGCTGAGAAAGGATTCTTTGGAGAGGCAGTTGAGCGAAGGAGCGACTGCCATTTCCT
>NZ_JAMYOQ010000015.1:0-159315 GCF_040319905.1 Mesorhizobium sp. M0833 | reverse complement strand
TTCTCTTGCTGGTTTGCGGCCCCGCCCGCCCACGTGCCCGCCCCCCCCCCCCCCCGCCGGCCGGGCGTCTTTGCCTGGGGCCGCGGCCCCCCCCCCCCCCCCCCCCCCCAACGCCGACATCCGCTATGTGTTGGAAGCCGCTGCGGATTCGGATGCACAAACTCCTGCGCAGCGTATCGTCCCAGACGCAGCACATGCCCGGCCGGCGCAGATGGGCCTGGCACTGGGGCTGAACCATATTCCGGGAAAGCCCTGAGATGAGGGTCGCGATCATCGACTACGGGTCGGGCAATCTGCGCTCGGCCACCAAGGCCTTCGAGCGTGCCGCGCATGAAGCCGGCATTGCCGCCGCGATTGAACTCACCGCCGATGCCGAGCGGGTCAGGACCGCCGACCGCATCGTCCTGCCCGGCGTCGGCGCCTATGCCGATTGCGCCGCTGGACTGCGTGCGGTCGCCGGCATGTGGGAGGCGGTCGAGGAGGTGGCGATCGCCAAGGCTCGGCCGTTCCTCGGCATCTGCGTCGGCATGCAGCTGATGTCGGAGCGAGGCCTGGAAAAGACCGTCACAAAGGGCTTTGGCTGGATCGCCGGCGACGTCAAGGAGATCACGCCGGCCGATCCGACGCTGAAGATCCCGCAGATCGGCTGGAACACGATTGACCTGAAGCGCAAGCATCCGCTGTTTTCCGGCATTGCGACGGGCGGCAAGGGACTGCACGCCTATTTCGTCCACTCCTACCATCTGGATGCACGGGAAGAGGATGAGGTGCTGGCGGTTGCCGACTATGGCGGCCCGATAACGGCCGCTGTCGTCCGCGACAACCTGGCCGGAACGCAATTCCACCCCGAGAAGAGCCAGGCGCTGGGCCTGGCGCTGATCACCAATTTCCTAGGCTGGAGGCCCTGAACCATGAGCAAGAAGGGCTATTGGATGGCATTGGTCGATGTCCACGATCCCGAGATCTACAAGCAGTACATCGAGGCCAATGCCGCGGCTTTCGCGAAATACGGCGCGAAGTTCCCGGTGCGCGCCGGGCGGTATACCAGCCCGGAAGGACCGACCGGCAATCGCCACGTGCTGGTGGAATTCGAATCCTATGAAATGGCGCTGGAATGCTACGGCTCGCCTGAATACCAGGAGGCCTTGAAGTACAGGCTCGCCGGCTCGACCGGGCACTTTGTCATCGTCGAAGGCGCCTGAAGGTGATCCTGTTTCCGGCCATAGACCTCAAGGACGGCAAATGCGTGCGCCTCCGGCACGGCGACATGGCGACCGCGACGATCTACAATGACGATCCGGCGGCCCAGGCGCGCGCCTTCGAAGAGCAGGGCTTCGAATGGCTGCACGTCGTCGACCTCAACGGCGCCTTCAAGGGCCAGAGCGTCAACAGCGCGGCGGTCGGCGGCATCCTAAAGGCGACGAGCAATCCGGTGCAGCTCGGCGGCGGCATCCGCACCCTGGCGCAGATCGAGGACTGGCTCGACCGTGGGCTTGCCCGCGTCATTCTTGGCACCGTAGCGGTGCGCGATCCGGATCTGGTCAGGCAGGCTTGCAAGGCATTCCCGGGCAAGATCGCCGTCGGCATCGATGCCAAGGGCGGCAAGGTCGCGGTCGAAGGCTGGGCCGAGGCCTCGAGTCTCGGCGTGATCGAACTGGCGAGGAAATTCGAGGGTGCCGGCGTCGCCGCCATCATCTACACCGATATCGACCGCGACGGTGTGCTGACCGGCATCAACTGGGACGCCACCATCGATCTCGCCGACGCGGTGTCGATCCCGGTCATCGCTTCGGGCGGGCTCGCCTCGATCGCCGACATCGTGCGCATGACCATGCCCGATGCCCGCAAGCTCGAAGGCGCGATCTCCGGCCGCGCGCTTTATGACGGCCGCATCGATCCGGCCGAGGCGCTGGCGATCCTGCGCGGCAAGCCGACGGCAGGGGCGTCATCATGAAAGTCTCGATTATCGTCGCCCCTTATGACAGCGGGCACCATCATGAAGGGTGCGGCCAGGGGCCGGACGCTATCATCGGCGGTGGGCTCGTCGAAGCCCTGACCGTGGCCGGCCATGACGTCACCGTCGAAGATATCGGCAAGGTCGGAGACGAGCAGGGGCGCGAAATCGCAACCGGCTTTGCCGTCTGCAACACTGTAGCGACCAAGGTTAGCCTCGCCCGCGATGGAGGACGCTTCCCGATTATCCTTGCTGGAAATTGTCTGACCGCCGCCGGTGCGGTTGCCGGTGAAGCCGCGGATTCGATCATCTGGATCGACCAGCATGGCGATCTCAACACGCCGGAGACGTCGCCCTACGGCTTTCTCGACGGCATGGCGCTGGCGGCGACTCTCGGGCTCTGCTGGCGTCCGATGGCGGCAGCAATTCCGGGGTTCCGCCCGATAAATCCGGCGCGCTGCCTGCTGGTCGATGCCCGCGACCTCGATCCCGACGAAAAGCGCCTGCTGGAAACCTTGCCAATCGTGCGCACCGAATGTGCGGGCGCACTCGATATGATCGGAAAGCTCACGGCGACAGGGACTGTGCGGGCGCATCTGCATCTCGACCTGGACGTCGTCGATCCGAACGTGCTGCAGGTGAACCGCTACACGCATCCGGGCGGTCCGAGCCCGGAACAGTTACGGCAGCTTGCCTGCGGACTGGCCAGGTCCATCCCGATCGTGGGCGTTACGCTCTCGGCCTACGACCCGGCCTTTGAATCCCAGTCCGAGGTTCCGCCCGTCGTCGGCCAGCTGCTCGTCGAATTTCTTGCGGCGATCGAGAGGATCTGATGCTGAAAGCCCGCGTCATCCCCTGTCTGGATGTCAAGAACGGTCGTGTCGTCAAGGGCGTCAATTTCGTCGACCTGGTCGATGCCGGCGATCCCGTCGAAGCGGCAAAAGCCTATGACGCGGCCGGCGCCGACGAGCTCTGCTTTCTCGACATCACCGCCTCTTCGGAAAACCGCGAGACCATTTTCGATGTCGTCGCCCGCACCGCCGAACAATGTTTCATGCCGCTGACCGTTGGCGGTGGCGTCCGTCAGGTCGCCGACATCAGGAAGCTGCTATTGGCCGGCGCCGACAAGGTGTCGATCAACACGGCGGCGGTGAAGACCCCAAATTTTGTTGCCGAGGCTGCCGACAAATTCGGCAACCAGTGCATCGTCGTCGCCATCGATGCCAAGAAAGTGTCCGCTGCGAGCGAGGCTGATCGCTGGGAGATATTCACCCACGGCGGCCGCGAGAAGACCGGCATCGACGCCGTCGAGTTCGCTCGGCGAGTGGTCGATCTCGGCGCCGGCGAGATCCTGCTGACATCGATGGACCGCGACGGCACCAAGGCCGGCTACGACATCGCCCTTACCCGCGCGGTCGCCGATGCCGTACGCGTGCCGGTCATCGCTTCCGGCGGCGTCGGCACGCTCGACCACCTTGTCGAAGGCATTCGCGACGGCCATGCCGGCGCGGTTCTGGCGGCGTCGATCTTCCATTTCGGCACCTACAGCATCGCCGAAGCCAAGCTGCACATGGCTCAGGCCGGACTGCCGATGCGGCTGGACTCGCCGGGTAATCGGTCCTAGAGCCTTTCCGGCTAAGAAGAGGCTGTAAACGCCGTCATGACCGAGTTCTCGCTCTCCGATCTGGAGAAGATTATTGGCGAACGCGCGCGTTCCGGCGATCCGGATTCGTGGACGGCCAAGCTCTTTCAGCGCGGCATGAGCAAGGCAGCGCAGAAACTCGGCGAAGAGGCGGTCGAAACGGTAATCGCAGCCGTCAGCGCCGACCGGGACGCGCTTGTTTCGGAAAGCGCCGATCTCATCTATCATTGGCTTGTCGTTCTCGGCATAGCGGACATTCCGCTGAGCGATGTGCTCAACGAGCTTGAACGCCGCACCGGTCGTTCGGGCATCGCCGAAAAGGCGTCTCGGCTGGACCGGGGCTGATCGCTGCGGAGGAACTCGATGGACCAGCTCGCTCCTACCGAGAAGTATTCACCCTATCGTTTCTTCTCGGCCGAGCAATGGTCGCGGTTCCGCGCCGATACGCCGATGACGCTCACCGAGGACGAGATCCGTCGTCTGCGGTCGCTGAACGATCCGGTCGATCTCCACGAGGTCGAGCGCATCTATCTTTCGATGTCGCGGCTGTTGTCAGCTCATGTCGAAGCCAGTCAACTCCTGTTCAGGCAGCGCCAGGCCTTCTTCAACGCGCTGGACGCGGCCAAGACACCGTTCATCATCGGCATTGCCGGTTCCGTCGCGGTCGGCAAATCGACCACGGCGCGCGTGCTAAAGGAGCTGCTGGCGCGCTGGCCGTCGAGTCCCAAGGTCGACCTGGTCACCACCGACGGCTTCCTGCTGCCGAACGAAGTCCTGCGCCGCAACAATCTGATGGAACGCAAGGGCTTTCCCGACAGCTACGACGTCGGCGCGCTGCTGCGTTTCCTGTCCGGCATCAAATCGGCGCAGCGCAACGTCCGCGCGCCGGTCTATTCGCACCTGACCTATGACGTCATTCCGGGCGCGTTCCAGACCATCGACCGGCCCGACATCCTGATCTTCGAAGGCATTAACGTCCTGCAGCCGGGCAAGCTGCCGAAGGACGGCAAGATCGTGCCTTTCCTGTCGGATTTCTTCGACTTTGCCATCTACATCGATGCCGAGGAGGCGCTGATCCATCACTGGTATATCGCCCGCTTCATGCGGTTGCGCGAAACCGCCTTCCGCGACCCGGCCTCCTTCTTTCACCGCTATTCGCAACTTTCCGAGGATGCGGCCCGCGCCATCGCCGAGGGCCTGTGGACCAACATCAACCTGAAGAATCTGCGCGAGAATATATTGCCGACCCGCGCCCGAGCCGATCTCATCCTGCGCAAGGGCGCCAACCATCTGGTCGAGGAAGTGGCGCTCAGGAAACTGTAACGGCGCGGTTAACGGCGCCTTAGGCTATCCTGGCTAGTGTTCAATGGGCAATTCCAGCGGATCTGTCGGGAGCAGTCGGTGATCAACGCGAGCAGTACCGGAGTTCGTGCGAGGCAGCCCCGCTATTCCCTGGTCATTCCGATCTTCAACGAGGAGGCGGTTCTTCCACTCCTTATCCGGCGAATAGTCGCCCTGCTCGACGCGCTGGACGCACCGGCAGAGGCTATTTTCGTCGACGACGGCAGTACCGACACGAGTGTGATCTACCTGCGTGGGATGGTTGCCGAGGAGCCACGCTTCCGGCTGATCGAACTGTCGCGCAATTTCGGGCACCAGATTGCAATTACGGCCGGTATGGACGCGGCTGCCGGCGAAGCCGTGGTGGTCATGGATGCCGACCTCCAGGATCCCCCTGAAGTCGTTCTCCAACTGGTGGAAAAGTGGAAGGAGGGCTATGAAATCGTCTACGCGAGGCGTATGCGGCGCGAAGGCGAAACCTGGTTCAAACGGCTGACAGCCAGCATCTTCTACCGGCTGATGGAGAAGATGACTTCGGTCGACATTCCCCGCGACGTTGGCGATTTCCGACTAATCGGCCGCAAGGCTCTCGATACGTTCAAGCAGATGCCGGAGCGCAACCGTTTCGTGCGCGGCATGTTCGGTTGGATGGGATTCAAGCAGACGGCGGTTTCATTCGAGCGGCCGGCGCGCGCCGCAGGTGAAACAAAGTATCCTTTCTGGAAGATGCTCCGCCTGGCTGTCCACGGGGTCATCGGCTTTTCGGAAAAACCATTGCGTATGGCGCTCTGGGCCGGGCTCGCTATCTCGGGAGTAGCCGCGCTGCTCGGGCTCTTCGCCGTGGCTTCCTGGGCATTCAGTTTCGGTGTTGTCCAAGGCTGGACGTCGACAGTTGTGATTGTTTCCTTCTTGTCCGGGATCAACCTGTTCATGACCGGTATCGTCGGCCTCTATGTCGGCGGGATCCACTCCGAGATCAAGCGCCGGCCGCTCTATGTCATTGATCGCCTTACTGGCTTCGAGGACGCGCTCCGGGCGGAAGTCGACAATCGAAACACCGAGGCGACGTTGTCGGCGTCACGCGACAGAAGGTTTGGTTGATGGCCGAACTCTTCGATCAATATCGCACGACCTATAACAGGACGGTCGACGACTCGATCAGGTTTTCCGGGCTGAAGCATGACTTCTTCCTGCAGGCCAAGTTGGCCCCTCTCGCCGACCTGATCGCAACACGCGGTATCGCGAGGCGCGACGGCAGCGTTCGGGCGCTTGATGTCGGCTGCGGGATCGGCGCGCTGCATCCTTACGTGAAGCCGCTTTTTCCAGACCTTCACGGCTGCGACATTTCGAGGGAATCCATCGCCCGGGCGCGTGAGGAAAACCCCTGGGTCACCTATGCCGACTACACGGCTCCCGTGCTGCCTTACGCGGATGGCACATTCGACCTCGCATTCGCCGTTTGCGTCGTCCATCATGTGCCGCCTGAACATTGGTCGAGCTTCGTTTGCGAGATGCGGCGCGTCGTGCGGCCCGGCGGCGTCGTGTCGGTTATCGAGCACAACCCGTACAATCCGCTGACACGCCTTGCCGTGCTTCGCTGCCCATTCGATGAAGACGCCGTGCTGATCAGTCGCCGCAAAGCCGGCCATCTCCTGGAGGCGGCCGGCCTCACACAGGTTGCAGGCAGGCATTTCCTGATGTTTCCCTTCGCGAATTCCGTCGCGCGCAGGGTCGAGGGCTGGCTCTCAAATCTGCCGCTCGGTGCGCAATATGTGTGCAGCGGCCGTGTTTAGCGCCGGTTCGGGCTTCAGACTTGCAAAGCGGCCGGCGCGTTTCCTGATTATCGGCCTTGGCGCCACTCTGCTCTACGCACTGCTTGCCGCGGTATTTTCGATGGGGGACGCGGTGTCGATGCGGCCGGCTTCGGCCTCGGTGCTCGCTTATGCCATCGCCGCCGTCTTCTCCTACGCCGGGCACAAGTATTTTACCTTCGCGTCCAGCGGGGCGCACCGTTTCGAGGCGCCTCGCTTTTTCGTGCTGACATTGGTTGGTCTGGCGGTGTCATTTCTTCTGCCCGCCGTGTTGTCCGGGATTCTGGGCCTGCAGGCGCAGATTCCGATTGTGCTGACATGCCTCGTGGTCCCGCTCGTCAACTATGTGATGCTTCGCCACTTGGTATTCGCCAGTGCCTGCCTCGGCTTGCACGGTGGTTCAGGATGAGCGCGATCCAGGTCGGCTCCACATTGGCTGGTCGCTTCGTCAACGGCCGGGCTGAACGGCTTTGGCCGCTCGTCCTCTCGATGGCTATTCTGGCGGTGGCCGTCCCCTGGCAAGCCCGATGGGGCGTCATTCCCGACACCAGCTGGACCATCGCGCTGTGCGAGCGGCTGCTGTCGGGAAAGCGGCTTTACGTCGATCTGATCGAGGTCAATCCGCCGTTCAGCGCGTGGCTCTACCTGCCTCCCGTAGCGGCCGCCAGATTGCTGGGCATCGCTCCGGAAATCCTGGTTCGGGCGTGGACCTATCTTGCCGCCCTCGTTGGGCTGTCGTTTGCAGGTCTCGTCGTCAAGCGTGCGGGTTTTGCCGAAGCGGTCTCGCTCTTTGCGCTGGCTCCCGCCTTTTGCGCGATGCTGGTGATCTTTCCCGGCAACGCCTTCAGCGAGCGGGAGCACATCGGCGTCGCGCTTTTCATGCCGCTGCTGGCGCTTCATGCCTGGCGTGCGCGCAAGGATCCAACGGCACAGCCGGGCTTCCGTCTTGCAGCCCTGGCCGGCCTTTCGGGCAGTGTGCTGCTGCTGGTCAAGCCCTATTACGCGGGCATGGTGCTGGCACCGGCGCTGGTCGTCGCGGCGCGCCGCCGCAGCCTGAAGTCGCTCTTTGCCGTGGAACACTGGATTATCGGCGGCCTCTGCATCGCTTATCTCGGTGCCGTGATGCTGATTCACCCGGAATTCCTGCGCGACGTCTACCCGCTGCTGGTAGACGTCTATGGGCGGATCCGCATCTTTCTGCCCATCGTGATCTGCTACGGCATTCCGTGGTGCTTTCTGCTGTTCCTGATATGGCGGTTGTGGCCGGCCGGCCACTTTCCGGACCTGGCGGCGGTGGCGCTTGCCGCATCGGTCGCAGGCCTGTTTCCGCTGTTCTATCAGGGCAAGGGCTGGGCCTATCATGCCTATCCCGCCATCTTCTGCGCCGTGGCAGCCATTTTGTGCCTGCTGGCGCTGCCCAGGGCCGGGCGACGGTCGACAGAACCCCTTGCCGCCCTGGCAGGGGTCGTTTTCGCTTTCCTGCCCTACTGGAGCACCCAGAAACCGGACCCGGCGGTGGTTGCCGCCATCCGGGGCGCGACCGATCGGCCGACCGTCGCGCTGATCAGTCCGGATATCGCGGACGGACATCCGCTTAGCCGGATGATCGGCGGCCAGTTTGTTTCGACCACCGCCAGCGATTGGCTGGGAGCGTTCTCGTTCGTTCTTTCCGAGCGGGCAGCACAGTCCGGCGATGCCGCCGAAGCCGCACGCTACCGGGCCCTCCTGGTTGAATACATCGAAAGCAAGCGCGAAGAATTTACACGACTGCGCCCTGACGTCATCATCCTCGGGAAAGATGACTGGGCGAACCGGCTGAAGGAGCACTTTGGCTTTGACGCCATCCTGGCCCGTTACCGCGTTCTCGTCGAGGACGACGCCCAGCGCATCTACCTGCGCGACGACTATGCCCGCCCGGAGCGCGAAACGGCCGGACAGCCCCTGCCGGCTAAATAGCCCCAGGCTTGTGAAGCGACTATGTCGGCGTCGTCACCCGCCTCAGCGTCAGATTGATCCGCCCGCCGTTCTTCAACAAGGCCGAGGTCGAGGGGTAGATACGGTCGACGCCGTGAAAGCAGAGCCGGCCTTCGCCGCCGAGCACTACGACGTCGCCGCTCTTCAGCCTGAACGATTTGGTGGCGCCGTCGCGCGTCGTCTGGCCGACCCTGAACAGGCAATCGTCCCCGAGCGACACCGAGACGACCGGTGCCGAGAAATCCGCCTCGTCGCGGTCCTGGTGAAGACCCATCTTGGCATCCTGCGAATAGAAATTGACCAGGCAGGCCTCCGGCGGGTGCGCATAGGCAGATACGTCCCGCCACAGATCGAGCAGCATCTCCGGGATCGGCGGCCAGGGCATTCCGGTCACCGGGTGGGTCGGCTGGTAGCGATAGCCGTGCTCCTTGTCGGTGACCCAGCCCAGCGGGCCGCAATTGGTCATGCGCACGCTCATCTCCTTGCCGGTACGCGGCATTGCCGGCACGAACAGCGGGGCTTCCTCCACGACTTTCCTGATATCTTCCACCAGCACTTCCTGCATGGCGCGCGAGAGGTGGCCGGGCATATGGCGGACGCCTTTGGGCAGTACGAGCATCGCGCTGCTTGATCCGTTGGTCTGGAAAATCAGAATGCCACCGTCAAACGAAAACGGCGACCCGAAAGCCGCCTCCGACAGTAGCTGCGCACGTTACGCCGGCGATCTGAGATCCGAAGCCGCTTCGGCTGTCACTCATCCTCAACCCGGCCGCGCATTTTCTTGATCGAGCCGCGCCCGGCCTTGCTCTTGAGCCGTCTTTCGACCGCGCCTTTGGATGGCCTGGTCTTCTTGCGCGGCGGTGGCGGTGGTTTGGCGGCCTTGGCAACCAGTGCCGTCAGCCGCGCCCGGGCGTCCGCCCGGTTCTGCTCCTGGGTGCGGAAGCGTCCGGCTTCGATGACGATGACGCCGTCCTTGGTGGCGCGCTGGCCGGCAAGCTTGATGGTTCGTTCGCGCACCCGCTCCGACAGGCCAGCCGCATTGGCGGCATCGAAGCGCAATTGCACTGCCGTCGCCACCTTGTTGACGTTCTGGCCGCCCGGGCCGGACGAACGGATGAAGTCCTCGTGCAGGTCGCCCGGATTAATCACCGCATCGTCGGTGATGATGATCTTGTCGTCGGCGTTCATGCCGCAGTCATGGCGCGGCAGGCGAAAAAAGAAAAGGCCCGATCGAAGCCGGGCCTTGAAGCATCACCAGGGGCGACGGCTATTCAGCCGCTACCTGCATGCGTGGAGCGGCGCCGAGCACGGTGGCGTCGACATGGGCTTCGAACTTTTCGAAATTGTCGACGAACATGCCGACCAGCCTTGCCGCCTGCCGGTCGTAGGCGGGCTTGTCGACCCAGGTCGATCTCGGGTCGAGAATGGCGCGGTCGACGCCGGCAACCGTCACCGGTACGTCAAAACCGAAATTGGCGTCGGTGCGGAAGTCGGCCGCTTTCAGCGAGCCGTCGAGCGCCGCCGCAAGCAGCGCCCGCGTTGCCTTGATCGGCATCCGCTTGCCGGTGCCGTAGGCGCCGCCGGTCCAGCCGGTGTTGACCAGCCAGCAATCGACGCCGTGGCGGGCGATGAGCTCGCGCAGCAGATTGCCGTATTCCGACGGATGCCGCGGCATGAACGGTGCGCCGAAGCATGTCGAAAATGTCGCTTCGGGTTCGGTAACGCCCTTCTCGGTCCCGGCCACCTTGGCGGTATAGCCGGAGAGGAAATGATACATCGCCTGCGCCGGGGTCAGGCGCGCGATCGGCGGCATCACGCCGAATGCGTCGGCGGTCAGCATGATGATGTTCTTCGGGTGGCTGGCGCGCCCCGTCTTGCTGGCGTTGGGGATGAAATGGAGCGGGTAGGCGCAGCGCGTGTTTTCGGTCAGCCCGCCGTCGTCGAAATCCGGCACGCGGCCGGCGTCGAGCGCCACATTCTCCAGCACCGTGCCGAAGCGCTGGGTGGTGGCGAAGATCTCCGGCTCGGCTTCGGCCGAAAGCTTGATCGTCTTGGCGTAGCAGCCGCCTTCGAAATTGAAGATGCCATGCGGTCCCCAGCCATGCTCGTCGTCGCCGACCAGCGTTCGCGACGGGTCGGCCGACAGCGTCGTCTTGCCGGTTCCGGAAAGGCCGAAGAAAACGGCCGCGTCGCCGGCGGGCCCTTCATTGGCCGAGCAATGCATCGGCATCACGCCTTTTGCCGGCAGCAGATAGTTGAGCACGGTGAACACCGACTTCTTCATCTCGCCGGCATAGGAGGTACCGCCAATCAACACGATCATGCGCGAAAGATCGACCGCGATCACCGTTTCGCCGCGGGTGCCGTGGCGGGCGGGATCGGCGCGGAACGACGGCAGGTCGATTATCGTCAAATCGGGCACGAAATGCTCGAGTTCGGCGGCTGCAGGCCGGATGAGCAGATTGCGGATGAACAAGGAGTGCCAGGCAAGCTCCGTGATCACCCTGGTCGGCAGCTTCAGTTCCTCGTCGGCACCGCCGACCAGGTCCTGCACATAAAGGTCCTTTCCAGCCGCATGGGCGCGAAAATCGGCAAGCAGCGTATCGAACTGGATCGGCGAAATCGCCTTGTTGTTGTCCCACCATACATGCGGCGCGGTGCTTTCGTCGCGCACCACGAATTTGTCCCTGGGCGAGCGGCCGGTGTGTTGCCCGGTCTCGGCGGCAAGCGCGCCATGCGCGGTGAGTCGGGCCTCGCCACGGCGGATTGCCTCCTCGTAGAGCGCGGCCGCGCCGAAATTATAGCGCACCACGCCAGTGGTTCTCAGGCCGATCCGATCGATTGCACATGCAGGATTGCGTTTGCCGGCTTCCGACATGGGTGTCCCTTCTTCGATTTACCGCGTCTTTACCGGCGAATTCCGGAAACCCCATTGCAGGAGCTAATAACGTCAAAACCAGAAAAGGCGAATGATATCAAATCATTAATCGATTTAAATATTTTGAAAGTTGTTTAAATCGTTTATATGTGCAAAAACACTGATGGTTGCCCAAAGGATTGGCGATGTTCATTCGTCCAATCCATATCGAGGTACAATTGTGGCCGCCGGCGTGCCGCGCGTGACAGCGGATAAAGCCTATGCCACATTTTGTACCTAATTTGTCCTGCAAAAGCCCCTTCTCGACGAAAGAAGGGACAGCTCATGAGGGAGCCGCTTGAAATGGCAACAATCGCGCTTGTCGACGACGATCGCAACATTCTGACTTCGGTTTCGATCGCCCTCGAATCCGAGGGTTATCGGGTCGAAACCTACACGGATGGGGCATCGGCGCTGGAGGGACTGGCGGCGCGCCCGCCGAACCTCGCCATCCTCGACATCAAGATGCCGCGCATGGACGGCATGGAGTTGCTGCGCCGGATGCGTCAGAAATCCGACCTGCCGGTGATCTTCCTGACCTCCAAGGACGATGAGATCGATGAACTGTTCGGCCTCAAGATGGGCGCCGACGACTTCATCCGCAAACCCTTCTCGCAGCGTCTTCTGGTCGAACGCGTCCGCGCCGTGCTGCGCCGCGCCAGCACCCGCGAGGCGGCGGCCAAGGCGCCCAACCAGCAGGCCCGGTCGCTTGAGCGCGGCCAGCTTGTCATGGACCAGGAGCGCCACACCTGCACATGGAAGGGCGAGCCGGTGACGCTGACCGTCACCGAGTTCCTCATCCTGCATTCCCTGGCACAGCGCCCGGGCGTCGTAAAAAGCCGTGATGCGCTGATGGATTCCGCTTATGATGAGCAGGTCTATGTCGATGACCGCACCATTGACAGTCACATCAAGCGGCTGCGCAAGAAGTTCAAGGCCGTCGATGATGACTTCGAAATGATCGAAACCCTTTACGGAGTCGGGTATCGGTTCCGCGAAGCATGAATAGGCAGTAGGCAGTAGGGAATAGTCGGTAGTCAGTTTTGAATGATGCGAGCGGCCACTCATGCATCGCCGCGATCTCAGCCAACCTTTTCTCTATTCCTGCTACCTACTCACTACTCACTAATTACCGAGCGGGAGCTGCTATTCGATGGCAGTGGAAGTAGAGCGAGTGAGACGGTCGGGCGCCGCCAGGCGCCCGCCGCGGATTCTGCCCGCCTTCGTGTCGAAAATTACGGTGCCGATGCGCCGGTTTCTCGGCCATCACATCTTTTCGAGCCTGACGCGGCGTATCCTCTTTCTCAATCTTGCCGGCCTTGCCGTCCTGGTCACCGGCATTCTCTATCTCAATACCTTTCGCGACGGGCTGATCGACGCCCGTGTCGAGAGCCTGATGACCCAAGGCGAGATCATCGCCGGCGCAATCGCCGCGTCAGCGACGGTCGAAACCGATTCGATCAGCATCGATCCGGAAAAGCTGCTTGAGTTGCAGGCCGGCGAAAGCCTCGGCCCGGGCTCCGACCAGCTCGACAATCTCGATTTCCCGATCAATCCGGAGCGCGTGGCGCCGGTGCTCAGGCGGCTGATCTCGCCGACGCGCACGCGCGCCCGCATCTACGACCGCGACGCCAACCTGCTGCTCGATTCCCGCCATCTCTATTCGCGCGGCCAGATCCTTCGCTACGACCTGCCGCCGGTCGAAGTGGAACAGCCGGACCTTCTGGAGCGCATCCAAAAATTCGTCTTTGATTTCTTCCGCAACAAGCAGCTGCCTGTCTATCGCGAGCAGCCGGGCGGCAACGGTGCTGCGTTTCCGGAAGTAGTCAAGGCGCTTACCGGCAGTCCGTCGACGATCGTGCGGATCTCGGAGCAGGGCGAGCAGATCGTTTCAGTGGCGGTGCCGATCCAGCGCTTCCGTGCCGTTCTCGGCGTGCTGATGCTGTCGACCGAAGGCGGCGACATCGACAAGATCGTCGCGGCCGAGCGCAAGGCGATCCTGCGTGTGTTCGGCATCGCCGCCCTGGTTACCGCCATCCTGTCGATGCTGCTGGCCTCCACCATCGCCAACCCGCTGCGCCGGCTTTCCGCGGCGGCGGTCCGGGTTCGCCGCGGCGTCAAGAACCGTGAGGAAATCCCCGACTTCTCCGACCGCCAGGACGAGATCGGCAATCTCTCGATCGCCGTGCGCGACATGACCAATGCGCTCTACGCCCGTATCGAGGCGATCGAAAGTTTTGCCGCGGATGTCTCGCACGAGCTGAAGAACCCGCTTACCTCGCTGCGCAGCGCTGTGGAGACATTGCCGCTGGCCAGGAACGACAATTCGCGGAGCCGGCTGATGGATATCATCCAGCACGATGTGAGGCGGCTGGACCGCCTGATCACCGATATTTCCGATGCCTCCCGTCTTGATGCCGAGCTGGCGCGGGAAGACGCGGGAACCGTCGACCTGAAGAAGTTCATCACCGATCTGGTCGCCGTCTCGCGCGAGGCCACGCGCAACAAGAAGGCGGTCGAGATCGAGTTCAAGGTCGCCAAACTGCCGCAGGGCGTGAAAGGCTACTTCGTCGTCGGCCATGATCTGAGGATCGGCCAGGTGATCACCAACCTGATCGAGAATGCCCGCTCGTTCGTTCCCGAAGATCGTGGCCACATCACCATATCGCTGGCACGCGCCGGCAAGTTCAACATCGTCACCGTCGACGACAATGGCCCCGGCATCCGGGCCGATAACATCGATCGCATTTTCGAGCGGTTCTATACAGATCGGCCGGCCGGCGAGGCGTTCGGTCAGAACTCGGGCCTTGGCCTGTCGATATCCAGGCAGATCGTTGAAGCCCATGGCGGCACGCTGAGCGCCGAGAACATCCCGGGCACCAAGCCTGGCGAGATCAAGGGCGCGCGCTTCGTGGTGACGCTGCCGGCGGAAGGCTGAGGGATGAATTCCAATCACGCCTGGTCCTATTGTGCAGCCTGAACACATTCACGGCACCGCGATCCTGATAGGTGATCGCGGCATTCTCATCACCGGACCGTCCGGCTTGGGCAAGACGACGCTGGCGCTCGCCTTGATCGATCATTGCAGCCAGCGCGGGCTGTTTTCCCGGCTGATCGGCGATGACCAGCTCTTTGCCGCCGATTGCGAGGGGCGGCTGGTCTGCCGCGCACCAGCCAGCATAGCCGGCCTCGTCGAGGTGCCGGGATTCGGCCCCAAACCGATACAGTTCGAGCCAAGCTGCGTGATCGACCTCATTATCCGGCTGGTGCCAGCCGGCAAAATGGCCCGCTTCCAGGAAGACTGCAGCGAACTCGTTGTCGGCGTGACGGTGCCGCGCATCGATCTTGCCGGGCGCAATGTCGCGGCCGCCCTGCCGGCAGTGATGTCGCGTCTGTCGATTGCGCCTTTCCTGTGATCCGATTTCGATTTTTTGCTGCAATGCGTCAAATTGGCTTGGGCCGGCGCAATTTTGGGCTTGTCAACGGGCCTTGCGTCGACAAGATAGCGCTCCCGCCGCCTGGAACGGTCGGCGAGCATAAAATGCGCCTGTGAAGCGGCGATGACGGGAGCCACCAAAGAATGATCGGACTCGTGCTTGTAACGCACGGTCAACTGGCCGCCGAGTTCCGCAATGCCGTGGAACACGTCGTTGGGCCACAAGACAATTTCGAGACCGTGGCGATCGGTGCCGACGATGATATGGAACAGCGCCGCCGCGACATTATCGACGCAGTCGGCCGCGTCGATACGGGATCAGGCGTCATCGTTTTGACCGACATGTTCGGCGGCACGCCCTCCAACCTCGCCATTTCCGTGATGGAATCCGGCCGCATCGAGGTCATTGCCGGCATGAACCTGCCGATGCTGATCAAGCTGTCCAGCGTTCGCAAGGGCGACAACATGACGGCAGCCCTGGATGAGGCGCAGGCTGCCGGCCGCAAATACATCAATGTCGCCAGTCAACTCCTGAGCAGCAAATGAGCGCGCTGTTGCCGGAAAAGGACAAGATCGTTCGCGACTTTCCGATCGTCAACCAGCGCGGCCTGCATGCGCGCGCCTCGGCCAAGTTCGTTCAAATTGCCAGCGGCTTCAATGCCACGGTCCAGGTCGAGAAGGACGGCGTCAAGGTCGGCGGCACCTCGATCATGGGCCTGATGATGCTGGCGGCAAGCCCCGGTTATTCGATCCGCGTCACCGCCACCGGCCCGGAGGCCGAAGAGGTCATCGATGCGCTGGAGCAACTGGTTGCTTCCCGTTTTGGCGAGGAATGCTGACGTGCTGATCGCTTCCGAAGACATGCACGGATAAAGATTTCTTTATATCCCATTGTCGTCCAACTCCCGATCTGCTAGTCAGGCCGGCAACTCGCGCCCTCCGACACGCCTTCGGGGCGGGGCGCGTCCCGCAATCAATTCGCATCGGAGCACTGCCATGACGGGTAGCAAGGACTATGTGGTCGCAGACATCGCGCTTGCCGGCTGGGGCCGCAAGGAGATCGAGATCGCCGAAACCGAAATGCCGGGCCTGATGGCCTGCCGCGAGGAATTCGGCGACAAGAAGCCGCTCAAGGGCGCGCGCATCACCGGCTCGTTGCACATGACGATCCAGACGGCGGTGCTGATCGAAACGCTGAAGGCGCTCGGCGCCGATATCCGCTGGGCTTCCTGCAATATCTTCTCGACCCAGGACCACGCCGCCGCGGCCATTGCCGAGGCCGGAATTCCGGTGTTTGCCGTCAAAGGCGAGACGCTGGAGGATTATTGGGTCTACACCGACAAGATCTTCCAGTGGGCCGATGGCGGCACCTCCAACATGATCCTCGATGACGGTGGCGATGCCACCATGTACATCCTGATCGGCGCCCGCGCCGAGGCCGGCGAGGATGTGCTGTCCAATCCGGGCAGCGAAGAGGAAGAGATCCTGTTTGCCCAGATCAAGAAGCGCATGCAGGCATCACCCGGCTTCTTCACCAGGCAGAAGGAAGCGATCCGCGGCGTCACCGAAGAGACGACGACCGGCGTCAACCGGCTCTATCAACTGCAGAAGAAGGGCCTGCTGCCGTTCCCGGCGATCAACGTCAATGATTCCGTCACCAAGTCGAAATTCGACAACAAATATGGCTGCAAGGAATCGCTTGTCGACGGCATTCGCCGCGGCACCGACACGATGATGGCCGGCAAGGTCGCGGTCGTCTGCGGCTATGGCGACGTCGGCAAGGGCTCGTCGGCTTCGCTCAAGGGCGCCGGCGCCCGCGTCAAGGTCACCGAGGTCGATCCGATCTGCGCGCTGCAGGCGGCGATGGACGGTTTCGAGGTGGTCACGCTCGAAGACGCGGCGCCGACGGCCGACATCGTCATCACCACCACCGGCAACAAGGACGTCGTTACCCTCGACCACATGCGCCTGATGAAGGACATGGTGATCGTCGGCAACATCGGTCACTTCGACAACGAGATCCAGGTTGCCTCGCTGCGCAACCTGAAATGGACCAACATCAAGCCTCAGGTCGACATGATCACCTTCCCGGACGGCAAACGGATGATCCTTTTGTCGGAAGGCCGTCTGCTCAACCTCGGCAACGCCACCGGCCATCCGAGCTTCGTCATGTCGGCGTCCTTCACCAACCAGGTGTTGGCCCAGATCGAGCTGTACACCAAGCCCGGCCAGTACGAGAACCAGGTCTATGTCCTGCCGAAGCATCTCGACGAAAAGGTCGCGCGCCTGCATCTCGACAAGCTCGGTGCCCGCCTGACCGAACTGTCTGGCGAACAGGCCGCCTATATCGGCGTCACTCCGCAGGGACCGTTCAAGCCGGAACACTACCGCTATTAACCACGGCGAAACTTGCCACTAGATATTGAAGCCGGGCGATTGACTTTTCGCCCGGCTTTATTTTTGCGCTGATTGATTCTTCACGCCGATTCGCGCAAGCGCTATGGTGCTGATTCGCGGTCCGGGGACGAGGCCCAGGCGCACGCATCAGGGCGGTCTTGCATTCAGGCGGCGAAGAGGACCAAGACATGCCGGGGGATAACCCGCCTTGCGCGGGGCAGGCCGTTGCCGGCGGCCATAACGATTCGATCACGGGCTCCGCTGCCAGAGGCGGCAGCCTTTTGTGGCGTGCCGGCAGCCGTGTCGGGGTGCTGCTTGCTTCTTCCGCGCTGGTTGGTCCGCTGCTTGGCTTTGCTGCACATGCGCAAACCCGCGTGGCGCAAAAGGCCGGGCTGTCGGTCAGCACGGTCGAGGTCATGCAACTCGCCATGTTCGTCGGCGTCATGGGCGCGGCATTGCTGTCGGCCATCTTTCTGATCCGCGAACGGGCGCGCACCGCGGCGGAAAATGCCGAGCTCAGGACCCGTATCGCCGACGTCAATGCCGCGCTGCAGCGCTCCGAGGCGCTGCTCCATTCCCGCGATCAGCGCGTGGTGGTATGGGCCGCCGAGAACAAGAAGCCCGAGCTTGTCGGGACATTGCCGCTCGAGAGCGGCGCGCCGGAGGACCGGGCGGCCTTCCTGGCTTTCGGCCGCTGGCTTATGCCGCGTTCGGCGGCCGCACTCGAACATGCCGTCGCATCACTGCGGGACAAGGCAAAGCCGTTCGATCTGGTCATCGAATCGCAGGCCGGCCAGCCGCTCGAGGTTCACGGCCGCAAGAGTGCGGCGCATGTGCTGGTTCGCTTCGTCTCGCTTTCGGAGACACAGCGAAGCCAGGCCAGGCTGAAGATCGAGAACCAGCGCTTGGCCGCCGACCATGAGACGCTGATCGGTCTTCTGGATGCGCTCAAGATGCCGTCATGGCTGCGTACTGTCGACGGGCGGCTGAAATGGGTCAACCGCGCCTATGCCGAAGCGGTCGAGGCCGAGAATGCCGAAGCGGCGGTTCGTGACGGCAAGGAATTCCTCGGAGGCCAGGCGCGCGACACGATCGCTGCGCAGCACAAGTCGCACCCCGTCTTCGAACAGACGCTCTCCACGGTGATCGAAGGCGACCGCCGTATGTTTGCCGTGACCGATTTTGCCGGGGCGGATGGTTCGGCTGGTCTTGCCTGCGACATCAGCGCCATCGAGGCCATTCGCGCCGAATATGAGCGGACCGTGCAGAGCCACGCCGACACGCTCGATCAGCTCAACACCGCCGTGGCGATTTTCGATACCGACGAGAAATTGCGGTTTTTCAATCAGGCGTTCCAGAAACTATGGGGCCTCGACAGCGGCTTCCTGCACAGCGCGCCGGATAACGCCTTGCTGCTCGACCGCCTGCGCAGCGAAGGCAAGATCGCCGAGCAGCCCGAATGGCGGCGCTGGAAAGAGAGCCTGCTCGGCGCTTACCGCGCGGTTGAATCGCAGGAGCATTGGTGGCATCTGCCGGACGGCAAAACCATTCGCGTCGTCGCCAATCCGCAGCCCAAGGGCGGCGTCACCTGGGTGTTTGAGAACTTGACCGAGAAGATGGACCTTGAAAGCCGCTATCAGACCGCTGTGCGGGTTCAGGGTGAGACGCTCGACAACCTTGCCGAAGGCGTCGCTGTGTTCGGCCCCGACGGCAGGCTGAGATTGTCCAACCCGGCCTTCGCGGCACTGTGGGGGCTGGATGCCGATGCCTCAAAACCCAACGTCCATGTCTCGACGATCCGCGAACTTTGCGACCGCCGTGCCGTCGACAGTCCGTGGGGCGGGTTCGTTGCCGCCATCACCGGCTTCGACGACGAGCGCCGCGACCGCCACGGCCAGACCGAATTGAACAACGGCACCGTTTTGCGCTACGCCGTCATCCCTTTGCCCAACGGCCAGGTGATGATGACCTTCGTCGACGTTACCGACAGCGTCAATGTCGAGCGGGCGCTGAAGGACAAGAATGAGGCGCTGCAAAAGTCCGACCAGATCAAGAACGAATTCGTGCAGCACGTCTCCTATGAGCTGCGCTCGCCACTCACCAACATCATCGGCTTTACCGAGCTTCTTTCACTGCCGTCGACTGGTCCGTTGAACCAGAAGCAACGCGAATATATCGGGCATGTCGGCTCGTCCTCCTCGGTCCTGCTCACCATCGTCAACGACATCCTCGATCTGGCGACGGTGGATGCCGGCATCATGGAACTCGACATTTCCGAAGTTCACATCAATCGAACCATTACGGCCGCCGCCGAACTGGTCGCCGATCGGCTGGAGGAACATGCGATCAAGCTTAGGATCGACGCGGCTGCCGCGCCGAAGACCTTCCACGGCGACGAGATCCGCGTCCGCCAGATACTCTACAATCTGCTCAGCAATGCCGCCAATTACGCGCCGGAGGCGAGCACCATAACGCTCGCCTGCCGCCAGCTTGCCGACGGCGTGGAATTTTCCGTTCACGATGACGGACCCGGCATGCCGCCGGACCTGCTTGAGTCAGTGTTCCGGCGCTTCGAGCCGCGCACCAATGGCGGCCGCCGCCGTGGCGCCGGGCTCGGCCTGTCGATCGTCAAGAGCTTTGTCGAACTCCATGGCGGCAGCGTCCGCATCGAGACCGGCAGGGATAAGGGCACCACGGTTGTTTGCGCCTTTCCCGACACGCCGTCGGGCATCCGTGCGGCGGCCGAGTAGCGCGTTCGATGGCGGTATTGGTGCTGGAGCGTTTTCTCGCCGACGAGGCTGCGACGGCAAGGCTCGGCGAGGATCTTGCCATGTCGCTGCGCATTGGCGACGTACTCGCTCTCAAGGGCGATCTCGGCGCCGGCAAATCGACCTTGGCACGGGCGCTGGTCAGGGCACTGGCCGACGATGCCGGCCTCGACGTGCCGAGCCCGACCTTCACCCTGGTTCAAAGCTACGACACGCGTGTGCCGGTCCATCATTTCGATCTCTACCGCCTGGGCACGGCATCCGAGCTGGACGAGCTGGGCTTCGACGAGGCGGTGACACAAGGGGCTGCGCTGGTCGAATGGCCGGAGCGGGCAGAGGCATATTTGCCGAAAACCTCGGTGCTGGTCGAACTTCTCCAGCAGGGCGGCGGCCGACTGGCGAGACTGTCGGGAGAGGGTGCCACCTTCGAGCGCGCGGCGCGATCGCTGGCGATGCGCGATTTTCTCGGGCAGGCCGGTTGGGGCGAAGGGCAGCGGCGATATTTCATTGGTGATGCCTCGGCTCGCTCCTACGAGATCGTCACGCTCGCCGGATTTCCGCCGCGCGTGCTGATGAACTCGCCAAGGCTGGTGCTCGGACCGCCAGTCCGCGACGGCAAACCCTATGCCGAGATCGCCCACACCGCGCAATCCGTTTCGGCTTTCGTGGCCATTGACCGGGCCTTGCGGGCCGGCGGCGTCAGCGTCCCGGAAATCCACGCCCAGGACCTCGACCAGGGTTTTCTCCTGCTGGAACATCTTGGTTCCCAAGGATTTCTGGACAAGCGCGGCCAGCCGGTGGCCGCGCGTTATGCGGCGGCGGCCGAACTGCTTGCCATGATGCACGGCAAAACATGGCCGGCCCGCATGCAGGCCGGCCCCGGCGTCTTCCACGAGGTGCCGCCTTTCGACCGCGACGCCATGATGATCGAGGCCGAATTGCTGGTCGACTGGTATGTCCCGGCGATTTCAGGCGCTCCGCCAAGCGAGGCGCTGCGCGCCGGCTACCGCAGCGAATGGAATGCGGTGCTCGATCGGCTCGAGGGGCGCGAATACACGCTGATGCTGCGCGACTTCCATTCGCCCAACCTGATCTGGCGCGCTGACCGTTCCGGTCATGACCGCCTCGGCGTCGTCGATGTCCAGGATGCGCTGATCGGACCGTCCGCCTACGACGTCGCATCGCTCGCCATGGACGCGCGCGTCACCATTTCACCTGAAATCGAAAAGCACACGCTCGCCGCCTATATCGCCGCGCGGCGCGCGGCCGGCGTCTTCGACGAGGACGAATTCCTCGAAACCTATGCAATCATGGCCGCACAGCGCAATTCCAAGGTACTCGGCATCTTCGTGCGGCTCGAAAAACGTGACGGCAAGCCTTATTATCTGAAGCATCTGCCGCGCATCCGCGACTATCTTCGCCGGGCGCTGGCGCATCCGGCGCTGGCCGGGCTGCAGGATTTCTACATCGCCCACGGCTTGCTGGAGGAACGCTCAATTTGACGGCTAAGGATTCAGGCCTGGCGGTGTCGGACGAGGGACCGATGCCAACGACCGCCATGGTGCTCGCCGCCGGGCTCGGCAAGCGTATGCGGCCGATCACCGACACCATGCCAAAGCCGCTGGTCAAGATCGCCGGCAAGACATTGCTCGACTGGGGGCTGGATTGCCTAGTCGAAGCCGGCGTCGCCAAGGCCGTCGTCAACGTCCATTACCTACCGAAACAGATCGTGGACCATGTAGCCCGCCGCAGTGCGCCGAGAATCGTCATTTCGGATGAGAGCACCAGCCTGCTCGACTCCGCCGGTGGTATCGTCAAGGCATTGCCCAGCTTGGGGTCGCCGTTTTATGTGCTCAACGCCGACACCTTCTGGATCGACAGCGGCGTTTCCAATCTCAGGCGTCTTGCCCTTGCATGGGAGGGCGCGACAATGGACATTCTGCTGATGCTTGCGGATCTCCAGTCGGCAACCGGACATAGCGGCGGCACCGATTTCCTGATGGCGCCGGACGGCGCCTTGCGGCGTGCGAACAACGATCCGGCCGGCCTGATCTATGCCGGCGCCGCAATCATCCATCCGCGCATCTTCAAGGATGCGCCGGCCGGCCCGCTGTCGCTCAACGCCTATTTCGACGCGGCAATCGCCGCCGGCCGTCTGTTCGGCATGAAGATGCAGGGTCACTGGATCACTGTCGGCACACCTGACGCGATCCCGCGGGCGGAAGCAGCGGTCGCCGCCGCGCTTGCCGGCACGCCCAATGCTGTTGCTGAGGCACCCGGCGCTCTTACCGAGTCGAAATGAGCGGCTCCCGCCGCGTTTTCTCGATCCCGCCCGGAGCGCCGTTCCTGCCGACGCTGGCCGAGGCGCTGCTTGCAGGGCGCCTGGTTCCCGGCTTTGCCTACGATGGCGATCCGCTGATGCTGGCCGATCTCACCATCTATGTGCCGACGCGCCGTGCGGCGCGGGCGCTTCGCGGCGAATTCGTCGATGCTCTCTCGCGCTCGGGAAGCCGCTCGGCGATCCTGCCGGTCATCCGCCCGCTTGGCGAATTCGACGAAGATGAAGCGGCCTTCGAGGCAGGAGCTTCGGCCGCCATCGACCTTGCGCCGCCGATCGCTGCGGTAGAGCGCCTGCTGCTGCTTGCGCCGCTGGTGCGAGCGTGGAAACGCCGCCTGCCGGCACATGTCGCCGCATTGTTCGACGAGGAGATCGTCATCCCGGCCTCCGCCGCCGACGCCATCTGGCTGGCGCGCGACCTGGCGCGGCTGATGGACGAGATCGAGACCGAGGGCACGGATTGGGCGAGGCTCGCCGACCTTGTGACCGGCAATCTCGCCGGTTGGTGGCAGGTGACGCTCGATTTCCTGAGCATCGTGACCGAGAACTGGCCGAAGCTGCTCGAGGAACGCCATCGCTCCAATCCCGCCGCGCATCGCAATGCCCTGATAAGGCTGGAGGCGGCGCGGCTCAGACGCAATCCGCCGGCCGGGCCGGTGATCGCCGCCGGCTCCACAGGATCGATCCCAGCTACGGCCGAGCTGCTTGCCGTGATCGCCGGTCTGCCCAATGGCGCCGTTGTGCTGCCCGGGCTCGACCGGACACTGGACGAGCCGTCCTTTGCCGCCATCAGTGCACTCGGTGCGCGCCCGGCCGTCCTTGGCCACCCGCAATACGGCCTGGCAAAGTTGATCGGCAAGATCGGCGTGCCGCGCGCCGATGTCGAGGACCTTGCTGTTGCGCCGCGGCCGCTTGCATTGCGCGCCGCACTCGTCGGCGAAGCGCTTCGCCCGGCGGAGACTACCGAGCTCTGGGCCGAGACGCGCGCCCGCTTTACGGCCGGTGATATTGCCGAGGCCTTCGCTGACGTGACGCTTCTCGAAGCCGCCAGCGAACGCGATGAAGCCGTGGCGATCGCCGTCGCGCTCAAACAGGCCGTCGAACGGCCCGGCCAGCGCGCCGCGCTGGTCACCGGCGATCGCGCGCTGGCGCGGCGCGTCTCGGTCGAGCTGTTGCGCTTCGGCGTCGCCGCCGACGATTCCGGGGGCACGCCGCTCATCAACACGCCAGCCGCCAGCCTGCTCAGGCTGGCGCTTCAGGCAGCCTTCCGCCCGGGCGACCCGGTCGCCTTGCTGTCGCTGCTCAAGCATCCGCTGCTAGGCCTCGGCCGAGAGCGGGCAAGCGTGCGCCATGCGGCCGAAATCGTCGAACTCGTGGCGCTGCGCGGTGGCACGGGGCGTCCGGACGTCGCGTCGCTGCCGCAGCTCTTCGACACCCGGCTCCTCGAATTCGACGGCGGCGGCAATCGCCGCCCGCCTTTCTGGCGATCGCGCCTCTCGGTCAGGCGCATCGAACAGGCGCGCGAACTGCTGGTTCGGCTAACGGCTGCGCTGGCGCCGCTGGTTGCTTTTCGCGGCGAGGAGGATGCCGATCTTGCCACGCTTGTGCGTGCCAGCGTCGTTGCGCTCGAAAGCCTCGGACGCGCCGCCGACGGCAGCCTGAGCGAACTCTATGCCGGCGATGCCGGCGAAAAGCTTGCCGAGCTCTTGCGCGGGCTGGTCGCGGCCTCGGTGTCGTTCTCCTTCGCGGCTGACGAATGGCCTGACGTGATGGAGGCGCTGATCGCGCCCGAGATGGTCAAGCCGGCGCAAGGCACCGACAGGAACATCGCCATCTGGGGGGTGCTGGAAGCGCGGCTTCAGGATGTCGACACGCTGGTCGTCGGCGGGCTCAACGAAGGCGTGTGGCCGCGCAAGCCGGAGAGCGACCGCTTCATGTCGCGGCTGATGAAGACCGGCATCGATCTTGAACCGCCGGAGCGGCGCATCGGCCTTGCCGCCCATGATTTCCAGATGGCCATGGGCGCCAAGAAATTGGTGCTGGCCCGCTCCGCCCGTTCCGGCGACGCACCGTCGGTGCCCTCGCGCTGGCTGCAGCGTATCCTTACCTTCGTCGGCGAGGACCATGCTACGGCACTTCGCCGGCGCGGCGATGAACTGCTTGCCTGGGCGCGTGTGCTCGATGCCGGCGAAAAGCAGGACTTTGCGCCGCGGCCGCAGCCGAAACCGCCGCTCACCGTACGGCCGCACCACTTCTCGGTCACCGAGATCGAAACGCTGCGTCGCGATCCCTATGCGGTCTATGCCAGAAGGATACTCGGCCTGATGCCGCTCGATCCGGTCATTCGCGATCCGGGCGCTGCCGAGCGTGGCACGCTGTTTCACGCAATTCTGCACCTCTTCTCAGCGAGGGTGGCCGACCCGCGCGCGCCGGAGGCGCTGGACGGGCTCATCGCCGCAGGCCGCTCCTGCTTTGCCGAGGCTGCGCTGCCCGCCGATGTCGAGGCGGTGTGGTGGCCACGCTTCGAAAAGCTTGCCGCCGGCATCATCGAATGGGAGCGCGGCCGGGCCGCAGCCGTGGCACGGCGGCACGCCGAGGAACGCGCCGAAAAGACCGGGGTCGGCCGATCCGGCGTAACCCTGTCCGGCTATGCCGATCGCATCGATCTGCTGGCTGGCGGAATGGCCGACATCCTCGACTACAAGACCGGCTCGTCGCCATCCAAAGCACAGGCGCACACGCTGCTCGCGCCGCAACTGGCGCTGGAGGGCGCGCTGCTCAGGCGCGGCGCTTTCAAGGAGCTTGGCGCATGCGAGCCGTCGCAACTGGCCTTCGTGCGGCTGAGGCCGAATGGCGAAGTGTTCGAGGAATCCATCCTCGAATACAACCGCAGGCCGCGAACCGCTGCCGATCTCGCCGAAGAAGCGTGGGCGCGGCTGGAAAAACTGCTGATCCACTACGCCGACCCGGCGACCGGTTATCTGTCGCGGGCGCTGCCGTTCCGCGAGGGCGAGACCGACGGCGACTATGACCATCTCGCCCGCGTGCTCGAATGGTCGGCCGGCGGCGACGCCGATGATGAGGGAGGGGAGGCATGAAAAAGGCCTACCCCATTCCAAGCGACACTGCCGCGAGCCAGGCAAGCGCGTCCGACCCGCGCAATTCCGCCTGGGTGTCGGCCAACGCCGGATCCGGCAAGACCCATGTACTCGCCCAGCGCGTCATCCGGCTTCTGCTGCGTGGCACCGATCCGTCCAAGATCCTGTGCCTGACCTATACGCGTGCCGCCGCCGCCAACATGTCGAACCGGGTGTTTTCGACCCTGTCGCAATGGACGACCTTGGGCGATGCCGAGCTCTCGACACGGATAGAGGCGCTGGACGGCCGCCAGCCCGACCGCGAAACCATGCGCCGGGCGCGGCGGTTGTTTGCGGAGGCGCTGGAAACACCGGGCGGGCTGAAGATCCAGACCATCCACGCCTTCTGCGAATCGGTGCTGCATCAGTTCCCGCTGGAAGCCAATATCCCGGCGCATTTCGAAATGCTCGATCCGCAAATGGAGGCTTCGCTGTTCGCCGCCGCCCGCCGCGACATGATTTCGGGCGGCGTTGCAGGCGATGCGGCGTTGGCCGAGGCCTTCGCCACCGTGCTTGAGCGCGGCGGCGAACATGGGCTCGACGCACTGCTGGCCGAGATCGTGCGCAAGCGCGATGGTTTGCGTGCGTTCATCGCCGCGGCCGGCGGCGATGGTTTTCAGGCACTGTTCGACGCGTTTCAGTTCCGCGCCGGCCAGACGGCCGAAGGCATAGCCGCCTCCGTCTGGCCGCTGCCCGGCTTCCTGCCGGATTATCTCGTCACCTTTTCACGGGCGGCCGAGGCCGCCGATGCGCGCGTGGTGCTGAACAATATGCTGCCATACGCCCGTCTCGCCTTCGCCGAGGAGCATCCGGTGCGTCGCCTGAATTTGCTCTCCAAGGCTTGCCTGAGGGCCGATGGCGAGCCCTACGATCCGGCAAAGACGTTCAAAAGGGCATTGCTTGACCGGTTGCCCGATCTTGCCGAACGATATCTGGCGGCGGTCGACGCCATTCTCGAAATCTCCGACCGGCTGGCCTTGTTCAGGATGCTGGAAGGCACCCGTGCGGCGCTGACCATCGCCGACTGGCTGATCGCCCGCTACGAGCAATTGAAGCGCGCCCGCGGCTTCCTCGACTTCAACGACCTGATCACCCGCACGGTCCATCTACTGGCGCGGCCCGACGCCGGCCCATGGGTGCAATACAAGCTCGACCAGGGCATCGACCACATCCTCCTCGACGAGGCGCAGGACACCAGTCCCGACCAGTGGGAGGTGGTCAAGCGGCTGGCGGAGGAGTTCTTTGCCGGACTCGGCGCACGCGACACCGTCCACCGCACCATCTTTGCGGTCGGCGACGAAAAGCAGTCGATCTATTCCTTCCAGGGAGCCGCCCCGGACTCCTTTGCCGACAGCCGGCTTTTGTTTGCCGGCAAAGTCAGATCCGCCGCCGCCGCCTTCGCCGATCTCAAGCTGACCTGGTCGTTTCGCTCGACCGAAGACGTGCTTGCGGCGGTGGATCGTGTCTTTGCCGACCCGAACGTGCGGCGCGGCATCAGCCACGATCCCGATCCGCTCGACCACAAGGCGATCCGCAACGATGCGCCGGGCTATGTCGAGGTCTGGCCCTCGCTCGGCGCCGACATCGTCGACGAACCGGACGACTGGACGCAAGCGGTGGATCACGCCCACGCACCGGCGGTGCGCGTTGCCGAAAACGTTGCAGCGACCATTGCCGGCTGGATCGGCGGCGGCGAGGTCATCGAAGGGCGTGGCAAGAAACTCCGGCCCGGCGACGTGCTGGTGCTGGTGCGCAAGCGCGACCGCTTCGTCCATGCGCTGACGCGGGCGTTGAAGCGCCGCGACATCCCCGTGGCCGGCGCTGACCGGCTCAGTCTGCCTGGCCATATCGCGGTGAAGGACCTGATCGCACTCGGTCATTTCCTCATCCAGCCCGAGGACGATCTGTCGCTGGCCGCCGTGCTGCGCAGCCCGATCTTCGATGTCTCGGAAGAGCAGCTTTTCGCGCTTGCTGCGGGGAGGCCGTCGGGCGTCTCGCTGATCGCCTCGCTGCGCCGGCATGCCAGCGAAAGCGAGGCATTGGCCGCCGTCGTCAGCCGGCTCGACACATGGTCGAACGAGGCCGCATTCAAGCCGGTGTTCGAATTCTATGCTGCAGCTCTCGCCCGCGATGGCCTGCGCAAGAAGATGATCGCGCGGCTCGGGCCGGAGGCCGGCGACATCCTCGACGAATTCCTGAATTTCTGCCTGGCCGAGGAGCGGACCGGCCTGCCGGGACTGGAATCCTTCCTGTCGACGTTGGAAAACGCCGGCCCCGAGATCAAGCGCGAAATGGACCAGACCCGCGATGAGGTTCGCGTCATGACCGTGCATGCCGCCAAAGGCTTGGAGGCGCCGGTGGTATTCCTTGTCGATGGCGGCTCCGCGCCGTTCAGCGACCAGCATCTGCCGAGATTGATGCCGTTCGAAGGCTCGGGCGACTGCTGGGAGGGCAAGGGTTATCTCTGGCGTTCAGCCAGCGATGTCGCCAATGGATTTTCACGCGCCGCATCGGCCCGCGCCCGAGAGCTCGCCGACGATGAATATCGCCGGCTGCTTTATGTCGGCATGACCCGCGCCGAGGATCGGCTGATCGTCTGCGGCTACCATGGCAAGCGGGCGCCGAATACCGGCACCTGGCATTCGATCGTCAGCCGCGCACTGGTCGGTGCCGCGGAGAGCGAAGCACGCCGGCATCCCGCCACTGGCGAGACCGTGCATCGTTTCCAGGAGACGAAATTGCCGCCCATGCCACTGGCGTCAGTGGATGAGGCACGACAGGCTGAACGCTTTGCGCCATTGCCGGAAACCCTGTTCCAGCCTCTGCCGCCCTTCGAGGAATTGCCGCAGCCGCTCTCGCCGTCCGGCGCCTCGGTGCTGATCGACGAGGCGCGGCAAGCGGTGGCCGACACGCGTTCGCCGGTGCTGGATGCCGACGCCGAGCCCGGCTTTGCCGTCGTGCGCGGGCTGGCGCTGCACAAATTGCTGCAGATGCTGCCCGGCATCGCCGAGGGCGAACGCCAGGATGCCGCCGAACGCTATCTGGCAAGAGCCGGCGCGGCATGGCCCGACGACGAGCGCGACAAGGCCTTGGCTGGCGTTTTCAGAATTCTTGCCGACAGCCGCTTTGCGCCGCTGTTTGCACCGAACTCGCGCGCCGAAGTCGCCATCATGGGCAGCCTGGAGGTGAGGGGCAAACTGCGCTCGATTTCCGGCAAGATCGACCGGCTGGCAGTAACGCCGGACAAGGTTTCGATCGTCGACTACAAGACCAATCGGCCAGCGCCGGCTAAGCTCGCCGAAGTGCCGCAAGCCTATGTATTGCAGCTCGCACTCTATCGCGCGCTGCTTCAGCCGCTCTATCCGGGACGCGAGGTCTCGGCGGCGCTGCTGTTCACCGAGGCGCCGCGGCTGATCGAGCTGCCGGCAGCGGCCATGGGCGACGCGCTTGCTAGACTCACGGGAGCGTGACACAACACTTGCTTGAAGACGGACGCGATCACCACCACATTTGGTGCGACGAACAAATCGAAAGGATCTCAGCATGGCCACCGTCAAGGTCGACAAGAGCAATTTCCAAGCCGACGTGCTCAACGCCAAGGAGCCGGTCGTGGTCGATTTCTGGGCGGAATGGTGCGGCCCGTGCAAGATGATCGCCCCGGCGCTCGAGGACATCGCCATCGAACTCGGCAGCAAGATAAAGATCGCCAAGCTCAACATAGACGAGAATCCTGAGCTGGCCGCGCAGTTCGGCGTGCGCTCGATCCCGACGCTGATGATCTTCAAGGGCGGCGAAGTCGCCGACATGAAGGTCGGTGCTGCGCCGAAAACGGCATTGTCGCATTGGATCAACGGCAGCCTCGCCTGATCCGATCAGAATTTTGCAGAAAAGCCCGGCCTCGCGCCGGGCTTTCTTTTGCTGGCGTCATTGGTGGGGCGCTCTGGCACTCGCGGCTTGCCGCCCGGTATTCTTCTGTTCTGAATACAAAGGAGAAGCGATATGACCGGATCCGCCAAGGCCACCGTCTTCATCGACAATGAGCGCGTCATTGTCACCGAATACCGCTTCGCCCCGGGCGACAACACCGGCTGGCACCGCCATGGCCACGACTATGTGATCGTGCCGTTGACCGACGGCAAGGTGAAGCTCCTGACCAAGGATGGGGAATCCTTCGCCGAGATGAAGAAGGGCGCGCCGTATTTCCGCAACGAGGGCGTCGAACATGACGTTATCAGCGCAAACGATGGCGAATTCGCGTTCATCGAGGTCGAACTGAAGTAGTCCACCAACCACCGGCTGCGCCGCTACAATTGTCCGGCGCGGCGCTATTCACCAATCCGCGATACGATCGCCGCCGACGAATTGTGCGCTTTTCTCAGTGTATTCGAACAGTTCGATCTTCACACCGTTGGGGTCGCGGATCCAGGCCTGGTAGGTGTCATCGCACGCGCGTTTCTTGGAAGTGACATCGACCCCCTTTGACCTCAGATGGGCGATCGCGGCGTCGATGTTTTCCACTTCGAGGCAGAAGTGGTTGATCTGGTTCAAGTCGCTATAGCTTGCGCCGTCTTTCTGGAACACCTCGACGTGGCTACGGCTGCCGCAATTTAGGTAGAAGCCGAAAGTCTTCCCGTCGCGCAGGAAATTGAACTGAGTGTCCATGCCGAGGACGTCCCGATAGAAGCTTCGCGTCATCTCCAGGTCATTCGCGAAAATGCAAACATGTGCGAGCTGCTTTACCTTGATCATGATTGGCTCCTCGCGGTGATCTGACAGGTGTGGCGTCATCGCGGCCCGGGCGAACGCACGCCTCAGGTTGGCGGCGTGCCGTTTTCGGCCAGTACCGCGCCGGCCAGGTAAAGCGATCCGCCGATCAGGATGCGTGGCGGCGGTCCGTCCCATGTATCGCGCAGCAGCATCAGTGCGTTTGCAACGGAACTGACCGGTTCGGCCGACAAGCCTGCCTCAATGGCGCGCGTCGCCAGTTCGTCGTTCGGCACGCCGGCGTCGCTCATGCTCACCGGCACGGTGTAGACGTGCCGCACCAGCCCTTTGAAGGCCCGGAAATAGCCGCTCTGGTCCTTGGTGTTGATCATGCCCGAGATCAGGAACAGCGGCCGCGGGTTCTTTTCCTCCTGCTCGGCCAGCGCCTCAGCAACGACCACGCCGGCGCCGGGATTATGGCCGCCGTCGAGCCAGATGTCGGCGCCCTTCGGCGCCAGTTCGCTCAGCCGGCCTTGCGGCAGCTTCTGCATGCGGCCCGGCCAGGCGACATTCGCCATCGCCTTCTCGGCAGCGCGGTGGCTGATCTCGAAGCCGGCCGCCTTGACTGCCGCGATCGCCGCCGCTGCATTGGCGAATTGATGGCGCCCCGGCAGGCGCGGCGGCGGCAGGTCCATCAATCCATCTTCGTCCTGATAGACCATGCGGCCGTTTTCCTCATAGGCAAGGAAATCCTGGCCATAGACGAAGGCGGGGCAGTCGAGCCGTTCGGCGGTTTCGATGAGCACCTGCTGGGCCGTCTCGCTTTCCTGCGCGCCGATGACGACCGGGCACCCGCGCTTGATGATGCCGGCCTTTTCGGCGGCGATCAGCTCGACGCGGTCGCCGAGATAGGCTTCGTGGTCGAGGGAGACCGGCATGATCACCGACACGGCCGGCTCGGCGATGACATTGGTGGCGTCGAAGCGGCCGCCGAGGCCGACCTCAAGGATGACGGCATCGGCCGGATGTTCGGAAAACAGCAGGAAGGTGACGGCGGTGAGGATTTCGAAGACGGTGATCTTCTGGCCTTGATTGGCCTCGGCGACCCGGGCGATGGCTTCGGCGAAGACCTTGTCGTCAACCAGCCTGCCGCCGCCATCGGCGGCCAGCCGGTAGCGCTCGTGCCAGTTCACTAAGTGTGGCGAAGTGTGGACGTGGACGCGGTAGTCGGCTGCTTCGAGCAGCGCCCGTGAAAAGGCGGCACAGGAGCCCTTGCCATTGGTGCCGGCGATGTGGATGACCGGCGGCAGCTGGTCCTGCGGATTGCCGAGGCGTTCGAGCAGCCGCGAAATGCGGTCGAGCGAAAGGTCGAAGCCCTTCGGGTGAAGCGCCATCAGGCTTTCGATTTCGCGGTCGGCAGCAAGCGTGGTCATGGGAGAATCCTAGGCGTGTGCGCAACGGCACACAACAGCCGCTCGCGCCGCGTGATGTCGCGTCAGGCGTGCGGCCGGGCTTCGGCCGGAATCAACGACGGCGGCAGGATCTCCGGCTCCTGCGGTTTTTGCTCCTCCGGCAGCTTGAGCAGCATTCTCAGCAGCCGCGCAATCGTCTGGCGCATCTCCAGCCGTGACACCACCATGTCGACCATGCCGTGTTCCATCAGATATTCGGCGCGCTGGAAGCCTTCGGGCAGTTTTTCCCTGATCGTCTGCTCGATGACACGCGGTCCGGCAAAGCCGATCAGCGCGCCTGGCTCGGCAATATGCACGTCACCCAGCATGGCGTAGGAAGCGGTGACGCCGCCGGTCGTCGGGTTGGTCAGGACGACGATGTAGGGTAGGCCGGCCTCCTTCAGCCTGTCGACGCCGACCGTGGTCCGCGGCAACTGCATCAGCGACAGGATGCCTTCCTGCATACGGGCGCCGCCGGAGGCCGCAAACAGGATCAGCGGCCGCTTGCGCTGCAAGGCGACCTCGAAACCATGCACGATGGCGTCACCGGCGGCCATGCCGAGCGAGCCGCCCATGAAGGCAAAATCCTGCACCGTCACCACCACCGGCACGCCTTCGACCGTGCCCAGCGCATTGATGATGGCGTCTTCCATGCCGGTCTTGGCTTTGGCATCCTTCAGCCGGTCCACGTAGCGCTTCTCGTCGCGGAACTTGAGCGGATCCTGAACGACCTTGGGGTTCTCGAGCGTCTCGTATTTGCCCTCGTCGAGGAAGAATTTCAGCCGTTCCTTAGCCGATATCTTCATATGGTGGCCGGAGGACGGGATGACGAACTGGTTCTGCTCCAGATCCTTATGGAACACCATTTCGCCGGTCTCGGGATCCTTGATCCACAAGTTTTCCGGCATGTCGGTGCGGCGGCCGAGCATCGAATTGATCTTCGGACGGACGTAATTGGTGATCCAGTTCATCGCTTCGGCTCCTGTCCCTTAAGAAGACGTAGGAAGATTATTCGGCGGCAGCAAGGCGAGCCGCGCGAACCCCTTGCGAAAGCCCGCTGACCAGCGTGGCGACGGCCTCGGCCGGATCGGCGGTCTTTTCGCCCTTCGGCCCGAGCACGTTGGCGACGGCATTGACAATCGCGGTGCCGACAACGACGCCATCGGCCGACGCGCCGATGATGCGCGCCTGCTCTGCTGTCTTGACGCCGAAGCCGACGCAGACCGGCAGGTCGGTATGGCTCTTGATGCGCTTGACAGCTGCCGCCACCTTGCCGGTGTCGGCCAGCGCCGAACCGGTGATACCGGTCATCGACACATAATAGACGAAGCCGGAGGTGTTCTGCAGCACCTTGGGCAGGCGCTTGTCGTCGGTGGTCGGCGTCGCCAGCCGGATGAAATTGACGCCGGCCTTGAGTGCCGGGATACAAAGTTCCTCATCCATCTCCGGCGGCAGGTCGACGACGATCAGCCCGTCTATGCCGCTGGCCAGCGCGTCGCTCAGGAAGCGCTCGACGCCGTAGATGTAGATCGGATTGTAATAGCCCATCAAGACGATCGGCGTTTCACTGTCGCCGGCGCGGAATTCCAAGGCCATCTTCAGTGTCTTGACCAGTGTCTGGCCGCCCTTCAGCGCCCGCAGGCCGGCCGCCTGGATCGCCGGGCCGTCGGCCATCGGATCGGAAAACGGCATGCCGAGCTCGATGATGTCGCTGCCGGCGCCGGGCAGCGCCTTCATGATCGAGAGCGACGTGTCGTAGTCAGGGTCGCCGCCCATGAAATATGTTACGAGTGCCGGTCGGCCCTCGGCCTTCAGCTTTGCCATGCGGCGGTCGATACGGGTGGCCATGATCAGATCTCCATGCCCAGCATATTGGCCACCGTATGCACGTCCTTGTCGCCGCGGCCGGACAGGTTGACGATGACGATCTGGTCCCTGTCCATGTCAGGCACGATCTTCACCGCCTGTGCGATAGCATGGGCCGATTCAAGCGCAGGAATGATGCCCTCGACGCGTGTCGTCAACTGGAACGCCTCCAGCGCCTCGCTGTCGAGGATCGGCACGTAGTCGACGCGGCCGGAATCGCGCAGCCATGAGTGCTCCGGCCCGACGCCGGGATAGTCGAGGCCGGCCGAGATCGAGTGGCCGTCCATGATCTGGCCGTCGGCGTTCTGCAGGAGGTAGGTACGGTTGCCATGCAGCACGCCGGGCGCGCCGGCACTCATCGAAGCGCAATGCTCGATGCCGTCGAGGCCGCGGCCTCCGGCTTCTACGCCGATGATGCGCACCCCACTGTCGTCGAGGAAGGGATGGAACAGGCCGATAGCGTTGGAACCGCCGCCGACGCAAGCGATGATGGTGTCCGGCAGCCGGCCCTCCTGCTCGAGGATCTGGGCGCGCGCCTCGGTGCCGATTACCGACTGGAAGTCGCGCACCAGCTCCGGATAGGGGTGCGGGCCGGCGGCGGTGCCGATCAGATAATAGGTATCCTCGACGTTGGTCACCCAGTCGCGCAGGGCCTCGTTCATGGCGTCCTTCAGCGTGCCGTGGCCGGACGTCACCGGCCGCACCTCGGCGCCCAGAAGCTTCATGCGAAAGACGTTGGGGCTTTGCCGGGCGACGTCGGTCGCGCCCATATAGACGATACAAGGAAGCCCGAAGCGCGCCGCGACCGTGGCGGAAGCGACGCCATGCTGGCCGGCACCGGTCTCTGCGATGATCCTCGTCTTGCCCATGCGCTTGGCGAGCAGGATCTGGCCGAGGCAGTTGTTGATCTTGTGCGAGCCGGTGTGGTTCAGGTCCTCGCGCTTGAAATAGACCTTTGCGCCGCCCCCGAGGCCCTTCGCCGAGGAGACCTCACGAAGATGCCTGGTCAGGCCTTCAGCGAAATAGAGCTTCGACGGCCGCCCGGCGTAATGCGTCGAGAGATCGGTCAGTTCGGCCTTGAAATCCGGGTCGTTCTTGACCTCGTTCCAGTGCCGCTCCAGCTCGAGGATCAGCGGCATCAGCGTTTCGGCAACGAAACGACCGCCAAAAATGCCGAACATGCCCTGCTCATCGGGGCCGGTGCGGAAGGAATTCGGTATCGCCGGCTTGTCCATCGCCGATCTCCTGGTCTGAGGTTTGAAGCGTGGTCAGGCGGCGCGGTTGTCGCGTGCTGCCCCGACGGCGCGGAAAAATTGTTCGATCAGCGCCGGTTCCTTGACGCCCGGCGCGCTCTCCACGCCCGAGGAAACATCTATTCCGGGCGGGTTCGCCAGCCGAAAGGCGTCGCCGATATTGCCGGCATTGAGCCCACCGGAAAGCATGTAATCAACGCCGGCGTCAAGGCCAGCCAGAATGCGCCAGTCGAAGGCAAGACCGTTGCCGCCCGGCAATTCCGAACCCTTAGGCGGCTTGGCATCGAACAGAAAGCGGTCGGCAATGCCGATGAAAGGTTTGACCCGCGCGAGATCGGCAGCCTCACTGACCGGCAGCGCCTTCATCACCGGCAAACCGTAGCGGGCCTTCACCTCTGCCACCCGCTCGGGGGGCTCGGCGCCGTGAAGCTGCAGCATGTCGGGCTGCATCTTTTCGACGATCTCGTCCAGGAACGCATCGCTGGCGTCGACCGTCACGGCAACCGCCTTGGCCTTGCCGCGCGCTGCTTCGCGCAGGCGGCCGGCTTCCGCCGGCTCGACATAGCGCGGGCTTTTGGCAAAGAAAATGAACCCGACATGGCTGGCGCCGCTGGCCAATGCCGCAGCCAATGCCTTGTCGGTCTTCAACCCGCATATCTTGATGTCGAGCGCCATGGCGCGGGATTGGCACGAAACGGCCAAAGAGTCGAGAAAAAGCATCCTGTTTGCCGCCGGCGCGGAACGCGCTACCTTGCTAATGTAAGAGCGGAACGCGCTACCTTGCTAATCTAAGAGCGCAACGCCACTTGCTCAGGCACAAAGGCGGGAGAACAAAGACCATGCCGGAAAAGACCGTCGCGGAACTCAGGCAAAAGCTGGCGCAGGCCCATGAGGTCATCGCTCATTTGATAGACAAGGCGGCTTTCAACGGCGCCGAGGCGCACCGAGCCCTGGCTTATTTCAGCAACGAGACGTTCGAGAAGGATTTTCTGCCCTGGCCCCGCCACGTCGATGAGGGGTTGCGGCCGGAGGAGTTGAACGCGGCGAATGACGATTGATCGGACAACTACTCGAACGCGATCGCCTGCAGCGCGCCGCCATTGCGCTTGAGCCAATCCTTGCAGCGCTCGGTATCCGGGCAAAGCTGCTCGCATAACTTCCAGAATTTCGGCCCGTGGTTCATCTCCTTGAGATGCGCCACCTCGTGCGCGACGAGGTAGTTTATCACCGGCCGTGGCGCCATCATGATGCGCCAGGAAAACGACAGATTGCCGTCCGACGTGCACGACCCCCAGCGGCTCGACGTATCCTTGAAGCGGATCGCCTTGGCGCGCTTGCCGACCGCCGCACTGTGCTTGGTCACCAGCGCTTCGATCTCGCGCTTGGCTTCGCGCTTGAGGAAATCGGCGATGCGGCGCGGCAGATGCACGCGTTCGCCATGCACGATCATCAGCGGCCCGCGCTCGTCGCGCGACAGCGTGACGGTGCCGCGTTTCGACGGTTCATGGACGATGCGATGCGGCACGCCGCGCACCGGTATCTTGATGCCGGGCCGGACCTGCGGCCGGTTGGGCACTTTGGCCAGCCTTTGCTCCAGCCAGTCCTGATGGCGGTCGAGAAATTTTTCCACCTCGCCGCGCCGCAGCCCCGGCGGCACGGTGATGCGCAGACCACGGCCGCCGGAATCGATGCGCAGCGTCAGGCGCCGCGCCCGGTCGTTCTCGACGATCTTGAGCGGCAGCGTGCGGCCGGCAACGCAATGCTCGCGCTCCACGACGGGCGTGGGCTTGGGTTTCGTCGGGGTGCGAAAGAAGCCGAAGGACATTTCGGGACGATACGTGATTCGAGGGAAACGACTAGAACAAAAAAGAAACGGCGCCGCTGACGCGACGCCGTTGGATTATCTATCTGCGCACGGGACCTTACTCGTCGAGCAGGCCTGGCGTGGACTTGCCGCTGGGTTTGTTGTTTGTCGTCGATCCGGTCGTGGGCGATGTCGTCTTGTTGCGATTGGCCATGAAGCGATCGAACTCTTCCTGATCCTTGGCGCGGCGCAACTCGCGGGCATATTCGTCGAACTCGCTCAGCATCTCGTCGAGCTTGCGGCGTTCCTCGGCAAGCCGCTCGAGTTCCTTTTCGCGCCAGTCGTCGAAAGCGACGTTGCCGGTGCGGGCGGAGCCATGACCCCAGCGCGCGGCCTTGTCGGAACCGCGGCGGCAACCGGCGAAGATGCCGTCGGTGGCGCGGTTGACGTCGCGCTTGAAGCCCTCGAGCCGGTCGCCCCAGATGATGTAGGCGAGCATGGCCAAACCGAGCGGCCAGAACACCATGAACCCGATCACCATCAACGCGATGGTCGCCGGCGTCCAGGCCGGACGGATCAATGCAGATGTGTTCATTTCTCCCAATCCTTCAGTTGGAGACAGCCAAATCCGGCTGCGTTGAATCGAAATGGGATGGAGAAAACGGCGATTCAAGACAGCGATCGCCAAAACCGGACAAGCGGCTGAAATGATTATCGCTTTTTAAGATTTTCGAGGAAAAGCACGACTAATCCGGCAATCAGCCCCCAGAACGCCGCGCCGACGCCGAACAGCGTCAGCCCCGATGCGGTGACGGCGAAGGTGACCGTGGCGGCCATCCGCTCGTCCTCGTCTTTCAAGGCGATCGACAATGCATTGGCGAGCGGCGCCATCAGCGCCAGGCCGGCGACCAGCGCGATCAGGCTCTGCGGCAATACGGCGAAGATCGCCACCAGCGAGGCGCCGAACAGGGCAAAGACGAGATAAGCCAACGCATAGAACGGCCCGGTCTTCCAGCGCTCGGCCGGATCGGGATGCACGTCGGGCCCGGTGCAGATCGCCGCCGAGATTGCCGCCAGATTGGTGGTCGAGGCGCCGAACGGCGCCGTCAGCAGCGAAAACAGGCCGGTGACGCCGATCAGCGGCCCGGGTTCGGGATGATAGCCGGCTGCCCTCAGAACGGCGAGGCCGGACAGGTTCTGCGAGGCCATGGTGACGAGGTAGAGCGGCAAGGCGAGGCCGATGATTGCAGTGGCGGTGAACTGCGGCATCACCAGCGTCAAGCTCGAGAGTTCCGGTGCCGGCAGACCGCCGACCCGGCCGGTGAGGAAGGCGGCGAGACCGCCGCCGATCAGCACCAGCAGCACCGACAGTGCCGGGTTGAACAGGCGGATGACGAAGAACGCCGCAACCAGCGGCAGGATCAGCCAAGGGTCGACGGGAACGGTCTTGACCGCATTGATGGCGAAGGTGACGACGATGCCGGCCAGCATTCCGGATGCGACGGACGCCGGTATTCTGGCGATCAGCTTGGTCAAGGGCCCGAACAGGCTTGTGGTGATCAGCAGGACCGCGGTGACGACGAAGGCGCCAACCGCCTCACCCATTGAAAAGCCGGTCGACGCGGCGATCAGCGCCACGCCTGGCGTCGACCACGCGGTGATGACCGGCATTTTTGTGCGCCAGGACAGCCACAGGCTCTCGATCGCCATCGCCAGGCAAAGCGCCGTCACCCAGCTTGCGGTCTCGACCTGCGTTGCGCCGACCGCCTTGGCGGCGGCAATGACGATGGCCAGCGTACCGCCGAAGCCGACGATCGCCGCGACGAAGGCGGACACCGGAATGGAAATGCGCATGCCTCTATCCCGCCTGCCGCACCATAGCGTCCACCGTCCGCACCAGCATGTCGAGATCCTGTGGCCGCGACAGGCGGTGGTCGCCGTCCGGGATGAGCGACAGCGTGACGTCGTCGGCCGGCAGCAGGCTGACCAGCTTCAACGCATGGCTCGACGGCACGTCGGGATCGGCCAGGCCTTGCAGGATGTGGACCGGACAGTGCGTGTCGATCGGCCCGGTCATCACCCGGTTGTTGCGGCCGTCCTCGATCAGTGCGCGCGTGTAGATGTACGGTTCGGCGGAATAGTCCGACGGCTCTTCGAAAAAGCCATTTTTCCTGAGGTCGCGCTTCTGCGCCCCGGTCAGCACCGGCTCCACCAGTTCGAACGTGAAATCGGGCGCCGGCGCCAGCAGCACAAGGCCGGCGACGCTGTTCTCGCCCGCCTTGCGCAACTCCTGCACCATGCGCAGCGCGATCCAGGCGCCCATCGACGAACCGACCAGGATTTGCCTGCCCCGGGTGAAGCGGCGGAAAACCGCCAGGCTCTCGCCCAGCCATTTCGAGATGGTGCCGTCGGCAAAGGCACCACTCGATTCGCCGTGGCCGGAATAATCGTGGCGCAGGAAGGCGCGGCCTTCTTTGCGCGTCCATTCCGACAAGGTTTCGGCCTTGGTGCCCAGCATGTCGGATTTGTAGCCGCCAAGCCACACGATGCCGGGCTCGGCACCTGCCGCATGCCTGACGGCGATGCTCGTCCCGTCGACGTCCAGGAAGATCGGGGTGGTGCTCATGGTGTATTCCCTCACGCCGGTCTTTTGGCACAAGCGGGGGTTCAACGAAAAGTGCTCTGCTACTTTCTTCGCTTGGTGCAGAGGAGCATTCATCGGGCAGGTGATTTCCTGAGAATGCTGTGCTATTGACTCCGACCGCGCGCTCACCACATTGCGCGTTCGCAATTCTGAATTGAAGAACCCCTTAACGAAACGGCTCAAGGAGACCACGACCATTCGCAGACCTTTCAAAGCAGCGGCGCCCACCAAGGAAGGCCCGCGCTCCAACCGTGACATCCGGGTTCCCCGGGTCCAGCTAATCGACGCCGAAGGCCAGAACCGCGGCGATGTCTCCATCAACGACGCATTGCTGCTCGCCGAAGAGGCTGGGCTCGACCTGGTCGAGATATCGCCCAATGCAGTGCCGCCCGTCGTAAAGATCCTCGATCTCGGCAAGCTGAAATACGCCAACCAGAAGAAGGCGGCCGAGGCGCGCAAGAACCAGAAGGTCATCGAGATCAAGGAGATCAAGATGCGCCCGAACATCGACAGCCACGACTACGAGACCAAGATGAAGGCTGTCCGGCGCTTTTTCGAGGAAGGCGACAAGGTCAAGCTGACATTGCGCTTCCGCGGTCGCGAGATGGCGCATATGGAACTCGGCATGCAGCTTCTGAACAAGGTTCGCGAGGAAGTGGCGCCCATCGCCAAGGTCGAAGCCGAACCGAAGCTCGAAGGCCGCCAGATGATGATGGTGCTGGCGCCCCGCTAAAGCGCGTTGCGCTTTAGTTCTGTTTTGTGCATGTCGTTGTCGCAAAACCGCTGCGCACTTTTGGGCGACGTGCATAAAATCCGCCTGAATCATGTTGCAAGGCGTCCCGGCGATCGGCGGGGCGCCTGTTTTCTTGGCCAGACGCTGCGATCGCCGGCGAGAGCAAAGACGCTCTGGTTCCCTCGACGATCGGATTCCCGACATGGTCAATGACGTCAAGCATTCGGAAGCCAAATATGGGCTGGGCAGCTACCAGCACACGCGCAGGATGGTGCTTGCCGTCGTCGTCGTCGTCCTGTTCGCGATGCTTTTGTTCGGGCAGTCGGTTTTTCCGCCCGATACGCCTGTGCATGAAACGATCGAAATGGTTGGCGTCGTGCTGATCTTTCTCGGCATCGTCGGACGCTTGTGGTCGACGCTCTATATCGGCGGTCGCAAATCCTCCGAAGTGGTGACCGGCGGCCCCTATTCGATCACCCGCAACCCGCTCTATGTCTTCTCTACTTTAGCTGCCGCCGGTGTCGGCGCACAGATCGGCTCGATCACCGCCACGATCGGCTTTGCAGCGCTCTGCGCTGGTGCCTTTTACATCGTTATCCTGCGCGAGGAGAAATTCCTCAAAGAGGTTCTCGGCGCGCCATACCAGGCCTACCTGGCGAAAGTGCCGCGCTTTTTTCCGAAGCTGTCGCTGTACCAGGAAGGCGACACCGGCGGCTTCAAGCCGCGCCTGCTGCGAACCACGCTGCTGGACGGTCTGGTCTTCCTGGTTGCCTTGCCGGCTTTCGAACTGATCGACGGCGCCCAGCAGTCCGGCATATTGCCGGTGCTGTTCCGTCTCCCCTGAGTGCAGTGTTGCTGAGTACAGTGTTGCTGGGCACGGGGTGTTGCGCGCCAGCCCGCTTTGACGTATAGGACCGCCGTTCCCAAAAAACCGCCCGGCAGGGCATGCCGTGGCGGTTTCATTTGCTTTTCGGGCTTTGGTCGGCCTGAAGCGAACAAAAAGCGCATTGGTGCGCATATAAACGGAGTAGCAAAATGCCCAAGATGAAGACCAAGTCGGCCGCCAAGAAGCGGTTCAAGATCACAGGTACGGGTAAAGTTCTGTCGGCTGCGGCCGGCAAGCGTCACGGCATGATCAAGCGTTCCAACAAGTTCATTCGAAATGCCCGCGGCACGATGGTTCTGGCTGAACCGGACGGCAAGAAGGTCATCAAGAATTTTCTGCCGAACGGCCTTTAGAGCATTCGGCCTGGACAACGTTTAAGGAGATCATGACATGGCACGCGTAAAGAGAGGCGTCACCTCGCACGCCAAGCACAAGAAGGTCCTGAAAGCCGCCAAGGGTTTTTACGGCCGTCGCAAGAACACCATCCGGATCGCCAAGCAGGCGGTGGAAAAGTCGCTACAGTACGCCTATCGCGACCGCAAGAATCGCAAGCGTTCGTTCCGCGCGCTGTGGATCCAGCGCATCAATGCGGCGACGCATGAGCATGGCCTGACCTACGGCCGCTTCATCGACGGTCTCAACAAGGCTGGCATCGAGATCGACCGCAAGATCCTGTCGGATATGGCCATCCACGAGCCGCAGGCCTTCGCCGCACTCGTGGCCAAGGCCAAGGTCGCGCTCGAATATCTCAAGAACACCACGCCGAATGCTTTTGAAAGCGCTGTCGCTTAAGACCAGCGCTTCCCAAGCTATTCGACACTTGATTTGGGAAACCCGCGCTGGCAGGGCTGGCGCGGGTTTTTCTTTGCTTCCAATCGGATCTGGAACATGAGTGACATGGAAACTCTCGAACATTCCCTGATGGCCGAGATTGCCTCGGCCGCCGACGAGCAGGCGATCGAGGCGGTGCGTGTCTCGGCCCTCGGCAAGAAGGGCTCGGTTTCCGAGATGCTGAAGACGCTTGGCTCGATGAGCGCCGAGGAGCGCCAGGTCAAGGGCCCGGCGATCAACGGCCTCAAGAACCGCGTCACCGAGGCGCTTTCTGTTCGCCGCGCCGAGCTGAAGGACGCGGCGATTACGGCCCGTCTCGCCGCCGAGAAGGTTGACGTGACGCTGCCGGTCAGGCAATCGCCGGCCGAGCGCGGCCGCATCCATCCGATCAGCCAGGTCATCGACGAGATCGCGGCGATCTTCGGCGATCTCGGCTTTGCCATCGCCGAAGGTCCCGACATCGAGACCGACTATTACAACTTCACCTCGCTGAACTTCCCGGAAGGCCACCCGGCGCGCGAGATGCACGACACCTTCTTTTTCCAGCCGGACGCGCAGGGCGAACGCAAGCTTTTGCGCACCCACACCTCGCCGGTGCAGATCCGCACCATGGAGATGCAGAAGCCGCCAATCCGCATCGTCATCCCCGGCAAGACTTATCGGCAGGATTCCGATGCCACCCACTCGCCGATGTTCCATCAGGTCGAGGGGCTGGTGATCGACAAATCGGCCAATGTCGCCAACATGAAGTGGGTGCTGGAGGAGTTCTGCAAGGCCTTCTTCGAGGTGCCGAGCGTGAAGATGCGCTTCCGGCCGTCCTTCTTCCCGTTTACCGAGCCCAGCCTCGAGGTCGACATCCAGTGCGATCGTTCGCGGCCGGGCGAGGTGCGCTTCGGCGAAGGCTCCGACTGGATGGAGATCCTCGGCTGCGGCATGGTGCACCCCAATGTGCTCCGTTACGGTGGCCTCGATCCTGACGAATACCAGGGCTTCGCCTGGGGCATGGGCATCGACCGCATCGCCATGCTGAAATACGGCATGCCGGATCTGCGCGCCTTCTTCGACGCCGATGTCCGCTGGCTTTCGCATTACGGTTTTAGGCCGCTCGACATGCCAACGCTGTTCGGTGGCCTGAGCGCGTGACGAGCGGGCTGCAGCAGCAAATCCGCGGACAGCTCGCCTTCCTGCACATGTCGGACGCGCGGCCGCATAGCTTCAAGTGCAACGTGCCCAGACCAGACGGAACACAGTCATGAAACTCACCCTCTCCTGGCTCAAAGACCATCTCGAGACCGACGCCTCGCTGGCGGAAATCGTCGAGCGTCTCACCTCGATCGGCCTTGAAGTCGAGCATGTCGACGACCGGGCGAGCCTAGCCCCCTTCGTCATCGCCAAGGTGGTGACGGCGGTGCAGCACCCAGATGCCGACCGGCTTCGCGTGCTGACCGTCGACACCGGCGACGGCAAGCCGCCGGTGCAGGTCGTGTGTGGAGCGCCGAACGCCCGCGCCGGCCTGATCGGCGCCTTTGCGGCACCGGGCACCTATATCCCCGGCATCGACGTGACGCTGACCGTCGGCAAGATCCGTGGCGTTGACAGCCACGGCATGATGTGCTCCGAACGTGAGCTCGAATTATCCGAAGAGCATGACGGCATCATCGACCTGCCGGCCGATGCGCCGGTCGGCACCAGTTTCGCCGCCTATGCCCATCTCGACGATCCGCTGATCGAGATCAATCTGACGCCGAACCGGCCGGACGCCACCAGTGTCCATGGCATCGCCCGGGATTTGTCGGCGAGTGGGCTTGGCACGCTGAAGAGCGCGCCGATAGAGCCGATCCCCGGCAAAGGCGCGACGCCGATCAAGGTGACGATCGAAGCGCCGGAGCTCTGCCCCGGCTTTGCCCTGCGCCTGGTGCGCGGCGTCAAGAACGGACCGTCGCCGAAATGGCTGCAGCAAAGGCTTCTCGCCATCGGCTTGAGGCCGATCAGCGCGCTCGTCGATATCACCAATTACGTCACCTTCGACCGCGGTCGGCCGCTGCATGTTTTTGACGCTGGGAAGGTCACCGGCAATCTCACCGTGCGCCGGGCGCGTGACGGCGAAAAGGTGCTGGCGCTCGACGGCCGCGAATACACGCTGACGCCTGAGATGTGCGTGATCGCAGACCAGGACGGCATCGAATCGATCGCCGGCATCATGGGCGGCGAGCATTCCGGGTGTGACGAGAACACCACCGATGTGCTGATCGAGTCGGCGCTTTGGGACCCGATCGCCACCGCCCGCACCGGCCGCACGCTCGGCATCATCAGCGATGCACGCTACCGCTTCGAGCGTGGCGTCGACCCGGAAATGATGGTTCGCGGCGTGGAGCTGGCAACGAAGCTGGTGCTCGATTTCTGCGGCGGCACGCCGGCGCAAACCGAGGTCGTCGGCTATGCCGGCCATCGGCCGAAGATCGTCTCGTTCCCTTTGTCGGAAGTGAGGCGGCTGACCGGCATCGAAGTGCCGCGCTCGACGAGCCTCGACATTCTTGCCCGCCTCGGCTTCAGGCCGGAGGGCACGGGCGATGTCGTCAATGTAGCGGTCCCGTCCTGGCGACCGGATGTCGACGGCAAGGCCGACCTGGTCGAGGAGGTCATGCGCATCCACGGCGTCGACAATATCGCGCCGCAGCCGCTTGGTTCGCACGATGCGGTCAACGCCAAGATCCTGACTGTGCTGCAGATCCGCACCCGCGCCGCCAAGCGGGCGCTTGCCGTGCGCGGCATGATGGAGGCCGTCACCTGGTCGTTCATTCCGGCAAAACACGCCGAATTGTTCGGCGGCGGCCAGCAGGCGCTAAAGCTTGCCAACCCGATCGCGGCCGATATGTCGGACATGCGGCCGTCGCTGCTCCCGGGGCTGATCGCGGCAGCGCAACGCAATGCCGACAAGGGCATCGGCGATGTCGCGCTGTTCGAAGTGTCGGGCACTTATGAGGGCGACGGCGCCGACCAGCAGCGGCGCGTTGCCGCCGGCGTGCGGCGCGGCACCGCCAAGCTCGAGGGCCCCGGCCGCCATTGGGCGGGCAGCGCCGGCGCCGTCGGCGTCTTCGATGCCAAGGCCGATGCGATCGCAGCACTCGAAGCCTGCGGCGCGCCGGTCGAGCGGCTGCAGATCGAGGCCGGCGGCCCGGCCTGGTATCATCCCGGCCGCTCCGGCACGATCAAGCTCGGGCCGAAGGTCGTGCTCGGCACATTCGGCGAATTCCACCCGAAGACGCTGGAAGGGCTTGACGTCTCCGGCCCGCTCTGCGGCTTCGAAGTATTCATTGATGCGGTGCCCGAGCCGAAGGCCAAGCCGACGCGGACAAAGCCAAGGCTCGATCTGTCCGCCTTCCAGGCGGTCAAGCGCGACTTCGCCTTCGTCGTCGACAAGGCGGTCGAAGCCGGCACACTCGTTCGCGCCGCCCTAGCCGCCGACAGGAAGCTGATTTCCGGCGTCTCGGTGTTCGATGTTTTCGAGGGTGCAGCCCTCGGCGCGGCGAAGAAATCGATCGCCATCGAGGTGTCGATCCAGCCGGTCGAAAAGACGCTGACCGATGAGGATTTCGAGGCGCTGGCCAAGCGCATCGTCGAGAATGTGCACAAGCAGACCGGCGGCGTGCTGCGCGGCTGAGGGGTTGCGAGCGCCTGGCGAATCGCCGTCCAAAGGGCGATGGACCATTTGCGCTATTCAGGGCTGCCCTTCGAGGAACAGCGTGCAGTCTTTCTCGATATCGTCTCAGCCGATCCGCTGGTCAGTGAGACGCTGTCGCGGGTACGGGTGCTAGGCCTGCCCGACTGGCTGGTCGTCTCCGGCGCGCTCTACAACAGCGTCTGGAATCATCTGACCGGAAAGCCCTCGGGGTACGGCATCAAAGATGTCGACCTGTTCTATTTCGATGAGAGCGATCTGTCCTACGAGGCCGAGGATTTGGTCATTCGTTGTGCAGCGGGGCATTTCGAAGGGCTTAAGCTGCCGGTCGAGGTGCGCAATCAGGCGCGGGTGCATCTGTGGTATCCGAGCAAGTTCGGGCAGGAATGCCCGCGTTATATGAGCGCTAGCGAATCGGTCAGCTATTTTGCGTCGAAGACGCATGCCGTCGGCGTCCGCTTCGATGCCGAGGGGCGCCTCGATCTGGTGGCGCCGTTCGGGCTCGACGACATCTTTTCGTTCCGCATCACGCCGAATAGGGTGCTGGATAATCAGCGGACCCATGAGATGAAGGGCAGGCGGGCACAGGAGTGCTGGCCGGAGATTACTGTCGTGCCTTGGTAGAATGTCGGCGCGAGGCACCTGCCCTGCCGGGCATCTCCCGCAAGAGGGGAGATTGGCAGTTCCAGCGCCCTGCCCGCCCTTCCGGCGCCGCCGGTGATTGGCGAAAGCCGAGGTGACGTCCAATCTCCTCCTTGAGGCGGAGATGTCCGGTAGGACGGAGGTCGCGCCAATTTCTCGCAATTATTTTGCACCGCTGCGGCACTCCAAACGGGGTGCCGAAACGCCCGTTTCGATTGCCCTTCACCCGTCGACCAGGGCCAGCAGCTCGTCGGTATAGCGCTTGCCCACCACCTTTTCCGGCGACAGGGCGTCGCCAATAGATGCCACTTCGGCCTGGCTCAGCACGATATCGGCTGCCGCCGTATTCTGTTCGAGATGTCCGATCTTGCGGGCACCAGGGATCGGCACGATGAAGTCGCCCTGATGCAGCACCCAGGCGAGCGCCAGCTGCGCCGGCGCCACGTCCTTCTCGGCGGCCATCTTTTCCAGCACGGCGACGACCGCCGCATTGGCCGCCATGGCGTCGGCCTGGAAGCGCGGCAACCCCCGGCGCCAGTCGTCGGCGCCGAGAACATCGGGCCTGGCGATCGTGGCGGTGAGCAGGCCGCGGCCGAGCGGGCTATAGGGGACAAAGCCGATGCCGAGCTCGCGGCAGACGGCAAACACCTCCTCCTCCGGATCGCGGCTCCACAACGAATATTCGCTCTGCACCGCGGCGATCGGATGCACGGCATGCGCCCGGCGGATGGTCGCCGCACTCGCCTCCGACAGGCCGAGCGCCCGCACCTTGCCCTCGCGTACCAGCTCGGCCATGGCGCCGACCGTATCCTCGATCGGCACGCTCGGGTCGACGCGGTGCTGGTAGTAGAGATCGATGATCTCGGTATCCAGCCGCTTCAACGACGCTTCGGCCACCGCCTTGACATGCTGCGGGCGGCTGTCGACGCCAGCCATGCGCTCGGTGCCGCTGCCTTCTTCGAGGATCTTGAAGCCAAATTTGGTCGCGATCGTCACATGATCACGCACCGGCTTCAGCGCCTTGCCGACCAGGATCTCGTTCTCGTAGGGGCCATAGACCTCGGCGGTGTCGAAGAAATTGACCCCGATCTCAACGGCGTGGCGCAGCGTGGCAATCGCCTCCGCCTCCGGCTGGCCACCATAGGCAAAGCTCATCCCCATGCAGCCGAGGCCGACTGGGTAGACGTCGAGTTCATTGCCGAGCTTGCGGGTTTGCATCACGTGTCTCCTTGTTGTGATGGTTGTGATGCCACGGAGATACCGTCTTGCGCAGCGTTCGATAATTGCCTCTTATTTGCACGGGCTGTTCCCAAAAATAGATCAATGAAGCGAACCTATCTTTCACAGCTTGCCGTGCTGGCAACGGTCGCGCAATGCGGCAGTTTTCGCGGCGCCGCCAAGGAGCTGGCAATCGCGCCGTCGGCGGTCAGCCACGCGGTGTCCAGCCTGGAAGCGCGCCTCGGCGTGCGCCTTCTGGCGCGCAGCACGCGCAGCGTCGCTCCGACCGAGGAGGGCGCGCAACTGCTCGAGCGCCTCAGGCCGGCGCTGTCGGAAATCGACCTGGCGCTGGAATCGGCGATCGAGGCGCGCGACCGGCCGGCGGGCAATCTCAGGCTGACCGTGCCGCGCACCGCCGCCCACCTGGCGCTGACGCCAAGGCTCGGCGCCTTTGCGGCTGCCTATCCCGACATCGTGCTGGAGATCGTCATCGATGACCGCTTCACCGATGTGGTCGAGGGCGGCTTCGATGCCGGTGTGCGGCTGGGCGAGAGCCTGCAGCGCGACATGATCGCAGTGCGCATCGGGCCGAACCTTCGCGGCGCGGTGGTCGGCACGCCATCCTACTTCGAGACCAGGCCCAAGCCGCAGCATCCGCGCGATCTCGCCGCTCACCGCTGCATCCGCTTCCGCTTCTCCAGCGGCATCATCTATCGCTGGGAATTCGAGAAAAACGGCGAGGAGATCGAAATCCCGGTGCAAGGGCCATTGATCCTCGACGAGGACCATCTGATTGCCAATGCTGCGGTTGACGGCGCCGGGCTCGCCTTCGTGTTCGAGGACTATGTCCGCGACCCGCTCGCCGCCGGCAAGCTCGTTCGCGTGCTGGAGGACTGGTGCCCGCCCTTCGATGGATTCTTCGTCTATTATCCGAGCCGACGCCAGATGCGGCCGGCGCTCAGGGCCTTTGTCGATTTCTTCAAAGTGAGTACATAGGGGCACCGTCGGAACTGCGGAGGGCAATCTATTTCGGCGTGAATGCTCGTCTTACGGCCCTTGGCACCGGCAATTGGTCGTCTCCAAACATAAGTGGAAACCGCCTTTCCGGGATGGAAGAAAGCCGACCTGGCATTCGTTCACAGACCATGTCAGCACTGCCCAAACACCAGCCGACCGGCTACGGCTGGACAGCGATCATCCTTCACTGGCTGATCGCGGCGCTCTTTATCGGCCAGTTCGTGCTCGGCTTCGTCATGGTGCGGCTGTCCAGCCAGCGCACCGCCTTCGAGCTGATTCAGCTGCATAAATCCTTCGGTTTCCTGCTGCTTGGGCTGGTCATCCTGCGCATCGCCTGGCGCCTTGGCAGACCGGCCCCGCCGCTGCCGCGCTCAGTCGGCCCTTTCGAGCGCCGCATGGCGCCGCTTGTCCATCTTGCGCTTTATGCTTTTCAGCTCGCTCTGCCGCTGTCCGGCTGGGCGCTGGTCTCGGTCTCGGTGCTGGAGATCCCGAGCGTGCCGTTCAATCTGTTCGTCATGCCCAATCTGCCGCTTAGTGAATCGGACATGGCAGAAAGCTTCTGGGCAGCGACGCACTGGTATCTCGCTTATGCCGGCATCGGACTTGTCGCTTTGCATCTCGCTGCTGCGCTGCGTCATCATTTCTGGCTGAGGGATACCGTGCTGACGCGCATGATCACGGCTTCGTCACATCGCGAGACGGAATAGAGCGGGCGGCTCATTCGTTCATGGGGCGAGGACGCAAGAAAGCGTTGCCTGCCAAGAGGACCATTTCCATGTACGCGCGCATCTTCGGATTTGCGGCAGCCGCCGCTTGTTGTGCCATGCCTGTTTTCGCCGCCGTTGCCCTTGGCGAGGCGGCCGGCAGCTACACGATCAGCCCAGGGAGTTCCAGCATCCACTTCTCCATCGCCAAGCTCGGCGGCGGCGGGCTCGACGGTGCTTTCTCCCGCTTCAAGGGCAATATCCTTATCGACAACAGCGATGTCGGCCGGTCCCAGGTCAATTTCACCATCTTCCCCGAAAGCGTCGGTACCGGCCAAAGCCGCATCGACGCCTTTCTCCGCTCGGACGCGGTTTTCGACGCGACCAACAATCCGGAGATCCAGTTCCGTTCGACCAGCGTCAAACGCACCGGCGACACGTCGGCCCTTGTCACCGGCCGGCTGACGGCGCGCGGCAAGACCTTTCAGGAAAAGTTCACGGCCGAGCTCGGCGGCCTCAAGGCGGGCACGATAAAGTTCCACGTCACAGGCAAGGTGTTGCGGTCGCGCTATGGCATGGATGTCGGCGCGCCGATTTATTCCAACGTCGTCGAATTCGACATGACGCTGACGGGTAGAAGAGGTTGAGCGGTTCTGCCTGCGGTTTCACCGTTGCTGCAGGACCTGGGTTCCTCTCCCCACTTCGTGGTGCGAGGAACCACGCTCCCGCATTGGCTTTTTCGTCCATTTCAGGCAAACCTCCAGGCTTGCAATCGAGAGGAGAAATCTGATGTTCCGATGGGGTGTTTTGTCGACGGCCAAAATCGGCCGCGAGCAGCTTTTGCCGGCAATCGTCGAGGCGGAGAACGGCGTGCTGTCGGCGATCGCCAGCCGCGATCTGTCGAAAGCTCGGGCGCTGGGCGAACGCTTCGGCGCGCGCCACGCTTTCGGCTCCTATGAGGAACTGCTCGCCTCCAGCGACATCGACGGCGTCTACATTCCGCTGCCGACCTCGCAGCATGTCGAATGGACAGCCAAGGCGATCGAGGCCGGTAAGCATGTTCTGGTCGAAAAGCCACTGGCGCTCGACGCCAAGGACATTCCGCCACTGATCAAGCTGCGCGATGCCAGGAAGGTGCTGGTCTGCGAAGCCTTCATGGTCGTCTACCACCCGCAATGGATCAAGGTGCGCGAGCTGATCGCCAACGGCGCCATCGGCCGGCTGCGCCATGTCCAGGGCGCGTTCTCCTACTACAATGTCGACCCCAACAACATGCGCAACAAGCTCGATCTCGGCGGCGGCGCGCTACCCGACATCGGCGTCTATCCGACGGTATCGACTCGCTTTTCCACCGGCAAGGAGCCGCTGCGCGTCCAGGCGACGATCGAGCGCGACAAGACATTCGGCACCGACATCTATTCCTCGATCCGCGCCGATTTCGGCGACTTCGAGTTGTCGTTTTACCTGTCGACACAGATGGCGGCACGCCAGGTGATGGTCTTTCACGGTGAGAAGGGCTTCATCGAGGTGTTCTCACCGTTTAATGCCGGACTCTACGACCATCACCGTGTCGAACTGCACAACCAGAACCACAGCGAGGCGCAGGTCTTCCGCTTTCCCGGCACGCAACAGTACCGGCTGGAAGTCGAGGCCTTCGCGCGGGCGGCACAGGGTGGCAAGGATCGTGTCTTTACCCTGGAAGAATCGGTGCTCAACCAGAAGGTCATCGATGCCATCTTCCGCGCCGGCGAGAAGGAAGGCTGGGAGGCAGTCTAGGCCGGCCGTGATCCTGCAACGGGCCGGTTTTTTGGACGAGATCATGGCGAAATAGATGCCTGACGATGCGGATGTGATCATTGTCGGCGCCGGCCTTGCCGGCTTTGTCGCGGCCGCCGAACTGACTGCGGCCGGCAAGAAGGCCATCATTGTCGAGCAGGAGCCGGAGCAGTCGCTTGGCGGCCAGGCACCCTGGTCGCTCGGCGGCCTCTTCCTCGGTGGGGTGAAACAAGCCCCGCCGGCGGCCGTTGCGCCAAGGTGGCGGTCGCACCGAACGGCCAACTTCCCTTGGAGCATTTTGCAGCCAAATGGAATCACTAGGCGTCCGCATAAATGCGGCAAAACAGTTAGTTAGAGCGGGTTACCGGTTCCAGGAGAACCGCTCTAGGCGAAGGGCTGCAAATTGACGTCCTGAAGCTTGGAACCGGCAAGCAAAGCCTCGAGCACCTGCTTCTTGAGAAACAGGCACTGCGAACGGGCAAGTTTGACGATGCCGGAAGCGTCGCCTGCCTCGCAGGCAAGAACCAGTTCCTTTTGCTGGGCGATGATCAACTGGGTGAAGTCGCGGGACTTGAACCCAAGGTGGAGAACCCGCGCCGATTGGTCGAGTATCTGGTCCAGTAGATGCGCCAATCGTAAATTTCCCGAGAGCTCCGCAAGGGCCAGACGAAACGCACGATCAGCCGCCAGGAATGCAACGTGACTACGCAACGTCTCCGGCTTCAGCACTTTTTTCGCTGCCAGCCCGATGTCCTCCAGCCCGCGCTCGGTAATGTTCGATGCCGCCACCCTGAACACTTCCGGTTCGATCAAGCTGCGGACATCGAAGATCTCGTTGACGTCCCGCAGGCAGAGCGTTGCAACGACGTAGCCGCGGCGCGGCTCGCTCCTGACCAGACCTTCCTGCATCAGGCGGGCCAACGCCGCGCGGATGGTCGCCTTTTTGATCTGGTATCGATCGCCGATCTGTTTTTCGGTCAGCGCTTCGCCGGGGCGCAGCACGCAGGCAATGATGTCGTTCCTCAGCTGCTCATATGCCTGTTCCCTGCGAAGGACGTCGGCGGCTGACAGTGCTGTCGCCTCGACCGTGGCCGGCCTCGCCGGCTCGGCGGTCAACTTCGTCGTTTTCATATTTTGTCCGTTTGGCTGTCCGGTTGACGCTGGCATCGGCATTCGCTAGCGTGAGCGCCTCAGGTTGAAACTCTGAGCATCTCAGGGAGGATAACTGATATGCCTTTACCCGCCAACTCGCCTCTCTACGCTGTTGCCGATGATATCGTCAATGCCGCGAAGGGGCCAGATCCCCTCGAAGCGGTAAGGACGGTCCTGGGCGACTACACCAACCGTTTTCACGCATCGGGAACACTCGCTCACGAAGAAGACGACGACGAGGTTCTTTTGCATGCGAGCCCGAACCTGACGATCTATCACATCACGTTGTCGCCCGGCCTGCAGTACCCGCCCCACAACCACCTGATGGATGCCTTGATCGGCATCTACAAGGGCAGCGAGACGAACTTCATCTATCCCGTTGCCGGCAGCGAACTCGATGTTCCCGAAAGGCAGGACATCGCAGCGCCTGCCGTCGTGCACATGGCGTCAAATACCGTGCATGCGGTTGCGAATACGGGCAGCGCGCGATCCGGTGCCCTGCATGTCTATCTCGGCGATCTCACACGAACCCATCGGCAGCTGTGGAGCCCGGAAAGCAACCAGGCCGAACCGTTTGACAATGATCGCTACCTGGCCGGCGCACGGCCCATCCAGCAGTCCGGGTAGGAATGAGCAGAGGCGTCGCGGGCGGCAAATTTGGCCGTGATCAGCGGACCCGTCGGAATCGCGTCACACTTGTCACTCTCGCCAATCCGCTATCGCCCCTATCCTGGCTCATGACCAATCAGCAACACGTCGCGCCGGGAATGGTGCGACAACAGACCAGCAAGGGAGATGCACAATGACGGCACATCAGAATGGCACAGGCGAGCAGACGACGCGGCTCGCGATGAAGACACCACCGGTCGTTTCGCCTGACGCGTGGGAGGCCGCGCGCCAGCAGTTGCTCGTGAAGGAGAAGACCGTGACCCGGGCTCGCGACGCCTTGGCCGCCGAGCGTCGGCGGATGCCGTGGATGGCGGTGGAGAAGACCTATACGTTCGAGGGGCCCAGCGGAAAGATGAGCCTGCCCGACCTGTTCGAGGGCCGCCGTCAACTGATCGTCTACCGCGCTTTCTTCGAGCCCGGCGTATTCGGCTGGCCCGATCACGCTTGCCGCGGCTGCTCGCTGGGGGCAGACCAGGTCGGCAATCTTGCCCATCTGAACGCCCGCGACACCACGCTTGCCTACGCCTCGCGCGCACCCCAGGCCGACATTGCGCGGCTGAAGGCGCGGATGGACTGGAAAATGCCCTGGTACACCATCACCGACAGCTTCGATGCCGATTTCGGCGTTGACGAGTGGCACGGCCATAACGTGTTCATCCGCGATGGTGATCGCGTGTTCCGTACCTACTTCATCAACAACCGCGGCGACGAGGCGATGGGGACCGTATGGAGCTATCTCGACCTGTCGCCGCTCGGCCGCCAGGAGGTTTGGGAGGATTCGCCCGAAGGCTATCCGCAGACGCCGACGTACAAGTGGTGGAACTGGCACGACAATTACGACGCCGAAACCGTTCCCGACAAAAAGTGGGTCGAGGTGTCGGACGCCGGAGAGGCCGCGTTCCGGAACCGCACCGAATAGAACGTTTGGCGTCGCGGAAATGCGGCTAGGACAATTGGAGGAGCGGGATGCACGTTCATTCGACCGCATCCCGCTCGCTATGCAGGACTATGGCCATGAGCGAGATTCATGCAGGCGGATCCACCGGCGATGCGAGCCCGGCCGGCCTTGGCGCAGCCGATTGGCTGTCCTTTGCGGCCGCGCCGACCTTCGCAACCATGGCGCTGCTGACGTTTCTCGGCGCAGCGCCGGATATGATGTGCTCGACCGGGCAAGATGCGTCGCCGCTGGGCAGCATGGTCCCGATGTACCTGCTGATGAGCGCCTTTCATTTGGGACCTTGGTTGAGGCGGGTCTCCGGCCACCGACGCCGCAGCAAGTAGAGCTATAGCGGCCGATAAAGGCCCTTCGCGGCGAGGAGGGCAGCCCTCACCAGATCCATTCGCCCTTCCCAAGTACCGTCACGGCATCGACAATCCGGGTAAAGCTCGTGCGGGCGCGGCCGGCCGTGTGCCTGGCTCTGAGATAGCCGTGCACCAGCCCCGGCTCCTCGAACCACCAGGCGCGTCCGTCTGCGGCAACGATGCGGTCGCGATAGGCTTCACCGTCTGACGACAGCGGGTCGCATTCGGCGGTGATCACGACGGTAGGCGGCAGATAGGCGAAATCGGCGTCCGCAAGCGGAGACAAAGTGATGTCGCCTGTGGCGTCCACTCCGCCCGTCCGGATGTTTTTATAGAACTCCAGATCGCGCATCGTCAGCATCGGCGCTTCGGCATGCGTGACATAGGAACCGCTTGAACGGTCGCCGCCAAGGCCAGGATAGATCAGCACCTGGCCGACCGGCTTTGTCACGTGGCCACGCGTCGCATGACTGACGGCACAGGCGAGATTGCCGCCGGCGCTGTCGCCGCAGAGCAGGACGGGGCATTCGTAAGTGGCGGTGGCCCATTCGAAGGCGCCAATCGCATCGTCGAAGGCGGCCGGGTGCAGATGTTCCGGCGCCAGCCGGTAGTCGACCGAGACCACCTCATAGCCGGTGCGGGCGCAAAGCTCGGCGCAGACATCGTCGTGGCTGTCGAGCCCGCCGAGGATGTAGCCGCCGCCATGGACATAGAGCACCATCGCAGAGTCGTTCGGCGCCGCGCTGCGATAAATGCGGATCGGGACGTCGTGCGCTGGCGCGGCAATGACGGTGGTTTCAGCCGTCACGCCATCCGGATAGCCGGCAGAGAATTCGCGGCACATCCGGTCGTAGATCGCGCGCTGCTCGGCGATCGTGTAGTCGATCGTATCCGGCGGATAATACGAATTGGTCCGTTCGATGAAGGCCCAGGTCTCGGCGTCGATGAGTTTCTTGTAGTTGGTCATGGAAACGGAACGGATCGTAACGAATCCGCCTGGCCGGCAGGCCGGAGGGGGTTCGGACGGAACGCCGTCGTTCCAGGGACACTCACTATCTGCCCTTCCACACCGGATCGCGCTTTTCGGCAAAGGCACGAAAGCCCTCGAGATTGTCCTCCGAGCCGTAGAGCGCGTCAACCGTCGGCAGTTGCCGGCGCGTCACCCGGTTCATGGCGTCCTGGAAGGTCAGCGATTCTGCGACCCGGGCCGTTTCCTTGATCGCGGCGAAGACCAGCGGCGGGCCGCTGGCGAGCAGCCGGGCGATCTCCCAGACGCGATCCTCCAGTCTTTCCTTGGGCAGCACCTCGTTGACCAGGCCCCAGCGATGCGCCTCGGCGACATCCATCCAGCGGCCGGTGAACAAAAGGTCCATGGCGACATGATAGGGGATGCGCTTCGGCAGCTTGATCGTTGCCGCATCGGCCAGCGTGCCGGCGCGGATTTCGGGCAGCGCGAAGGAGGAGTGGTCCGACGCGTAGATGAGGTCGCAGGACAGCGCCAGCTCGAAGCCGCCGCCGACCGCCATGCCGTTGACGCAGGCGATCACCGGCTTGTTGAGGTCGCGCAATTCCTGCAGCCCGCCGAAGCCGCCGACGCCATAATCGCCGTCGACGGCATCGCCGCCGGCCGCTGCCTTCAGGTCCCAGCCGGCGCTGAAAAACTTGTCGCCGGCGGTCTTGACGATGGCGACGCGCAGGTCGGGATCGTCGCGAAACCTCTTGAACGTCTCGCCCATCAGCCGCGACGTCTTCAGGTCGATGGCATTGGCCTTGGGCCGGTCGAGCGTGACTTCGAGGATCGTGCCCTCGCGGCGGGTGGTGATGACGTCAGACATTTTTGTTCTCTCCCAGCACCAGCAGCGCGTCGGCGATCCAGGCGCCCTTGCCCTCGGTGCAGACGATCAGAGGATTGATGTCGAGCTCCTCGATCTCGCCGGCGTTTTGCTGCACGAAAGCGGCAATGCCCGATATCGCATCGATTGCCGCTGCGACATCGGCCTTCGGCCGACCGCGATAACCGTCGAGAAGCGGGAACAGTTTCAAGCCGCGCAAAGCGGCCTCGATGTCGTCACGGGTCGCCGGCAGCATCAGTGTGACGCTGTCGCGCAACAGCTCGACCAGCACGCCGCCGGTGCCGAGCGTCATCACCGCGCCGAACATCGGGTCGCGGGTGAAGCCGACCAGCAGCTCGGCGACGCCGTCGCGCACCATGCGCTCGACATAAAGGCCGGTGCCGAGCGGGCCGAGATCATGGGCGGCGGTGCTGACCGATTCGGCATCCCTGAGGTTGAGCCGGACCGCGTCGAGCTCGGACTTGTGGATGACGCCAAGAGCCTTCAGCGCCACCGGGAAGCCGAGCGCCATCGAGGAGATCACAGCTTCGACCGCGTTGCCGGCGCGCTCGCCCTTCGGCACGGGGAGCCCGGCCTCGATGAGCCGCGCCTTCGCCTCGGCCTCGTCCGGCGTGACATGGTCGCCGGCCGGCGCGCCGGACGCCGAAGTGTCGATCGGCTGCGCCTGCGGCTCGCGCCACGCCCAGCCGATGAAGGCTGCCGCCTGGGCGGCGTCCATGGCCTCGGAAATGCCGAACAGCGGCACCATGCCCCGCGCCATCAGGCCGGCAGTGTATTCCTCGGGCAGGTTTTCCGGCAGCGAGGAGACGATCGCGCCCTGCGCGCTGTTGGTCTTCAGCGCCGATTCGAAGGCGCGCAGCGTCGCCCACCAGTCCGTGTCCGAGCAGCGGTCGGGACGCGGAAAGTCGAGCACCAGCATATTGAGGTCGAAGCCGCCAGACACCATGGCGGTGAAGGTGGCGGTCATCGCCGGCTCGTTGTTCCAGATGAAGGTGTGGTAGTCGAGCGGGTTGGCCACCGCGACCAGCGGCCCGAGCGTCGATTTGACCCGCGCGCGGTGCTCGGGGGTGAGTGGCGGAAACGTCACCCAGCGACCTTCGGCGCTGTCGGCCATGACCGACGCCTCGCCGCCCGAGCAGCTCATCGATGACAGCCGGTAGCCGGGCAGGGGGCCGGTGACGTGCAGTAGCTTGAGCGCCTCGATGAAGGCGGGAATTGAATCGATCCGGGCGATGCCGAGCCGCCTCAGGAAAGCGCCGGACGCCGCGTCCGAGCCGGCCAGCGACGCGGTATGCGAGACGGTCGCCTGCCGCGCCTGCTCGGAGCGGCCGACCTTCATGGCTATAACAGGCTTCTTCAGCTCGCGTGCCCGTGCCGCCAGCCTTTCGAAGCCGGCTACCGAATCGAAGGCCTCGATATGCAGGCCGAGCGCAGTGACGCGGTCGTCCTCGATCAGGCCGAGCGCTATTTCGGAAAGCCCGGTCTGCGCCTGGTTGCCGGCGGTCATCAGGAAGGCGATCGGTAGGCCGCGTTTCTGCATCGTCATGTTGATGGCGATGTTCGACGACTGGGTGATGATGGCAACGCCGCGACCGCCTTCCGGCAGCCTGATGCCGCCATGCTGGTCGGGCCACAAAAGCGCGCCGTCGGCGTAATTGATCAGCCCATAGCAGTTCGGCCCGATGATCGGCATTTGGCCGGCCGCCTCGACCAGTTCGGCCTGCAGCCGCTCGCCGTCTTCGTCATAGGCCTCGGTTTCGAGAAAGCCGGCGGCGAAGCAGACCGCACCGCCGGCGCCGCGCTCCGCCAGCGCCTTGACCACTTCGATGGTCAAGTGCCGGTTGACGCCGACGAAAGCGGCATCCGGCGCACTGGGCAATTCGGCCACCGAGCGATAGGCCTTGCGGCCGGCGACCTCGTCCTTGCTCGGATGCACCGGCCAGATCTCGCCGGCAAAGCCCATCTTGATCGATTGCGCGACGACGGCCGCCGCCTGCGCACCACCGAAGACGGCGATCGATTTCGGCCGCAAAAGACGTTCAAGCCTGTGCATTGTCATCTTTTCGTCTGAGCATGATCTTCTCCAAAGACCGGATTCCACTTTTTGGGGTCATGCTCTAGGCCCCGAACGGGCGCAGCAGCGCGCGCGAGATGATGTGGCGCTGGATTTCCGAAGTGCCTTCCCAGATGCGCTCGACGCGGGCGTCGCGCCAGATGCGTTCCAGCGGCAAATCGTCCATCAGCCCCATGCCGCCATGGATCTGGATCGCCTCGTCGGCGACGAAGGCGAGCATTTCGGTGGCCTTCAGCTTGGCCATGGCCATGTCCTGGTCGGTGACGGTGCCCTGATCGTACTTCCAGCCGGCTTCGAACACCATCAGGTCGGCGGCTTTCAACTCGGTCGCCATGTCGGCGAGCTTGAACGACACGCCTTGGAACTTGCCGATCGGCTGGCCGAACTGCTGGCGCTGCGCGGCGTATTCGATGGCATGGCCAAGCGCCCGCTCGGCACGGCCAAGGCAGGTGGCGCCGACTTGCAGGCGCGTTGCGCCGAGCCAGGAATTGGCGACCTCGAAGCCCTTGTGGACCTCGCCGAGTACCTGGCTCGCCGGCAGCCGGCAATCGTCGAATTCGAGAATGGCATTGGTGTAGCCGCGATGCGAGACGTTGCGGTAGCCTTCGCGCACGGCAAAGCCCTTAGTGCCCTTGTCGACGAAAAAGGCGGTGATCTTCTTGCGTTTTCCACGCGAAGACTCTTCCTCCCCTGAGGCCATGAAGACGATGGCGAAATCGGCGAGGTCGGCGTGGCTGATGAAATGCTTGGTGCCGTTCAGCACCCAGTCGTCGCCGTCTTGCACGGCGGTTGCCTTCATGCCGCGCAAATCGGAGCCGGCGCCCGGCTCGGTCATTGCCAGGCAATCCCATTTCTCGCCGCGAATGCACGGGAACAGATACTTCTCGCGCTGCTCCGCCGTACCGGCAAGGAGGATGTTGGAAGGTCGCGCCACGCAGGTCCAGTGCAGTGCGTAATTGGCGCGGCCGAGTTCCCTTTCATAGAGTAGCCAGGTCACCGTATCGAGCCCGGCGCCGCCGACTTCCGTTGGCATGTTGGCGGCATAGAGGCCGGCTTCGATCGCCTTGGCCTTGATCTCCTCGATCAGCTCGCGGCGCAGCACGCCGGTGCGTTCAACCTCGCGCTCATGCGGGTAAAGCTCGTTCTCGACGAAGGCCCGCGTCGTCTCGACGATGAGCTTCTGCTCCTCCGAAAGACCAAAATCCATGGTCTCAGCCTTTCTTCTTTTTCTTCGGCTTTTCAGCCTTGGCCTTTTCGGCCGCCCTGGAGGCGCTGGGCTTCTTTGCCGCAAGCTTGGCCAACTGCCTGGTGTAGTCCCTATGCAAGGCGCCGGCACCCCAGCCTTTGCCTTTGTTCTGCTTCGACAGTGCCTCCATGATGGCGACCAGATTGTCGTCGCGGATCTTTTCGAGATCGCGGATCGACAGACCGTGCGCCTGGTCGTCCGACTGGGTCGCGATCAGCTCGACCAGCTCGTCGTTGAACTCCGGCACGTCCATCAGCTTGGTCCACGGCCATTTCAGGCACGGGCCGAACTGCGCCATGAAGTGGCGCATGCCGGCCTCGCCGCCGGCGACGCGATAGACCTGGAACATGCCCATCTGCGCCCAGCGCAGGCCGAAGCCATAGCGCATGATGTCGTCGAGCTCCTCGACCGTGCAGATGCCGTCCTTGACCAGCCACAGCGCCTCGCGCCATGCCGCTTCGAGCAGGCGGTCGCCGACGAAGGCTTCGATCTCCTTGCGGATTACCACCGGCTTCATGCCGATCGAGGCATACATCTCCTTGGCGACCTCGATCGCCTCGGGAAAGGTCTGTTCGCCGCCGACGATCTCGACCAGCGGCAGCAGATAGACGGGGTTGAACGGATGGCCGACGACCAGCCGCTCCGGATGCTTCTTCATCGCCACCTGCATGTCGGTCGGCTTGATGCCGGAAGTGGAGGAGCCGACAATTGCGTTGGCCGGCGCATAAAGGTCGATTTCGGCCAGCACGCGGTGCTTCAGGTCGAGCCGCTCCGGCACGCTTTCCTGGATTAAATCGGCATCGGCCACCGCCTCGGCGAGCGTCTTGGCGAAGGTGAGCTTGCCCTCTTTCGGCAAGCCGCCGGGCAGCATCTGCTTGTAGGCGCGTCGCGCTCCCTTCATCACCTCGCCGACCTTGCGTGATGCCTCGGGGTCGGGATCGAAGATCGATACGTCGATGCCGTTGAGCAGCAGCCGCGCGACCCAGCCGGCGCCGATCACGCCGCCGCCGATGGCGGCCGCCTTGTTGATGATGCTCATGCGGAAGCTCCGGTTCTTGTGCTGGCTATTGCGGGGTCGGTGAGGGCGACGCGTTCGCCGGCACGGATCACGGACGCGTCATAGGCCTTGCGCGCGAATACTTCGAGCACGAAGGGCCGGAAGAAATCGATCGGCAATGTCTCGTAGTCGGGATCGAAGCTCGACTGATCCCAGCGTTCGCAAAACTCATCGCAATCGTCGAAGTAGATGTGCCCGGCGAAACGGTCGCGGGCGTGCGGATTGCCGCCGAGGTGATGGGCATAATAGAGGCGCTGGAAGTCGCCGTGCTTTTCCACCACCCAGGTGCATTGCTCGCGAACGAAGGGTTTCAGGATCGACGCCGCATATTCGTCATGATTATAGGGCGCGTAGATGTCGCCGATGTCGTGCAGCAAGGCGCAGGCAATCCAGTCGGTGTCGGCGCCGTCGCGCCAGGCCCGCGTTGCCGCTTGCAGCGAATGGCCGAGCCGGGTGATCTTGTAGCCCGAGAGGCCCGCATCCAGCTGGACGAGCGCGTCGAGCAGCCGTTCGCCGGTCTTTGCCGCGTAGTCGATCTCGTGCTCGGTGAGGAAGGCGTAATCCTCGCGGTCGCCGTCCTTCATGGCGGTGAATTTCACGGTCTTCATCGGCGGCTCCTCCCAACCGATTCCCTGTTCAAAGAGGTGCGCGCTTCGTCAGGTTGAGCTTCTTGCGGACTTCGTCCGGGCCGATGACCCTGGCACCCATATTCGACACGATGCTGACCGCCCGCTCGACCAGCTGCGCATTGGTCGCCAGCACGCCCTTGTCGAGCCAGAGATTGTCCTCCAGCCCGACGCGGACATTGCCGCCGGCGAGCACCGCGGCAGCGACGTAGGCCATCTGGTTGCGGCCGATGGCAAAAGCCGACCAGTTCCAGGTCGACGGCACATTGTTGACCATCGCCATGAAGGTGTTGAGGTCGTCCGGCGCCCCCCACGGCACACCCATGCACAATTGCACCAAGGCGTCCGGCTTCAGCACTTCTTCCTCGACCAATTGCTTGGCAAACCACAGATGCCCGGTGTCGAAAGCCTCGATTTCCGGCTTGACGCCGAGCGTCGTCATCATGCCGCCCATGGCACGCAGCATGCCGGGCGTATTGGTCATGACATAGTCGGCCTCGGCGAAATTCATCGTGCCGCAGTCGAGCGTGCAGATTTCCGGCAAGCACTGGCGGACGTGCTCCATGCGGTTGCTGGCACCGCCCATGTCGGTGGCTTTTTCGTTCAGCGGCAGCGGGTTTTCCGGCGGGCCGAACACCATGTCGCCGCCCATGCCGGCGGTCAGGTTCAAAACCACGTCGACATCCGCCGCGCGGATGCGCTCCGTTACTTCACGATAAAGGTGTACGTCGCGCCTGGGCTTGCCGGTTTCGGGATCACGCACATGGCAGTGGACGATCGCCGCACCTGCCTTTGCCGCCTCGATGGCCGAATCGGCGATCTGCTTGGGCGAACGCGGCACATGCGGGCTGCGATCCTGCGAACTGCCTGACCCGGTCACGGCACAGGTAATGAAGACCTCACGGTTCATCGCTAACGGCATCGGACTCTCTCCCAATAGGACGCAGGGCAAGAATGCCTGACTTGCCGGAAACTGTTTTGCGTTTTACGAAGATCGTGTGACCAAAAACGAAAAACCGACGATCTTTCAGGCCGAGCGTTTGCCGCTCAAGGTAACGCTGCTGGTATTCTCCGGCTCATCGATCATGTGCGTCGCCTCAGCCGTCGATCCATTGCGCGCCGCAAACCGCATTGCCGGTGAGACGCTGTTCGATTTCAGGCTGGTCTCGGTGACGGGCGAGCCGCCGGTTACCACATGCGGCCTGCCGGTGGCGGTCAGCGGCCGCTTCGATGCGGCTGACACAACCGACATGCTGGTCGTCGTCGCCGGATTCGGCACGCAGAACTATGCCACATCGGCCCTGCTGTCCGGACTGCGCCGGGCGGCGCGCGCGGCACGCGCCTGCGGCGGCGTCGAGGCGGGTACGTGGCTGGTGGCGCGCGCGGGCTTGCTGGAAGGGCGCAGCGCCACCACCCACTGGGAGGACATGGAGGATTTCTCGTCGGCCTTTCCCGGCGTCGACGTGCGCCCCGATCGCTACGTCATCGACGGCCCGGTGTTCACCTCCGGCGGCGCCTCGCCGACCTTCGACCTGATGCTGCATCTGATTCGCACGCGGCTCGGCATGGCCGTGGCGCTCGATGTCGCGAGCGTCTTCATCTACGACCAGGCGCGCGCCGCGACCGACGCGCAGCCGCTGGTCTCGCTCGGCCGTCTCGACGGCTACGATCCCAGGTTGGCGCAAGCCATCCGGCTGATGGAAGCGCATATCGACCAGCCGCTGACCATAGCCGCGGTGGCCAAGCGCGCCGGGGTGACGGCACGAACGCTGGAAAGTATCTTTCGCAAGTCGATCGGCGAAACGCCCGGCGCCTATTATCTCAGGCTGCGCCTCGGCGCCGCGCGCCGGCTGGTGGTCGACACGCGCGTGGCCATGGCCGATATTGCCGGGCGAACGGGCTTTTCGTCCGCCGCGGCATTTTCCAGAGCGTTTTCAAGAGCGTTCGGCGAAGCGCCGGTCAGGTTGCGTCAGGGATAATGCATGTCGCCCAAAAGTCCGTAGCGGTTTTGGGACAACGGCATGCATAGACAAAGGTAGATCAGGCAGCGTCCTGGCGGTCGCTGTTGCCGTCGATCTGCGAGCGCATTTGTCTCGCAAGATGGGTCTCGAAGCGGCTGGCGACCGCGCGATCCCATTCGTTCGCACTCAGCGCACCTTGCTTCGGGTGCGGCAGCGCCATCAGCCGGTCGATGATCGATCCGGCCTCGCCAGATGAGAGCAGGGCGTCGATTTCGCGTTCGTGCTGCATATCGTTTCGCCTCCTTCTTTCCGTTCCCGCCACGAACCACACTATAGGAGGTTCGTGACGGCTGTTTGAAGGCAAGAGCGAGGCGATTGATGGGCGGCGCCGGGCAAAGTTTTGTCCGCCGCCGCCCATCTTGGGCACGATCGTACCAGTAGGTCAGGCAGTGCTTCAGCCAAGCCGCATCGACAGCTCGACATCCTCGCTGAACGACGTGGACATGTAGCCGCCTCCGGTCGAGCGCACCCGCTCGAGGTATTCGGGGCAAAGATCGGCGTTGTCGGCAACGACGAAGGCGCCCGGCCTGAGGCGGCTTTCGACCAGACTCAAGATCTCTGGATAGAGCGCTTTGGCGCCGTCGAGCAGAAGCAGGTCGACGGTTTCGGGAAGATCGACGCTTAATGTTTGCACCGCATCTCCTTCTCGGATTTCCACCAGGTCGATGAGACCGCCTGCCGTCAGATTGTTCCTGGCGCGCGCCACCTTGGATGGCTCGAACTCGCTGGTGATGAGGCGGCCACCGCCATTGTCCCGCAAGGCTGCGGCAAGGTGCAGGGTCGAGATGCCGAACGAGGTTCCAAATTCAACGATCGTCCTTGCGCTGCTGCCCCGTGCCAGCATGTAGAGCAGCGTGCCGGTCTCTCGCGAAACGGGAAGCCAGAGGTCCTTTAGCCGCCCATAGAAATCGAGGTATTCGGTCTTGCTTCGAACCAGGCGCATCCGATCTTCGGCGGAGAGCTCCGCCACCGCAGGGCTCGTTGCGGCAGCGGCTTCCTCGAACAGGCGATCCAGCAGGGGCGCGAGCGGCGTTGTCGACAGTGTAGTCATGTTGGTCTCCAGTCAGAATTGAATGCGTTCTTGCGCGGCACTCAAAATACGACTAATCATTCGCATTTACTAATCGCATTGGCGCGCCTCTCAATGAGCGATCACCGCAGTCCGCGGATTTCCTCGCGAAAACAGCCCAAGCAGGCCCGCTCGGCAGAGCTCGTTGCTGCGATTTTGCAGGCTGCTGTTCAGGTTTTGGCGAGGGAAGGCGCGCAGCGCTTCACCACGGCGCGGGTGGCCGAGAAGGCCGGTGTCAGTGTCGGATCGCTGTATCAGTATTTTCCGAACAAGGCGGCGATCCTGTTCCGGCTCCAGAGCGACGAATGGCGGCAGACGACCGATTTGCTGCGCGACATCCTCGAGGATGTCGGGAAACCGCCACTTGAACGGCTGCGCGCCTTGGTCCACGCCTTCCTCCGCTCGGAGTGTGACGAGGCCGCGGTGCGTGTGGCGCTCGACGACGCCGCACCGCTTTACCGCGACGCGCCTGAGGCGCAGGCGGCAAGGGCGTCCGGAGACCGCACCATCCAGCTCTTCATGCAGAAGGCGTTGCCCAACGCCGCGCAAGCGACTCGCGAATTGGCCGGCGACCTGGTCATGACGACGCTCAGCACGGTGGGGAAGCAGTTCTCGGAGTTGCCCCGAACCCCCGCGGAGATCGAAGCCTACGCCGACGCCATGGCCGACATGTTCTGCGCCTACCTGAGAGGCCTCGATCACGGCTAAGGCAAATGCCAGGCCCGGTCAGCAAGCAGACCGAAAGTTTCGCACGGGCAAACCTTGTCGGTGTCAGCCCCGCGGAAAGTCGTCTTTATCCTGCGGCCGCTGAACAATGCGGCCGCGGGATGGTATGCCTCAGACGTACCGGTTGACGACGTTTTCGAGTAGTTCCTGACGACCGGATCTGGGCTGCGGCTCGATCTTCTCCTTGACGACGCGCTCGGCAATTTCCTCCAGCGTGCGCTTGCCGGCAAGCATCGCCTTGGCTTCGGCCGAATCCCAGCCGGCATAGCGCTCGGCGAGCGGGCCGGACAGCGCCTTGTCCTCGACCATGCGCGCTGCCGCCTTGAGGCCGCGAGCGCAGCAATCCATGCCGCCGATATGGCCGATCAGCAGATCCTGCGGATCGAGCGACTGGCGCCTGAGCTTGGCGTCGAAATTGGTGCCGCCGGTCTTGAAGCCGCCGGCCTGCAGCACCTGATAGTAGGCGAGAGCCATCTCCGGCACATTGTTGGGGAACTGGTCGGTGTCCCAGCCCGACTGGTAGTCGTTGCGGTTCATGTCGATCGAGCCGAAGATTCCCAGCGCATTGGCCAGCGCCAGTTCATGCTCGAACGAATGGCCGGCCAGGATGGCGTGGCCCTGCTCGATGTTGAGCTTGACCTCATTCTCCAGCCCGAAACGCTTGAGGAAGCCATAGACGGTGGCGACGTCGTAATCATACTGGTGCTTGGTTGGCTCCTGAGGCTTCGGCTCGATCAGGATGGTGCCTTCGAAGCCGATCCTGTGCTTGTAATCGACGACCAGATTGAGAAAGCGGCCGGCCTGTTCCTGCTCGCGGGCAAGGTCGGTGTTGAGCAGCGTCTCATAGCCCTCGCGGCCGCCCCACAGCACATAGTTCTCGCCGTTCAGACGCTTGGTGACGTCGATACAGTGTTTCACCGTCGCCGCCGAATAGGCAAAGACGTCCGGATCGGGATTGGTGGCGGCGCCCGACATGAAGCGGCGGTTGGAGAACAGGTTGGCCGTGCCCCACAACAGCTTGACGCCGGTCTGCTTCATCTTTTCCGAGAAATAATCGGCGATCTCGTCGAGCCGCGCCGCACTTTCGGAAAAGTCCCGGCCCTCCGGCCGCACGTCGGCATCGTGGAAGCAGAAATAAGGCGCGCCCAGCAACGAAAACATCTCGAAGGCGACGTCGGCCTTGAGCTTGGCCAACTCCATCGTGTCGGTGCTGCCGGCCTTCGGAAACCACGGCCGGTCAAATGTCTGGCCGCCGAACGGATCGCCGCCCGGCCAGGCAAAGGAATGCCAATAGGCGACGGCAAAGCGCAGATGGTCTTCGAGCCGCTTGCCGGCGACGATCTCGTCGGGATTGTAGAACCGGTAGGCCAGCGGATTGGTCGAATCCGGTCCCTCGTATTTGATCTGTTGGATGTCGCCGAAAAAACCGCTGCTCATGTTCTTTTCCTCTCGCATGGTTCGGCCTGATTACCTCAGGCGTAATTGGTTTCGCGCTGGCGCTGGTCGAAAAGGCTCATGTCAAAGCCACCCAACGAAGGAGACAGACCATGACCGACCTCAACACCATTGCCGAAAACTACATCGCCGCCTGGAACGAGAGCGACACCGCACGCAGGAAAGCCTTGCTCGAGGCGACCTTCACCGAGGACGTCGGCTACCGCGATCCGATCATGCAGGGCGACGGCCATGACGGCATCGCTGCGCTGATCGAAGGCGTGCAGCAGCGCTTTGCCGGCTTCAGGTTCTCGCTGAAAGGCAAGCCGGACGGCTTCGCCGATACCATCCGTTTCTCCTGGAATCTCGGGCCGGAAGGCGTCGAGTCCGTCATCGAAGGCACCGATATCGGCGTCATCGAGAATGGCCGGCTGAAAATCGTCACCGGCTTTCTCGACAAGGTGCCGGCACAGTGAGGCCTTCTCGGCAGGCCACGGCGAGGGCGGGAAACCGCTCACGCCGTGGCGCTCCTGATCGCCGGGTAAAGCTGGCGGTAGCGCTGATAGGCATCTGCATAGGCACCGCCGAGGGCGGCGACCGGTTCGACCGTGGCGTCCGTCGCCGGCGCCGTGCACACGGCGCGCGGATCGGCGCCGGTCGCCGCGATCAGGCCAAGCCGGGCGGCGCCAAAGGCGGCGCCGAAATCGCCGTCGGCTGGAATATCGACTGGCAGGCCAAGCGCTGTGGCGATGGCCTTCAGCCAGTAGCGCGAACGCGAGCCGCCGCCGATCGCCGTCACCCGGGTCAGCGTCGTGCCGGCTTTGGCCAGGGCTTCGAGGCTGTCGCGGAAGGCGAAGGCGACGCCTTCGAGCACGGCCTGGGTCAGCGCCGCGCGGCCGGACTCGTGGGCAAGCCCGGTAAAGGCGCCCCGAATGACGGAATCATTGTGAGGCGTCCGCTCGCCTGACAGGTACGGCAGGAAGGAGACACCGGTCGGCGCCTGCAGCGCATCGCCGAGTTCGGCGGTCAACTCGACGGCGCTTTTTCCCGCAATTGCCGACAGCCAGTTGAGTGAATCGGTTGCCGACAGGATGACGCCCATCTGGTGCCAGGTGCCGGGCAGTGCGTGGCAGAATGTGTGCACCGCACTTTCCGGATTGGGCAGATAGGACGCGTTGGCGGCAAAAAGCACGCCCGATGTGCCGAGCGAGACGAAAGCCTGGCCGGCGCCGACCGTGCCCATGCCGCAGGCCGAGGCCGCGTTGTCGCCGGCGCCGCCGGCGATCGGGATGCCCGTCTGCATGCCCCATTTCGCAGCCAGTTCGCCGCGCAAGGCACCGGCCTTGGCCGTGCCTTCGACCAATGACGGCATCTGCCTCTCGTCGAGCGACGTCGCGGCGAGCAGGTCGGAGGACCAGGCGCGTTTGCCGACGTCGAGCCACGACGTGCCAGCCGAATCCGACATTTCCGAAATATGGTCGCCGGCGAGCCAGAGCCGCAAAAAGTCCTTCGGCAGCAGGACCTTTGCCACCTTGGCAAAAACAGCCGGTTCGTTGTTTTTCACCCAGGCGAGCTTTGGCGCGGTGAAACCGGGAAAGACGATGTTGCCGGTCAGCTTGCGAAAGCGCGGGTCGGCATCGAGTGCGGCCGCCTCGGCGTGGCTGCGTGTGTCGTTCCACAGGATGCAGGGGCGCAGCACCTGGTCGGCGGCATCGAGCAGGGTGGCGCCATGCATATGGCCGGAAAGGCCAATGCCTTTGACCGCCGCGAGCTCCTTCGCATGCATGGACCTCAGCTCGGCGATCGCCGCTTCGCAGGCGCGAATCCAGTCGGCCGGGTTCTGCTCGGACCAGCCGGGATGCGGGCGCGACACATCGAGCGGCGCATGGCCGGAGCCGACGATGCCCTGCCTTGCATAGATCAGCAGCGCCTTGACGCCCGACGTGCCGAGATCGAGGCCGAGATACATGCTTCCTCCCATATCCGTCAGGCTTGGCGGCGACGGTCTTTCTTGCTCCCCAGCCCAGTCCTGCGACACGGGCGGCGAAGATATCCCGGCAATCGTGCTGCCGGAAAAACGCTCCAGTCAACACGCGAAGATTTTTTCGACGCTCGAAAAAATCTGGCCGGGGCAGTTTTTAAGGCAAGATTTAGTCTTGGTCAATTCGCGGCGAGAGCGATTGCGCGCCGTGAAAACAGTGCCGACAACGGGCTGTCCGGCCGCGCCAGCGCGCGTTCCGCCGCAAGCGCCCTTGCCAGCGCGCCATCACCGGAACGCAATGCCGCCTCGATCAGCGTCAGGTCGATGACGTCGCGTTGGGCGTGGCTGCCGCCGAAGCGATGGGCGATCGCCCGGATCGGCCGGATCAGGCGTATCGCCCCGGCATAATTGCCCTCGCCGAATGCCTTGATGGCGAGCGTCAGGGGATGGCCGACATCCCGGGTGAAAGCAGCGTTGTCGTCTTTGCCGCGCATCGCCTCGCGCTGCGCCTCGAGCAAGCCGCTGGCCGGCGCGTCGAGGCCGGCACCGACAAACGCCATCATTGCGTGGGCGTCGTTGAAGGCATAATGGCCGGCGCTGGCCTTGGGCAACCAGTTGGCGGCGAGCGCCGCCCAGCGGCTGCCCACATCGACGCCGCCGAGATGCAGCCGCCAGAGAATCGCCGAGGCATCGACCATGTTGAGCGCCAGCGTCGAGCGCTCGCCATAGATCGGCCCGTCATAGAGCGCCAGCACCTCGTCGATTTCGCCGAGATCGTAGTGGAACAGCGCCAGGTGCCACCAATTGTGCACCTGCAGGAAACTTTCCCGCGTCCACGCTTCGGGATTGGCGCGCATCCACAGAATGCCGTCCTTTTGCCGGCTCTGCATCTCCATGACATGGGCCACCGCATGCTGGGCCCAGCCGTCGCGCGGCTCGAGATCGACCGCCGTGCGGCCAAGTTTTTCGGCGCGCGCGTAATCGCCCATTTCCTCCAGGCCAAAGGCCTGCATGCCGAGTATGGCGTGATAGCCCGGCATGCCGCTCTGCCAGGACGGCAGCGCGCGGCCGATGCGGTCGCGCAGCATGCGCGCGTTGCCGGTGAAGAAGTCGATCTGGTGCCCGGTCTGCAGCGCCAGCGCATCGAGCGGAAACTCGATGGCGATATCCTCCAGCACGCGGGCGGCCTCGTGCCAGCGTCCCTCCGCAAGGTGGCCAAGGGCGGCGACATGCGCCTGCTCGCGTGTCGTCGCGGCAAGCGGCAGCGCCGCCTCGTGACATGCCTTGGCCACCGCCGTCGCCTCACGCTCGGTGGCGAGGCCAAAGAGATAACCCTTGAACACCTGCGCCATGACGAAGCCGGGATCGTCGGCGATTGCCCGGTCAATGGAGCCGACCGGATCGCCGATGAAGCACTGCAATTCGCGCACGGCCCGGCTGTAGGACGAAAACCCGGCCTCCGTCGCGCCAGACAGTGTCAGGCCGAATGCATCCCTGACCGCCATGGCGTGTCCTCAGTGGCCCGATCGCATCGCGACCGTGGCGATGCCTGCGCCGACCAGCAGCGTGCCGCCGGTGCGGTTGAAGATGCGGATCGCCTTTGGATTGCGCACGACGTTGCGCGCCCTTGCGGCGATCAGCGCATAACCGAAGGCGTTGGCGAAGGCGAGCGTCAGGAAGGTCGTCTCGAAGATCAGCATCTGTGTCCAGAAATCCGCGTACCGGTCGAGGAACTGCGGCAGGAAGGCGACGAAGAAGGTGATGCTTTTCGGATTGAGCGCAGTAACCAGCCAGGCATGCGCCGCCATTTTCGCCGATGACACCGCATCGGTGCGCGGTTCGGCCCGGAGCGCGCCGCCGGCGCGAAACAGCTTGATGCCGAGATAGATCAGATAGCCGGCGCCGATCACCTTCAGCACCGTGAATACGGTGGCCGACGCCGCCAGCAGCGCGCCGATGCCCAGCATCGACAGTGTCATCGCGGTGAAGTCGCCGAGCGCCACGCCGACTGCCATCGGCAGCGCGGTGCGCCAGCCTTGGCCGAGTGCATAGGAAACCACCAGCAGGATGGTCGGGCCTGGAATGACCAGAAGGACTGCCGAGGCGGCGGCAAACGCGGCCCAGTTTTCGAAGGACATTTTCTTCTCCTTGAGCTTAAAGAAGAGGATAAATCCTTGGCCTCGCGCAGATGTAAAGAGGCAAGAATCGAAAAAGCCCCTCGTTAACGCCAGGCGGCTGGCCTTCACGCTTTTTCAACCATGATTGGTGAAAATGCCTGCTATCCGGCCGGACCGTGTTTCCCGCCGACAGCGTAGGGTTTGGGTAAATGCGTGAGTTGCCGCACGGTCTGTCGCTGCCGCATAATGGCGACGCAATCGAAACCGAACTACAGCTTTCCCGCCGTACGGTGCTGTCCGGCGCCGGCGCGCTGGCGCTGCTCGGCGTCACAGGCTGCAGCCAGACGCTGGATCTGCCGTCGCTCCAGGTCGACGACGTCACTACCGGCTCGATCCGGCCCGTCCGTCCGAGCATCAGCGTCGACAAGAACATCACCAGCCCCGACGTGATGTACGCTTCGCTTACCGACGGTGGCTTCAACGTGCCGGAGGTGCCCTACCTCAAGATCAAGCCGGAGTTTCGCCGCCAGATCGTCGTCGATCCGACCGGCGAGCAACCCGGCACCATCGTCGTTCACTCGCAGGAGCGGCTGCTCTATCTGGTGCAGCCCGGCGGCGAGGCGATCCGTTACGGCGTCGGCATCGGCAAGGACGGATTCCGCTGGTCCGGCCGCGCCAACATCCAGTACGGCAAGGAATGGCCGGTTTGGACCCCACCGCCCGAGATGATCGCCCGCAGGCCGGAACTGGTGAAGTGGCAAGGCGGACAGCCGGGCGGCCTCGACAATCCGCTCGGCGCGCGTGCCCTCTACATTTATCAGAACGGCAGCGACACCGGTTATCGCATCCACGGCTCGCCCGAATGGTGGAGCATCGGCCAGGCGATGTCGTCGGGCTGCGTGCGCCTGATCAACCAGGACGTCATCGATCTCTACAGCCGCGTCTCCAAGAAAAACCCGGTCGTCGTCGTCTGAACGGCGGCTTCGCCTTCAGCGATCACTCTGCCGTTGCGCGATGCCGCAAGACAGGCGAATGTGCCTGCGATTTCATCGCCCGGGAGACGTGAGCAATGGCCGGAACTTTTGTCATCGCGCAGGGCGGCGGCCCGACCGCCGTCATCAACCAGACCGTGGTGGGTGCTGCGCTCGAAATCCGCAAGCGGCATCCCGGCGCCAAGGTGCTGGGATCCATCCACGGCGTGCGCGGCATTCGTGACGGCAATTACGTCGATCTTTCCGCCATCCCCGAGGACCGCCTGCGGCTGATCGCGGCGACGCCGAGCGCCGCGCTTGGTTCGACGCGCGACAAGCCGGATGCCGCCTACTGCGACCTCATCCTCAATGGCTTGAAGAAAGCCGGCGCCGACGCCTTCATCTATATCGGCGGCAACGACACCTCGGGCACGCAGCAGATCCTCACCGACGCCGCCGGCGGCAAGATCGCCTTCGTGCATGCGCCGAAAACCATCGACAACGATCTCGAGGAGAACGATCACACGCCCGGCTTCATGTCGGCGGCCGAGTTCGTCGCTGGAGCATTCCTTTCGGTCGATCTCGATTTCCGCGCTCTGCCGGGCATCTATGTCGGCATCGTCATGGGGCGGCATGCCGGTTTCCTGACGGCCGCATCCGCGGCCTGGCAGCTCGACCAGGACAGCGGCCCGCATCTCGTCTACGTGCCGGAGCGGCCGTTCTCGGCGGCCGGTTTCATCGACGACGTGCGCGCCACGCTCGACCGCCACAAGCGCTGCATCGTTGCCGTCTCCGAAGGCGTCAGCACCGCCGACGGCAAGGCGCTGGTCGAAAGCCTGGTGCCGCCGGAAAGGCTGGAGCGCGACCAGCACGGCAACGTCAAGCTGTCGGGCAGCGACCTGCCGGCAGCCTTGGAGCGCGCGCTCGCCGAAGGATTGCCGGGCAAGCGGGCGCGCGTTGATGCGCTCGGCTATATGCCGCGCGGCTATGTCGGCGCCATCAGCGCGGTGGACGCGCGGGAGGCCTTCGATGCCGGCGCTTTCGCCGTCACCGTGGCCGACGAGGGCGGCGGTTCCGTGGCGCTGCAATATGACGGCAAAAAAACCGTGCTGAAGAAGGTGCCGCTGAAGAACGTCGCCGGCAAGACACGCCATATGCCGGATGATTTCATGCTGCCCGACGTCAACCGGCTGTCCAATGCGGGCATGGCCTATCTGAAGCGGCTGGTTCCGCGAAAGTACAAGGTCGGTAAGCCGTTCGTCTGATGCCGGCCTTTATCTGATGGACAGCTGGTTCAGCAAAACCATCGTCGACGCCAAGACGATGATGCTGACCGAGCCCTTCGTGCATGATTTCGTGCGCGCCAACATCTGGCATGTGCGCGGCCGCGATGTCGACCTGCTGGTCGACACCGGCATGGGGATCTGCCCGCTGGCGCCGCAGATCGACACGCCGGCCGGCAAGCCGCTGCTCGTCGTCGCCACGCATATCCATCTCGATCATGTCGGCTCGCTGCACGAGTTTCCGTTGCGGGCAGGTCCGCGCCACAGCGCCACGCAGTTCGACAGCATGGACGAAGCGGTGACCTACGCCTACATGTTCCATGATCTCGAAGGCGCCGTCTCCAGACTGCCGGCAAACGGCTGGAAAGCGGCCGATTACAGGATTCCACCGGCGCCGCTGGACCGGACCCTGGACGAGGGCGATAGGATCGACCTCGGCGACCGGCAATTCCGCGTCCTGCACCTGCCCGGCCACTCTCCGGATTCGATCGCGCTGTTCGATGAGGCAGACGGCCTGTTCTTCGCCGGCGACGCCATCTATGACGCGACGCTGATCGACGACCTGCCGGATTCCGATCGTGCCGCCTACCGCCGCACCATGCAGCGGCTGCTCGACTTGCCGATCCGGATCGGCCATGGCGGTCATGGACCGAGCTTCGACGGCAGGCGGATGCGTGAGATCGCCTCGGCGTATCTCAGGCGAACGGACGGGACAGCGGCATAGAAGCCTTGGCGGGGCAGTGAGGGGCGGCCTGAAGCGATTTGGCTTGGGCAGCTATTTTGTTCTTGCTTTGTGCCGGCAGCTATGCTAGTAATTTGGGTATGGTGCTGATTTGCCCCAACGACCCGCCGCAAGGCGGGTTTTTGTTTTCGGGTTTCGGCGCCAGCCCGGCACGGCCGTTGCCAGCCGAAAATTAAATCTTCGTAACATTATCTGGAAACCATGATCGGCGCCCTAGATGCGGGGCTGTCGATCCGGTCGGCTGCCTGACAGGCGAGACAGGCAAGGCCGACGACCGACGCGCCGATGAATTGTTCCGGTGACGGAACGTTAGGGCGCTTCACCAATCTCTCGCCCGGACAACGGCCATGTCACCAATTCAGACCCTTCGCAGACATCGCGTCGCCGCTCTGCTGGGCGCAGCGTTGATCGTCAGCCCTTTCGCCCTGCCTCTCGCTCCCAGGCTGAATGATGTCCTGGCGGCAACGGTCACCCCTCCCGTCACCGGCATGACGGCGCCGAGCGGCTCGTTCGCCCCGGTCGTGGCGGCCGATAAGCCGGCGGTGGTGACAATCACGACGGTCATGAAAGTACAACAGCCCGACACCATGAGCGATGCCTCTCCCTTTGGCGGAACCTCCCCTTTCGACGACTATTTCCGCCATTTCTTCGGTGACCAGGGACTGCCCGCTCCCAAAACACCGCCGGAACAGGCGCCGCGCACCGAGGCCCTCGGTTCAGGCTTCATCGTCGCCAGCGACGGCACCATCGTCACCAACAATCACGTTGTCGATGGCGCCCAATCGATCAAGGTGACGCTCGACGACGGCACCGAGCTTCCTGCCAAATTGATCGGCCATGACGCCAAGAACGATCTTGCCGTGCTCAAGGTCAAAGCCGGCAAGCCCTTGCCGACCGTCAGATGGGGCGATTCCGACAAACTCATGCCGGGTGACCAGGTGCTCGCCTTCGGCAATCCTTTCGGCCTTGGCACCACGGTCACGGCCGGCATCGTCTCGGCGCGCGGCCGCGACCTGCACAGCGGGCCGTTTGACGACTTCATCCAGATCGACGCACCGATCAACCGGGGCAATTCCGGCGGCCCGCTGACGGATGTGAACGGCAATGTCGTCGGCATCAACACGGCGATCTTTTCGCCGAATGGCGGCAGTGTCGGCGTCGGCTTCGCCATCCCCTCCGACCAGGCGCAAAAGGTCGTCGCCAAGCTGATGAAGGGCGGCTCCATCCAGTACGGCTACCTCGGCGTCCAGATCCAGCCCGTGACGCCTGATATGGCGAGCGCCATCGGCCTCGATCACCCCGCCGGCGTGCTGGTCGCGCAGGTCAGCGACGGATCGCCGGCCGCCAAGGCCGGCATCGAGACCGGCGACGTCATCACCAGCTTCGCCGATCGCGACATAAAGGACCCAAGGGACCTGTCGCGCGCCGTCGCCGACGTTGCGCCCGGCACGAGGGAAACCCTCAATGTCTGGCGCAAGGGCCAAAGCCTGCAGATCTCGGTCGAGATCGGGCGCAACGAAGACGACATGGCAACGGGATCGGTGACCGGCGATCAGCGTCAGCCGTCGACGGAGCAGGGCCTCCGTGCACCGGCGCTCGGTCTCCGCCTGATGGATGTCACCCCGGATGTACGCCAGGCAATGAACCTGGCAGGCAACCAGCACGGCGCACTGGTCGAGCGCGTCGACCCGAACAAGGCGGCATCGGCTTCCGGCATCCAGCCCGGCGATATCATCGTCGCCGTCGACCAGCATCCGGTGAGAAGCGCCAGGCAGGCTAACCAGGCGATCGTGCAGGCTGCCAAATCCGGCAAGAAATCGGTGCTGCTGCTTGTCCAGCGCGGCGACGCCCAGATGTTTGTCGCCGTCCCCTTCGCCAGTGGCTGAGGCAGGCGCCGCGCTGCCAAGATCTATGGAGGGCATTGCCGCCATGCCGAGCCAAGATTTCGGTTGCCCGCGCGCGCGTCTTCGAGAAAACTGACAAAGATCGATTGGACCTTGCGCAAACGGATATTCTCGATGGTTACCCGAGGCTTCTCTTCCGGACGAAAGCCGCCGACGGATACGGGTGCACGTATCCCGCCGGGGCAATATCTCGAGCAAGGTTTCCCGGTCCTGTCGGCCGGCCCGACGCCGCATGTGCGCACCGAGGATTGGTCGTTCACGCTTAAGCACGGGCCGCGGCCGATCAAGAAGTGGAATTGGGCCGAGTTCAACGCGCTGCCCCTGACCAAGATGACGCGCGACATCCATTGCGTCACCGCATGGACCAAGTTCGACACGGCGTGGCAGGGCGTGCTGGTCGACGACATCCTTGCCGACGCCGGCATCGAGCCGCCCACCGCCTTCACGCTGGCGTTGGGTTTCGACGGCTATTCCACCAACGTGCCGACGAAGGATCTCACCGGCGGCAAGGCGATGGTGGCGCTGCTTTACGAGGGCAAGCCGATCACCCCCGACCATGGCGGCCCGGCGCGGCTGCTCGTTCCGCATCTCTATTTCTGGAAATCGGCCAAATGGCTGAACGGGCTGCAGTTCACCGAGCGTGACGAGCCGGGTTTCTGGGAGTTGCGAGGCTATCATATCTATGGCGACCCATGGCGCGAGCAGCGCTACACGAACGATCCATGAGCGACGCACCGGCGGCGCAGTCGCCCTGGCAGATAGTCACCATCACCCGCATCCAAAAGCGCACGCCGCGCGTCACCAGCTTTTTCCTGCAGCCGTCGCGGCCCTTCGCCTACCGTGCCGGACAGCATGTCGACGTCAGGCTGACGGCGCCTGACGGTTATCAGGCGCGCCGCTCCTACTCCATCGCCTCGGCACCGGAGACGGGCGAGACCATCGAGCTGGCGATTGAAAAACTCGAGGACGGCGAGGTCTCGCCGTTCTTTCACGAGATCGCGGCAGTGGGCGACGAGGTCGAATTACGCGGGCCGCTCGGCGGCCATTTCGTCTGGTCCGACGGCGATGGCGGACCGCTCCTGCTCGTCGGCGGTGGGTCGGGCGTGGTGCCGCTGATGTCGATGGTCCGTCACCGGGCGATGCGGGGGTCGCTGGTCGCCGCCGCCCTGGTGGTTTCGGCGCGGGTCTGGGACGAGGTGATCTTTCGCGACGAGCTGATCGACCTCGCCGAGCGCCGGGATGGCTTCGACCTGGTGCTGACGCTGACGCGCGAGCCGGCCCGCCGTCCGGCGGATTATGCGCGGCGGGTCGACGCCGCGATGATGGTGCAAGCCATGACAAGGCTGCCCGCGCCGCCGAAGCTGGCCTTTGTCTGCGGCTCGAACGCATTCGTGACGGCCGCCGCCGAGGCACTGATCGATGCCGGGGTGCCTGCGGCTCTCATCCGCACCGAACGCTACGGGGTCTGACCCGGTTCTGCTTGCCCGGTTGCTGCCTTTGCCGGCCGGCCTAAACGGGCCGAAACCGGCAGAACGGCGAGGCCGCGCTTGGCTGAAATGGTTAACGATTCGACAAACAACCCCGGCTGCGACTTTTATCGGTTTAAAAAATCGAACCGAACGGTTCGTTTCTGTTGACAATGCGTGCAGGACGCTGTGAACGCTGCCTCCCAAGTCACCTTGCAGCCAGACCGAGGCGATGGGCTATCTTGTTGACATCAAACGATAAAAATGTGGCGAAGGGAATCCGTGGCACAATTTCAAGGTGTAGATTCTTGGTCCACACCAAACAACTTCGTGATTGGAAACTGGCCATTGGCTTTCCCACATCGGGGCGGTCCGAACGACGCGAACTCCTCCCAAGACACGCCGCTAGACGGACTGAGACTAAGATACTGGAGTACTAAAAATGAAAAAGATCGCTCTTGCCGCCGTCGCCGTTTTGGCCATCACCGGCAGCGCCTTCGCCGGCAGCGACAATTATGGTTCCAATGGTGCGAACCAGCCTGCCGCCTCGGGCGACAGCTCGTACACGGCTTCCATTCAGAAGCCGGCTGATGCTGACAAGCAGCCTGTCCAGGGCGCCGACCGGAACCTCTTCGGCAACAACTAACAGCCGATCCCAGCATCAGGGCGGCGGGCATATCCGCCGCCCGGGATCTGAAAAAATTCAGGAGTATTGAAATGAAAAAGATCTTTCTTGCCGCCGTCGCCGTTTTGGCCATCACCGGCAGCGCCTTCGCCGGCAGCGACAATTATGGTTCCAACGGAGCCAACCAGCCGGCTGTCGCGGTCGACAGCTCGTACACGGCCTCCCTCAAGAAGTCAGATCAGGCTGAAAAGCAGCCGGTCGGCCAGGGCGCCGATCGCAACCTCTTCGGCAACAACTAACAGCCGATCCCACCATCAAGGCGGGCGGGCATGCCCGCCGCTTTGATCCGAAATCCAGGAGTATCCAAATGAAAAAGATTGTTCTTACTGCCGCCGCTCTCTTGATTACCGCCGGCGGCGCCTATGCCCAAAACGACAATGTTGGCGGGAGCGACATCAATAAGCAGACGACCGTCAATGTCGACAAGACGCAGACATATTCGGTGCGTAACAGCAACTCGCCGATCTACAAGTTGCTGAATTCGTCTGGCGATGTGCCCAAGTCCGCGCCGCAGGGCGCCGACCGCAACCTCTTCGGCAACAACTAACAGCCGAACTGGAAATTCCAGACAAGAGCGGCTGGCCATGCCCGCCGCTCTTGTCTTTTGCGTGGCGGAAAAACGCCTGCCTCAAGCCGCCTTTGCTTCTGCTTCATGGAGCGCGAAGGAGTGTCCGTCCGCATCGAAGATATGCAGGTCGCCGGCATCCGCCGTCAGCCGCATCGACGCCCCGCGCTTGACCTCGACATTGCCCGGCAGCTTGGTCACCAGCGGCAGGTCGGCGCGGCCGATGTCGACATAGACGAGTTGGACCTCGCCGAGCTGCTCGACATAATCGACGGTCCCTTCGAACAAATAGTCGGCGCCGGTGGCAATCATCAGATCCTCCGGCCGCACCCCGAAGCTCACCGCAGCGCCTTTCGCCGAGGCAGGCGTTGCGATCGGCACCGTTGCCTTGCGGCCGCCGACATGGCTGACGACCGTCGGGTTGCCGGTCCTGTCGATCGTCGCCGGCAGGATGTTCATCGCCGGCGAGCCGATGAACTGGGCGACGAACAGATTGCCGGGCCGCTTGTAGAGCTCCATCGGCGTGCCGACCTGTTCGATATGGCCTTCCTTCAGCACCACGATGCGGTCGGCCAGCGTCATGGCCTCGACCTGGTCGTGGGTGACATAGATCATCGTTGTGGCCGGCATCGATTCCTTGAGCTTGGCGATCTCGATGCGAGTGGCGACGCGCAGCGCCGCATCGAGGTTGGATAGCGGCTCGTCGAACAAGAAGACCTTGGGATTGCGCACGATGGCGCGGCCGATGGCGACGCGCTGGCGCTGACCGCCCGACATCGCCTTGGGCAGGCGGTCGAGATATTTGGTCAGCTGCAGGATCTCGGCCGCTTGGCGGACCCGCTTGTCGATCTCGGCCTTGCTTTCCTTACCGATCTTCATCGAGAACGCCATGTTGTCGTAGACGGTCATGTGCGGATAGAGCGCATAGGACTGGAACACCATCGCGATGCCGCGCTTTGACGGCGGCACGTCGTTGACAATCTCGCCGTCGATCTTGAGCTCGCCTGAGGTGATCTCCTCCAGCCCGGCGATGCAGCGCAGCAAGGTGGACTTGCCGCAACCAGACGGACCGACGAAGACGATGAATTCGCCCGACTTTATGTCGAGGTCGACGCCGTGCAGAATGTTGAGATTGCCATATGATTTCCTCACTTGCCTTAGCGTGACATCGGCCATGGTACTCTCCAGTTCTTCCTTGAATTCAGTCGATACGCCCGAACCAGGCGCCGTAGCCGCCGAGGCGGATAGTGCCGGCGCCAGTCTGTCCCGAAAAGCCGTGTCCCGGCAAGGGCTGCAGTGAGCGGCCGCCAAGATCGACCTCGGCCGGCTTTGCGCCGAGATTGAAGGCGCAGACGATCTGCTCGTTGCCTTCGCGGCGCGTGAAGGCGACGGTGTCGCCCCCGCTTTCGATGAACTCGATATCGCCCTTGGCCAGTGCCGGATGAGCACGGCGGAAAGCCAGGAAGCGCCGGTAGTGCTCGAGCAGCGAGCCGTCGTCGCCCTGCTGCACATTGACCGCTTGCGTAAGATGCTTGGCCGGCACCGGCAGCCAGGGCTTTGCCGTCGAGAAGCCGCCATTGCGGGCAGCGCCGTCCCAAACCATTGGCGTGCGGCAGCCGTCGCGGCCCTTGAATTCCGGCCAGAAGCGGATGCCGTATGGGTCCTGCAGATCCTCGAAGCTGAGTTCGGCCTCGCTGAGCCCGAGCTCCTCGCCCTGATAGATGCAGACCGAGCCGCGCAACGACATCAGCAGCGCCGAGATGACCTTGAGGTACGCGGTCGGGTCCGGCTCGCCGGCTGCCCAGCGCGAGGCAGGGCGCATCACGTCATGATTGGAGAAGGCCCAGCACGACCAGCCATCGCTGGCCACCTTGCCGAAGGTTTCCAGCACCGAGCGCACCTTTGCCGCGCTGATCTTCTCCGGCGCCAGGAAGTCGAAGGAGTAACACATATGGACGCGCTTGCCGCCGGCCGTATAGGCCGCCACGACTTCCAGCCCACGCTGCGAATCGCCGACTTCGCCAACCGCGGCCGTCGCCGGATATTCATCGAGCAGGGCGCGGAAGCGTTCGAGGAAGCCGAGGTTTTCAGGCCGGCTCTTGTCGTAGAGATGGTCCTGGTAGTTGTAGGGGTTGACGGCCGGCGCCGTCTGGTCGTTGCGCTGCTCGGGCGGCAGCGGCGGATTGTCTTCCAGGCCTTGGCTGTGGAAGTAGAAATTGATGGTATCGAGGCGGAAACCATCGACGCCGCGCTCCAGCCAGAAGCGGGTGACATCGAGCAGCGCGTCCTGGACCGCGCGGCTGTGGAAATTGAGGTCGGGCTGCTCGGCCAGGAAATTATGCAGGTAATATTGCTGGCGGCTGGTGTCCCACTGCCAGGCCGAGCCACCGAAGATCGACAGCCAATTGTTGGGCGGCGTGCCGTCCGGCTTGGCGTCCGCCCAGACATACCAGTCGGCTTTTGGATTGCTGCGGCTGGAGCGGCTCTCCTTGAACCAGGGATGGACGTCGGCGGTGTGCGAGAGCACCTCGTCGATCATCACCTTGAGGCCAAGCCGGTGCGCCTCGGCGGTCAGCGCGTCGAAGTCGGCCAGCGTGCCGAACATCGGATCGACATCGCAATAATCCGACACGTCGTAGCCAAAGTCCTTCATCGGCGATTTGAAGAACGGCGAGATCCAGATGGCGTCGACGCCAAGCGAGGCGATATACGGCAGCCGGCCGATAATGCCCCTGAGGTCGCCGATGCCGTCGCCGTTCGAATCCTGGTAGCTGCGCGGGTAGATCTGGTAGATCACGGCACCTCGCCACCAGTCGCGATCGATAGCAAGATCGGGCTTCGGAGTGGCCTTCAAAGCGGATTGCATGATCTCAACCTCCTTTCACCGAGCCGGCAAGCAGCCCGCGGACGAAATAGCGCTGCAGCGAAAAGAACACGATCAGCGGCACGATGATGGTAACGAAGGCCGATGTCGTCAGGATCTCCCAGTCGCCGCCGCGCGAGCCGAGCAACGCATTGAGCTTGGCGGTCAGCACGATCTGGTCGCCCTCGGTACCAAGGAAAACCATCGCCACCAGCAGATCGTTCCACACCCAGAGAAACTGGAAGATGGCAAACGAGGCCAGCACCGGGAACGACAAGGGCAGCACGATCTTGACGAAGATCTCGAAATCGCTGGCCCCGTCGATGCGCGCCGACTCCATGATCTCGCGCGGCAGGCCGGCAATATAGCTTCTCAACAGATAGATGGCGAAAGGCAGGCCGAAGCCGGTATGCGCCAGCCAGATGCCGAGATAGGTCTTCGATGGCACGCCGAAGAAGCTGCCGACGCCGTTATAGAGCTTCAACAGCGGGATCAGCGACATCTGCAGCGGCACGACCAGGAGGCCGATGATGACGGCGATGAGCAGGGCCCGGCCGGGAAAGCGCATCCAGGCCAAAGCGTAAGCAGCGAACGCGGCGATCAGGATCGGGATGACGGTGGCCGGAATGGTGACGGTCAGCGAGTTCATGAAGGAGCGGCCGATGCCTTCCGAAAACAGCACCGTGTCGTAATTGTCGGTGGTGAATTTCGGCGGCGCCGACGAGGCGTAATAGACGCGCTGGCCGCGTTCGCTTTCGAAAACCTTCGGCGAGGTCATGACGAAACTGCCGTCGGCATTGAGCTGCAGGGTCACGCCGTCGCCGAGATCGGCTGTCGTGCCGGCGGGATATTGCGTCGGCGCTGCCGACTTGACGCCGAAGGCGCTGATATTGCGGGCCGGGCCGTCGCCGAAGATGTTGCCTTGCAGGACGAACTTGCCGTCCTTCTCGACCTGCGCCGAGGCGGGCGGCAGCCGCCCGGCCTCCGTCTGGCTGGAACTGGCGAACGAGTTCCACCAGCCAGAAGCGATGATCTGGTCCTTGTCGCGCAGCGACGAGACCAGAATGCCGAGTGTCGGGATCGTCCAGATCGCAACGAAGATGAAGACGGCGATGTGGACGCCGAAACGGCTGACAAAGGACTTTCCGGTCGAGACAGTCATCTCAATGCCCTTCCGTCTCTTTGTTCGCCTGGCGGATGTTCCAGACCATGATCGGAATGACCGCTATCATGATGATGATGGCGATGGTGGCGCCGCGGCCGAAATCGCCACCGCCGCGGAACATCCAGTCGAACATCAGATTGGCCAGCACCTGGCTGTTCCACTGGCCGTTGGTCATGGTCAGCACGATGTCGAAAACCTTCAGCACCAGGATGGTGATGGTGGTCCAGACGACGGCGATGGTGCCCCAGATCTGCGGCACCATGATCTTCCAGAAGATCTGGAAAGGGTTGGCGCCGTCGATGACGGCGGCTTCCAGCGTCTCTTCCGGAATGCCGCGCAAGGCCGACGACAGGATGACCATGGCAAAGCCGGTCTGGATCCAGATCAGGATGACCATCAGGAAGAAGTTGTTCCAGAACGGCAGCGATATCCAGACCTGCGGCTGGCCGCCGAAATACTGGATGATGGCGTTGAGCAGGCCGATCTGTGTCTGGCCCTCGCCGCGATATTCATAGATGAATTTCCAGATGACGCTGGCGCCGACGAAGGAGATGGCGAGCGGCAGGAAGATCAGGCTCTTGGCGATGGTGCCCCACCAGATCTTGTCGGTGAGCACGGCGATGATCAGGCCGAGGAAGGTGCAGGCGGCTGGCACCACCGCCAGCCACAGGATGTTGTTGAGGATCGAATTGCGGAACTCACGGTCGCCGAACGCCCATTGATAGTTGGCCAAGCCGACGAAATGGGCGCCGCCGCGATCGAGGAACGACAGCCTCAGCGTCTCCACCACCGGGTAGATCAGATAAATGGTCAGGATGATCATCGCCGGGCCGACGAACAGCCAGGGCCGGATCACCCCCTGCCGGCGCAGATTGTTGATCGCCGCCTTGCCGGAAACGCCGCGTGCCGGAAAGATCGTGTCGAGTGCCTTGTTGGCACCCCAGAAATAGGCGACGCAGCCGCCCACGCCGATGATGATGACGAATATCGCCGAAAAAATCTGAGCCGCCATGGGTCCCTCCCCTGCGCACGGATCCGCCAGTCGAGAACGGCTTTGGCGACGGGATCATGCGCCGATTCAGTTGTCTGGAGCGCGACCAGCCGAAAAGCAGGTCACTGGGCGCGCGTCATGCCGGAATGCGTCGTGCTCACGACAATCGACGCGACGCCGAGCACCGAAGAAGGTCCGGGCCGTTTGAGGCCCGGACCGCATCACATGGGACTCGAGCCGGCCGCTTACTTGATCGCGTCCCAGCTTTTCTGGATGTCGGTGGCGACGTCCTGGGCGGACTTGCCGCCGACCAGGTCGATCATGCCGGTCCAGAACGCGCCGGCGCCGATCTTGCCCGGCATCAGGTCGGACCCATCGAAGCGGAAGGTCGAGGCGTTGGCCAGGATCTCGCCCTGCTTCTTCAGCGCGTCGCTGGCATAGGCGTCCTTGTTGACCGACTTGAACGGCGTCACGAAGCCGCCCTGTGCCATCCAGATCTCATGAGCGAGCGGCAGCTTCAGGAATTCGATGAAGGCGCGGGCACTCTTGCTATCTTTGGTGATCATGGCCAGCGTGCCGGCGCCGAGCACCGGAGTGCCGAGCTCGGGCTTGGAGGCGTAGGGCGGGTAATAGAAGAAGTCGGCATCCTCGCCGATCTTGGTGCCTTGCGGGAAGAAGGTCGGAATGAACGATGCCTGGTGGTGCAGATAGCATTTCGGCGGCACCGAGAAGAGGCCCTTCGGGCTGTCGCGGAAATCGGTCGCCGCAACCGCCTTGGCGCCACCCTCGACCATCTTGTCGTCGGTCGCGATCTTGCCGAAAATGTCGATGGCGTTGACCACGGCCGGATCGTTGAACGGAATTTCGTTCTTCACCCATTTGTCGTAGGTCTCGGGCGTCTGGGTGCGCAGCATGATGTCTTCGACCCAGTCGGTCGCCGGCCAGCCGGTGGCGCCGCCCGAACCAAGCCCGATGCACCATGGCGTGCCGCCGTCGGCGATGATCTTCTTTTCGAGCTCGGCAAGCTCTTCCTGCGTCTTCGGCACCTTGTAGCCGGCTTCCTCGAAATTGTCCGGCGAGTACCAGACCAGCGATTTCACGTCGGCCTTATAAGGAAAGGCGAAGAAGCCGGGCTTGCCGTCCTTGTCCTTGAAGGTGCCGAGGTCGACCCAGGATTGGCCGGCCCCGTAATTGTCCTTGACCCAGTTGGCCGTGTCGTCGCCGAGCGGCGTCAGCAAGCCCTTCGATGCCAGATCCTGGATCAGGCCCGGCTGCGGCAGCACGGCGATGTTGGGCGGGCTGCCGGCCTGCGTGTCGATGACGATCTGCTGCTCGTAATTCTCTGACGAGGAATACTTGATCTCGGCGCCGGTGGCTTCGGAGAAGTAATCGAGAACAGTGCGGATAAGCCCTTCGTCCTCGCCGCGCCACGGCCCGAAGATTGTCAGTGTCTCGCCCTTGAGGTCGACCTTCTTGAGCTCTTCGTAGTTGGCCCAGTTGAAACGGGGATCTTCGCCCGGCTTGAACTTCAGTTCGGCTTGCGCGGGCATGGCCAGGGCGAACGTGGCAAACGCAGCGCCCAGCAGAAGCATTTTCTTCATCGGTATTCCCTCCCAGTGGTGACAAACACCGAACGAAACCTCCATTCCGTCCGCCGGCGCCGCAGGACTGTGACTCAGTCGGAAAGGAACTGCAACCTTTCGTGGAGTCTTCCAAAGCGCTTTGGTCATTTTGATCTCGCCACTGAATTGACCGCGAGTCAAGAGGAAGCCAGGCTAATCGATTTAATTTTTGCGGCGGGGTGCCGGCAAAAGTGCGCTGCAGCACAGTTTTCTGGCAGTGCAGCAGCAAATTCGGCTTCAAACCGGTCCGAACCGTGCGTATGGTCACTGCGCTCGGCAACGCGGTTCGTAGGGCCAGATCGTTTCAGATTAAAAGCGCTTTGAGGTTTGGAGGCCTCCGGTGAACCTCAAGCAGCTCTCCCACATGCTAGCGCTTTCGCAGACCACGGTGAGCCGCGCATTGAACGGCTACCCGGAAGTCAACGAGGAAACGCGCCGGCGGGTGGTCGATGCCGCCAAGCGTCATGGCTATCGCCCCAATCCAAGCGCCCGCCGGCTGGCGACCGGCAAGACCGGCATGATCGGCTATGTGCTGCCGACGGGAGCGACCGTCGATATCGACCCGCATTTCGTCGAGTTCCTGTCCGGCCTCGGCGACTATGCCCGTTCGCACGAGCTCGACCTGGTGCTGTCACCGGCCGATGCCGACGACCAGGAGACGACCTACCGCCGCATTGTCGCCAACCGGCAGGTCGACGCGGTCTATATCTCCTCGCCGAGGCCGGCCGACCGGCGGGTGGCGCTGGTCAACACGCTCGGCATTCCCTTCATCGTCCATGGCCGCAGCGAAGGCTTCGATTTCGACTACCCCTTCACCGACATCGACAATGAGGGCGCCTTCCACGAGGCGGCGCGGCTTCTCGTGCAGCTCGGTCACAGGCGTCTGGCGCTTATCAATGGCGACGATCGCGAGACCTTCGCGATACATCGCGAGCGCGGCGTGCGACGCGCGCTTGCGGCAAGCGGCCTGGTGCTTCGTGATCAGCATGTCTGTTCCCTGACAATGACCGAGGAGAACGGCTATCGCGCCGCCAGGCGTCTGCTGGAACAAAGCGACGCGCCGACGGCGATCGCCTGCTCCAGCCTGATTATGGCGCTCGGCGTGGTGCGCGCGGTGCGCGATCTCGGCCTGACCATTCCGGGCGACCTGTCGCTGATCGCCCATGACGACGTCTTTCCCTGGCTGAAGCCGGAAAATTTTTCGGTGCCGCTGTCGACGACACGTTCGTCGATCCGCCTGGCGGGCGCACGCATCGCCGAACGGCTCGCGGCGCGGATTTCCGGCCTGGAGGAGGGCGCTCGCGGCGAGGTCTGGCCGGTCGATCTGGTGGTCAGAGGATCGGTAGCCGGCGCCCCGGCCTAGGGATCAAAACTCAATTACCCTGAGCGACCGAGTTCGAGCCCATATCGGTCATTTGAGGTAACCGGCCGATTGAGTTTTGCCCCCAATATCTGATGCCCAACATTATGCAGCGGCTTCGGGAGAACGGCATGCACAAATGCAGAAGCGTTAGAGCTCTAGACCTATTCCTTGGCCGCCTCGGCCGCTTTGGTGTCCGGCAGGCCAAAACCGAAATCATTGTCGCGGCCCTTGGGGCCGAGATCCCTTGCCGTGCCGGCGAGCGCTTTCTCGACCCAGTCGGCGGAGCGATCGGGCGCCGCATGCAACAGATTGGCGACCGCGCCGGTCACGACGGCCGCTGCAAAGGATGTCCCGGTCACCACATCCGAACGGGCGCCGCTCGGCGCCACCATCTCGACGCCGGGCGCGGAGATGAAGACGTAGGCGCCGCGATTGGCCTGCGCCATCAGCCCGTCCCTGGTATCGGTGGCCGTCACCGCGATCACGCCGTCGAAGGCGGCCGGATAACCATAGGGCGCCTTCGGCCCGTTATTGCCGGCGGCCGCGACCAGCACGATGCCAAGCGCACGCGCATTGCGGCAGGCGATGCCGAGCAAGTCGTTCTTCGGACCGACGAAGCTCATGTTGATGATGCGGACATCCTGCTCCGCTGCCCAGTCGAGCGCCGAAAGGACGACATCCATGGTCGACTTGCCGCCCTCGAAGGCGCGGGCGTGATAGATCGTGGCGCCCGGCGCGATGCCTTTGAACGCGCCGGTGCCGGCGATCAGTCCGTCGACCGAAGTGCCGTGGTCGCGCGCCTTGATCGGCACGTCGGGTATGGCATTGAAGATGACACCGGAGAGCGCCGGATTTTTGTCGTCGATGCCGGTATCGATGACGCCAACACGCACATTCTCGCCGCTGGCTTCGTTGGCGTCGAGCGCGATGCGCTCGAACGCATAATTGACGATGCTGGCGGCCTGCTGCAGCGAGTAGACATGGTTGGCCTCACGCCGCAAAATGCGGCCGTCGGCGGCAAGCTGTGCCAGCATGACGCCGACCGGGCGGCCATCCGGAATGCCGAAGCGCACCAGCGTGTTGCCGAGCAGCCGCCTTGGCGCAGTCGGCGGCAGCACTTCCCCGGTTCAGGCAGTCGATCTCCGCCTGGGTGAGGTTAGGATCGTTGGTTTGTGCGACGGCAGACGTGGCGAAGATTGTCATCGCCGCCGTCAATCGAGTGACCGCCTTAGCCACCATCAGCCGGTTTCCTTCCCTCCAGCGCAGCTTCGGTGAAAGGCTGGGCGGCAATAAGGCCAAGCAGTTTCTGATAGTCGGCCGCGGTCTTGGCCGGAACGCCGAGCCGGAAAACGCCGTCGGCGGTAGGCCCGCCGGCGATCGTCAACTGGTTCTTGTCGAGAAAAGCGACGATGTCGGACAGCTTCGCATCCGGTTTGAACTTCACAAGGGCAAACGGCATTTTGGCCAGATCGTCGTCCGATCCGGCAATCTCGAAATCGCCATCTCTGTTGCCGGTCTGCACAAAGGATTGCGTGACGACCAGGGCCAGCAGCACTGCGGCCGCGGCCCAGGCAATGCCGGCGGGCGCCGCCATGAAGCGGCTCCAGGCCTGCGCCAGCCAGGACGATGCCGCCGGCCCGCGGGCGGGGCCGGCCTCGGCATCGAGCGCCTTGGCAAAGCGGCTGAGCGCATCGGCAGGCGGGCGGATTGCCTCCTTTGCGGCAGCGGTGCTGGAGAATTCGGCCTCGGCCTCGCCTAGTGCGGCCATCGCCGCCGGATCGCTTGCCAGCCATTCCTCAATGGCTTCGAGCTCGGTGCCCTCCAGCGAGCCGTTCAGATAAAACGGCAGCAGCATTTCCATTTCGTCGCGGCGCGACATCTTTTCAGCGGCGCTCATGGCCACCCCCTGTCGTAACCGGCGGCCTTGAGGGCTTCGCCGAGTTTCTTGCGGGCGTAGAACATCCTGGTCTTGACCGTGGCGACCGGGATGCCGAGTACCTCGCCGATCTCGCTCACCGATTGCCCGTGATAATAGGCAAGGTCGATCACCGCACGGTGCTCTTCCGGCATGACATCGATGAAGCGTCGCAAGGCAGCGGCCTTGTCTTCTTTCATCGTCACGACTTCCGGCGTGTCGGCACCGTCGGCGACCTGGGCCGCGTCATCGTCGTCGATCCAGTCTTCCTTCTTCTTGCGCAGCAGGGACAGCGCCTTGAAGCGGGCAATGCCGAGCAGCCATGTCGAGACCTCCGAGCGGCCCTCGAAGGCCGGCGCCTGCCGCCAGAGTTCAAGGAATACCTCGTTCGCAATATCGTCGGCCATCAGTTCCGATCCCGTCTGGCGTGCCGCGAAGCGGTAGACCCGCGTGGTGGCGCATGAACAGGAGCCGCACGGCGGCACGGTCGCCCTTCGCGACGCGCTCGACGAGCGCGCGATCGGTCTCCGCGGCAGTCATCGCCGGTCGAGCCGCCTGGCTCCTGCCTGCTCTGTCGCTGATCGGCCCAAAAAGGTTCACCGGCATCCGCCCGTATATTTGCGGAGGCTAACTGAAGAGCGGGAGCGTTGCCAGAGGGAGAAGAGGGCGCGCGCTCAACTCAGGAACGGCTTTGCCTTCATCGTCGCCGGCACCGGCACGCCGAGGCGCGCAAGCACTGTCGGCGCGAGCTGCAGCTGATCGAGCAGCGTATTGGCGTCCGGGCCCTCGCCGGATCCGAAGTAATAAAGTGCGAAATCCTGCATCTCTTCGTCGTGGCCGCCATGATGGCCGCGATCGGTCTGGCCATGATCGGCGGTAACGATCACCTCGTAGCCGACCTCCCGCCAGCGCGGCAGGAAGCCGGCGAGCATGGCGTCTATTGCATAGACGGCATGATCCATCTCGCGGCAGTCATGGCCGAACCGGTGACCCATCGAGTCCAGCGTGCAGCTGTGCAGGATGCCGTAGTCGATGCCGTAGCGCCTGGTCAGCATGGTCAACGTCGCGAACAGGTCGACGTCGCTCGGCGTCATCTGGTTCCTGGCGTTGTAGCCGGTCATGGTGTGGAACCGGCCATGGCTGATCGGCCTGCCCGGCTGGTCGAACTCTATGTCCTCGACCAGGTCGAACGGATAGGCCCGGAAGAATTCGGACCAGTAGGAATGGGTGACCGCACCCGTCTTGCCGCCGGCCCTGCTGACTTCGGAAAAAATGTCCGGCTGTTCGACGCGAAACCGGTTCTCGTTGGACAGGATGCCGTGCACTTGAGGCGGCACGCCGGTGTGGATCGAGGCATAGCAGGATGCCGAGGTCGACGGCAGCACGGAGCGCATCTTCCACACGCGCGCGTCGCCGGATTGCACCCAGCCTTCGAGATTGCCCATCAGCCGTCGCCAGTTCCGGTAAGGCACGCCGTCTAGGATGATGAGCAGAAGTTTCGTGTTGAGCGCCAAGGGCGCCTCCATGCGGCTTGATCGGAAAAGTCAGGGCGGGCCCGCCGTTCAATCCACGCCCGGACAGGATCATCGGGCGCAAGGGGCAGCCCGCTAGTTCCCCGCGCTGGCCATGCGCCTTCCCTTGATCGCTTTCTCTAACCAGCCGATCTCCATTTCGGGCACCGACGACAGCAAAAGGTCTGTGTAGGCGTCGAACGGCGGCGTCAGAACCTTGCTCTTGGGGCCGTAGCGCACCACCTCGCCGCGATACATCACCGCGATCGAATCGGCGATCGACTTCACTGTTGCGAGATCATGAGTGATGAACAGATAAGCGACGTTTTCCTCTTTCTGCAGCTCGAGCAGCAGCTCCAGTATGCCATGGGCCACCAGCGGGTCGAGCGCCGATGTCACCTCGTCGCAGATGATCAGCTTCGGCTTGGCGGCGAGCGAACGAGCGATGCAGACGCGCTGCTTCTGGCCGCCCGAAAGCTCGGCCGGATAGCGGTCGACATAGCCTTTACCCATCTCGATCTTGTCGAGCAGTTCGGCGACCCGTTTGTCGCGCTCGCGCCCGCGCATCCCAAAATAGAATTCCAGCGGCCGGCCGATGATGGTGCCGACCGTCTGGCGCGGATTCATCGCGACATCGGCCATCTGATAGATCATCTGCAACTGGCGCAGATCCTCCTTCGGCCGGTCGGCAAGCCGGTTGGCGAGCGGCCGTCCGTCGAAGGTGACGGTGCCTTGTTCGGGCGGCAGGAGGCCGGTGATGGCGCGCGCCAGCGTCGATTTGCCGGAGCCGGACTCGCCGACCACCGCCAGCGTCTGGCCCGGGAAAATATCGACCGAGACGTTCTTCAGCACCTTGATGTGGCTGCGGCCATAGGCGGCGGTGATGTCCTTGACCGATAGGAACGGGCTCGTGCCGGGCTTCTGCTCCTGATGTTCGATCTCATGCACCGAAACCAGCGCGTTGGTGTATTCCTGGCGCGGCTCCTTGATGATCTGGCGCGTGCCGCCCCATTCGACCAGCCGGCCGTGGCGCAGCACCATGATCTCGTCCGAGACCTGGGCGACGACGGCAAGGTCATGGGTGATGTAGAGTGCCGCCACATGCGTGTCGCGGATGGCATCCTTGATCGCCGCTAACACGTCGATCTGCGTCGTCACGTCGAGCGCCGTGGTCGGCTCGTCGAAGACGATCAGGTCGGGTTCCGAGCACAGCGCCATTGCCGTCATCACGCGCTGCAGCTGACCGCCCGACACCTGGTGGGGGAAGCGCTCGCCGATGCTTTCGGGGTTCGGCAGGCTGAGCTTCTTGAACAGCGCCACGGCGCGCTTTTCGGCTTCGGCCCGCGTCGCCGTACCGTGCAGGAGTGCTGCCTCGACCACCTGGTCCATCAGCCTGTGCGCCGGATTGAAGGCCGCTGCCGCCGATTGCGCGACATAGCAGACCTCGCGGCCGCGCAATTTGCGGAACCCTTCGTTGCCGCCCTTCAGGATGTCGCGGCCATTGAGGATGACCTCGCCGCCGGTGATGCGCACGCCGCCGCGGCCGTAACCCATCGACGACAGGCCGATGGTCGATTTGCCGGCGCCGGACTCGCCGATCAATCCGAGCACCTTGCCCTTTTCGAGCGTCAGCGAGACATCGTGCACCAGCACGATGTTCTTCGGCGCCTCGCCCGGCGGATATACCGTGGCCTCGATGCGCAGATTGCGGATGTCGAGCAGCACGCCGGACTTCGGTTGCCCGGGCTTCGGTTGCTTGTCAGCCATTACCCGCGTCCTCCCTTCAGGCTTGTCGTGCGGTTGAGCACCCAGTCGGCGACAAGATTGACGGAGATCGCCAGCGCGGCGATCGCCGCCGCCGGGATCAGTGCCGCCGCAATTCCGAAGACGATGCCGTCCTTGTTTTCCTTGACCATGCCGCCCCAGTCGGCGCTAGGCGGTTGCACGCCAAGGCCGAGGAAGGAAAGCGTCGACAGGAACAGCACGGCATAGATGAAGCGCAGGCCGAGTTCCGAAACCAGCGGGGACAGCGCATTGGGCAGGATCTCGCGGAAGATGATCCAGCCGCTGCCTTCGCCGCGCAGCTTGGCCGCCTCGACGTAATCCATGACGTTAATGTCGACCGCCACCGCCCGCGACAGGCGGTAGACGCGGGTCGAGTCGAGAATGCCCATCACCAGGATCAGCGTCACCAGATTGGTTGGCAGCACCGAGAGCACGACGAGGCCCATGATCAGCGTTGGGATCGACATCAGGAGATCGACGAGGCGCGAAATCAGCGTGTCGAACCAGCCGCCGAAAACCGCCGCCGAGAAGCCAAGGATAGCGCCGAGCGAGAACGACAGCGCGGTGGCCAGCACCGCGATGAAAAGGGTGATGCGGGCGCCATAGATCATGCGCGACAACAGATCGCGACCGAGATTGTCGGTGCCCAGCCAATGCGCAGCCGACATTGGCTCCCAAGGGACGTCGCTGACGATCTCGGCATTGCCGTGCGGCGCGATCCACGGCGCAAAGATCGCCGCCAGCACGAACAGCGCCGTCAACACCAGTCCGACCAGCGCCGGGATGGGGATGCGTTTGATGACGAGCATACCCGACCCCCTCATTTCGGATGTCTGAGGCGCGGATTGGCGACGATTGCCGCAATGTCCGCGATGATGTTCAGGCTGATATAAACGGCGGCGAAGATCAGCCCGACCGCCTGCACCACCGGCACGTCACGCTTGGTGACGTGGTCGACCAAGTATTGCCCCATACCCGGATAGACGAAGATCACTTCGACGACGACGACGCCGACGATCAGATAGGCAAGGTTGAGCATGACGACGTTGATGATCGGCGCAATCGCATTGGGGAAGGCATGCCTGCGGATAACCGCGAAGGCTGAAAGCCCCTTGAGCTCCGCGGTCTCGACATAGGCCGACTGCATGACGTTGAGGATCGCGGCGCGCGTCATGCGCATCATATGGGCGAGCACCACCAGGGTCAGCGCCGCCGCAGGCAGTGCTATAGCCTGGATGCGTTCGCCGAACGGCATCCCCTCATAGACGGTGGAAATGGCGGGAAACCATTGATGTTGCACCGCGAAGAAAAAGACGAGCACATAGCCGACGAAGAATTCCGGGAAGGACGTCGAGGCCAGCGCCAGTCCCGAGATCAGCTTGTCGACCCAACCATTGCGGTAGCGCACCGCGATCAGCCCGAGGATGATCGCCAGCGGCACCGCGACGATCGCCGCCCAGAAGGCGAGGAACAGCGTGTTCCACAGCCTTCCCTTGATCGAGGTTGCGATATCCTGACCGCTCGACATAGCCGTGCCGAGATCACCGGTCAGGATGCCGCCGAGCCAGCGAAAATAACGGATGTAGGCGGGATCATTGAGGCCGAGCTGCTCGCGCAGATTAGCGAGCGACTCCGGTGTCGCCGACTGCCCGAGAATGGCTTGCGCGACGTCGCCGGGCAGGATCTGGGTGCCGGCGAAGATCAGGACCGAAACGGCCAATAGAAGGATGATGCCCAGCGCAATGCGCTGGGCCACCAGTGTCACGATGGGTGAGGACATATCCGCAAGGCCGGGCTCAGGCTTCGAGCCAGCACTTCGCCAGAGCATATCCGTTCATCAACTCCTGATGCGGATCATCCACCCACCCGGCAACCTTGGCGCCCGTCGCGTCGATGAACTGATTGAACATCGGCAGGATCAGGCCGCCCTCGTCGCGCACCATCACAGCCATGTCGTGGTACATTGCCTTGCGCTTGGCCTCGTCGAGCTCGGCGCGGGCCGCCAGCACCATCTTGTCGAAATCCGGACGCTTGAAACGTGTGTCGTTCCAGTCGGCCGTCGACAGATAGGCGGTAGAGTACATCTGGTCCTGCGTCGACCGGCCGCCCCAGTAGGAGGCGCAGAACGGCTGTTTGTTCCAGACTTCCGACCAGTAGCCGTCGCCCGGTTCGCGCTTGATCTCCAGCTTGATGCCGGCCTTGGCCGCGCTTTGCTGGAACAGCTGTGCGGCATCGACGGCACCGGGGAAGGCGACGTCCGACGTCCGGAGCAGGACGGCACCGTCATGACCCGATTTCTTGTAGTGGAACTTGGCCTTGTCGGGATCGTATTTGCGCTGCTCGATCTCGGTGAATAGCGGGTACGATGCATTGATCGGGAAGTCGTTGCCGAGCGAGCCATAGCCGCGCAGCACCTTGTTCAGCATCTCCTCGCGGTCGATCGCCAGCTTCAACGCCATGCGCAGATCGTTATTGTCGAACGGCGCGGTGTCGCAGTGCATGATGAAAACGTAGTGGCCGGGTCCCGAATGGTTGCGGATGGTGACGCCGGGCACGCGCTTGATCAGATCGACGATCTTCGGCTCGACGCGGTTGATCATGTGGACCTGGCCGCCCTGCAGCGCCGCCGTACGCGCCGTGGCGTCGTTGATGACGATGATCTCGATCTGGTCGGCATGGCCCATCTTGTCGCCCTGCCAGTAATTGGCGAAGCGCTCGCCGCCATGGCGCACGCCGGGCTCGTTGGTGGTGACCTTGTAAGGACCCGCCGAGATACCGGCATCGGCCTTATCCTTGCCGCCGTTCGGCTGGATGATCAGGTGATAGTCGCTAAGCAGATAGGGAAGATCGGCATTCGGCTCCTTCAGCGTCAGCACCACTTCCTTGCCGTTGGCCTTTATGCTCTCGATGCCTTTCATATAACCGAGCGCGCCGGACTTCGACTTCTCGTCCGAATGGCGTTCGAGGGTGGCGGCCACGTCCTCTGCGGTCACCTTCTTGCCGTTGTGGAACTCGACGCCATCGCGGATCTTCAGCGTCCAGGTCTTGGCGTCGTCCGACGAGCCGATCTCCTCGGCAATGCGGTTCTCGAGCTTGCCTTCAGGAGACAGTTCGACGATCAGTTCGCCCCACATCTTGCCGAAGGCGAACGGCACCTGCGTCATGAACAGCGCCGGATCGAGACTGTTGGTGGACTCGCCACCGACCAGGCCGGCCTTCAGCGTGCCGCCCTTGACCGGACCCGCCGCGCGGGAAGCGCTGGATAGCAGCGAATTGGCGAAGGTTGCGGTGACGCCAAGCGCAGCTGCCCGGCCGAGAAAATCGCGACGGCTCAGCTTGCCGGACGCAACGCGCCGGCTCAGATATTCCAGTTCGTTCGACATGTTAAGTTCCTCACTCTGTTGGTCCGACCTTATGGTCGTTTTTTCTCATTTCGATCGGGAGAATAATGACCGTAAGGGAAAGCGGTAAGCAAGACCGAATGCGACATGCCGTGGCGTAAATCGTGCGTCGCAATTGGACCAATCGCTATAAGCGCTCAAAGCAGTACGCGCGGGATTTTCTCCTTGAAGTTGCGCTCGAAGACCAGTTTCTCGCCTTCATAGGCTTCAATTCTGGCGCTAACCATGAAGCTTTGCGCGTCGGAGCGCATTTCGGCGAACGTTTCGGTGCGCATCGACCATTCATTTCGCGACAGCGTCTGGGTCCAATGCGTCTTGCCCGACGCTGACAGCGGATTGTCGGGATGGATCGCCCATGTCTCTCTGGCGATGCTCCCGTGGGTGAGGCCATGCTCCAGGTCGCGCACTTCGCCGAAATCGTCGACGATGGAAAGCGTGATCAGTCCGGTCTTTTCGTCGCGATCGACATGACGTTCGGAATTGGCGGGCCGAAGTGTCTCCGTTGCCCAGGGCGTCGCGCCTTCGGGGGCGGGGAAGGTGACCTCATCGCCCGTCGCCGGCGGGCGCAGCGGCAGCATCAATGTCGCGGCCGACAATTCGAGCCGGACCGGTTCCGGCGACGGCCAGATCATGGGCCAGTAGGCGTTCGAAACGGCAACGCGCAAGCGGTGGCCGGCCGGCACGCGGTAGGCGCATTGGTCGAGCACCACCCGCACGCTGACGGTTTCGCCGGGCACCAGCGCTTCGGGAAATTCGTGCGAGTTGCGATGCGTCAGGTTGAGCACGCCGTAGGAAATCAGCTCCGACGCTCCGTCCGGGTGGACGTCGCACAGCCGAACCGCGATGTTCGCCTGGCGCCGGTCCGCCGAGACTCTGACCAAAACTTCGGGAGCACCGACGATGTCGATCGCTTCGGTCAGCACCGGCTGGTCGAAACATACCGACAGCGCGTCGTCGGGACGCTGGTCACCCGGCAGTTCCGGTCCAAAGGTGAAGGGGAAATATTCGCCGCCGGCAAGGCCGCAGCTTTGCGGCGAAGCGACGATAGCGTGCTTGCCTTCAGCGATAAGCTCAACCTCTTGCGTCTTGATGTTGGGTGACGGCCATTCCGATTCAGCGACCCAGCGGCCCGGGCGCTCGGGATGCCAGCGCGCCGGACGCACGCTGTCCATGACATAGGCCCGGTATGCCGGGTCGGCCTCGACGCCGGTGTCGATGTCCTTCAGCCAGCGGTCCCACCAGCGCAACGCCTCCTGCAGGAAGCCGATGCGCGGTTCGGGCGCGGCGTAATGCGGGTATTTGTGGATCCACGGGCCGACGATGCCCTTGACCGGCGCCTCGATGTTGGCGGCGAGGTGGGAAATCGTATTGCGATAGCCGTCATGCCAGCCGCCGATCGACAGCACCGCGGCATGGATGGCGGAATAGTCCTCGCAGATCGAGCCGCGCTTCCAATAGGCATCGCGATGCTGGTGCCTCAGCCATAGCGGCGCCAGGAAGGGCTGGTTCTCCAGCCGGGTCAGCCACAGGTCGCGCCATCTGTTGTCACCGGCCAGCAACGGATCCGGCGGCCTTGACGAATAGGACAGCATGGTCGAGGCCCAGCCGAAATTCTCGATCAGCAGGCAGCCGCCCTTGTAGTGGATGTCGTCGGCATAGCGGTCGACCGTCGAACAGAGACTGATGACCGCCTTCAGCGCCGGCGGCTGCTTAGACGCCACCTGCAGGCAGTTGAAGCCGCCCCACGAAATGCCCATCATGCCGGCATTGCCGTTGCACCAGGGCTGGTCCGCCGCCCAGGCGATGACGTCGCAAGCGTCCTGCAATTCCTGCTCGGAATATTCGTCGTCCATCAGCCCTTCGGAATCGCCATTGCCGCGCATGTCGACGCGGATCGAGGCGTAGCCATGGCCTGCGAAATAGGGATGCGTCAGCTGATCGCGATAGATCGTGCCGTCGCGTTTGCGATAGGGCAGGTGTTCGAGGATTGCCGGCACTGGATCGTCGGCAGCATCGGCCGGCATCCACACCCGCGCGGACAGCCGGCAGCCGTCCGGCATGATGATCCCCATATCCGGAAATTCGACGATCTTTCGTGGGAATTCAGTGACGATTTTCATGCGGGCGAACTCCAGGAGCGCCAGATGATGGAGTCCGTGAGAGCGCGTCGTGGGCCAGTCAACGAATTCGGCTGGTCAATCCGCGTCAATTCAGCGGAATGTCGTTTTCGTCCTTGCCGGCCTGATAGGCGGCGGACAATTCGTCATAGCGCGCTGATATTGTGCCGATCCGCGCTTCCAGCCGCTTGCGTTCGGTCTCAGGCAGCGATCGCACCAATTTGCGGATCGAAAAGCTCCTCCAGTAGGCATTCTCGGCATTGTAGCCGCCGGGATCGAGGGTGAAGACCTCCTTCAGGATCTTCAGATCGTGCGGGATGTCGAAGCTGTCGCGCGAATCCTCATGGCTGAAAAGATAGTAGAAATTGTCGAAGCCGGTCCAGGTGATCGCCGACAGGCAGAGCGAACAGGGTTCGTGCGTGGCAAGAAAGATCGCGTCCTTGGTATCGACGCGTTCGGCCTGAGGCATTTCGTAGAAGCGCTTCAGGCAGTGCATCTCGCCGTGCCAGAGCGGATTTTCGATCTCGTTGTTGGTTTCGGCAAGCACCAGCGAACGGTCGTCCTTGCGCAGGATCGCTGCGCCGAACAGTTTGTTGCCGTGCGCGACGCCTTCGACGGTCTTCGGCACGATGTCGTGCTCGATGACATCGAGCAGGCGATCGATCAGCGAAATGTCGGTCATCACCGGCTCCCGTCGGGAAGATGGATTTCGTAAGGGTGTGAGAAATGACACTCTTCGACGTTGGAGCCGTCGCCGCCGCGGTCGACGACCACAAAATCCTGGACATCGCCGATCGGCGTCAGCACGCCGTGCCACAGATTGCGCGGGTAGTTGACGCCTTGCCCGGGCGCCGTGATGAAGGCGTGCGGCTCGCCAGGTCCTTCCTCGCCATCATGGCAGACGACGACCAGGAACGGCCGTGGTGACAGCGGGATGAAGGCCTGGCTGCCGAACGGATGGCGCTCCACCATTGTCAGCTTCAACGGCAGCTCATAGGGCGTGCCACGCACGATGGAGATCAGCACGCGCGCATTCGGTCCTCGTGCTTCCGCGGTGGCGAGGTCGTGGTAGCGCTCGGCCTTGCCGCCATTGATCGGATAGTGGTTGTCGCCGCCCATATCGATGACGTCGCCGAATTCGGCGAAATTCTTGCGGGTCAGCGGCCGCGCGACGATCCGCGTCATGGTGTAGGTCTCGCGACGCCGGCGCTGCCAAGCTTGGCGTGGCGGTTGACGTCCTTGTAGAGGAGGTAGCGGAATTTGCCCGGCCCGCCGGCATAACAAGCCTGCGGGCAGAAGGCGCGCAGCCACATATAGTCGCCGGCTTCGACTTCGACCCAGTCCTGGTTGAGACGGTAGACCGCCTTGCCCTCCAGCACATAGAGCCCGTGCTCCATGACATGCGTCTCGGCGAAGGGAATGACCGCACCAGGCTCGAGCGTGACGATGGTGACATGCATGTCGTGGCGCATGTCGGCCGGATCGACGAAGCGCGTCGTCGCCCATCGGCCTTCGGTACCCGGCATCGGCGTCGGCGCGATGTCCTGTTCGTTGGCGAAGAACGCTTGCGGCTGGTCGATGCCGTCGACTGCGTCATAAGTCTTGCGGATCCAGTGGAAGCGGACGGCGGCGCCGCTTTCATTGCGCACCGTCCACCCGCTCGCCGGCGGCAGGAAGGCAAAGCCGCCCGGCCTTAAGCTATGTTTCTTGCCGGCAAGCGAAACGCATAGCTCGCCTTCGACCACGAACAGCGCACCTTCGGCGGCGGCGTCAAGCTCAGGGCGGTCGCTGCCGCCGCCGGGCGCGAGCTCGACGATGTATTGCGAAAACGTCTCGGCAAAACCCGACAGCGGCCGCGACAGCACCCAGACGCGTGTCCCATCCCAGAACGGCAAAGCGCTGGTGACGATGTCCTGCATCACGCCTTTGGGGATCACGGCATAGGCCTGTGTGAACACAGCGCGGCCGGTCAGCAATTCACTCTGGCCGGGATGTCCGCCTTGCGGCGCATAATAGGTTCGCTCGGCCATTTTCATCATATCCATAAATTCAAGCCTGTTGCGGAAGCCAGGGCCTATCGCGGCAGCCAAGGCCTATTGCGGAAGCATGTCCTTGAGACGAAGCAGCGCGATGCGCTCGACCTGTCTGCAGGCGGTTTCGAATTCGACGTCGTGGCTGTTGCCGATACGCGCTTCGAACTCGGCCAGGATCTCCGCCTTGGTCCTGCCTTTCACCGCGATGATGAAGGGGAAACCGAAACTGGTGACGTAGGCGGCATTGAGTTTTGCGAACAGCTCGCGCTCCTTCTCGGTCAGCGCGTCGAGCCCTGCCGAAGCTTGCTCCTTGGCCGATTCGTCCGTCAACCTTCTGGCCTGCGCCAGTTTTCCGGCAAGATCGGGGTGGGCATTGAGCACGGAAAGCCGCTCGGCCTCGCTTGCTGCGCGAAACACGCGGCAGAGCGCATTGTGCAGGCCGCCGGCACTGTCATGGGCCGGGCCGAGCTCCAGCCCATAAGCGCGCTCGGCAACCCACGGCGAATGCTCGAACACGCCGCCGAATGTGTGGACGAAGGCCTCGAATTCCATTTTCGACGGGCGCAGCGCCGGCAACCGGAACGGATGCGTCTCCTGCCAATGTTTTGCAATGTCGATGCGCCGTGCCAGCCAGACCTTGTCGTGCGATTTGACGTAGTCGATGAAGCGCTTCAGTGCCGCGACCCGGCCCGGCCGCCCAACCAGGCGGCAGTGCAGGCCGATATTCATCATGCGCCGCCGCCCTGCCTTGCCCTCGGCATAGAGCGTATCGAAACTATCCCTGAGATAGGCAAAGAACTGGTCGCCCGAATTGAAGCCCTGCGGCGTGGCAAAGCGCATGTCGTTGGCGTCGAGCGTGTAGGGGATGATCAGCTGCGGCTTCGCCGACCCGTCCGGTGTCACATGCTCGAACCAGTAGGGCAGTTCGTCGTCATATGTGTCCGACACATAGTCGAAGCCGCCCTCTTCCGCCGCCAGCCGCACCGTGTTGATCGAGGTGCGGCCGGTGTACCAGCCGGTCGGCCGCGCCCCTGTGACCTCATAATGCAGCCGGATCGCCGCCTCCATGTCGCGACGCTCGTCTTCCGGGGTATGGTCGCGGTAGTCGATCCATTTCAGTCCGTGCGAAGCGATCTCCCACCCGGCCTCCTGCATCGCCGCAACCTGGTCGGGCGAACGCGCCAGGGCCGTGGCCACGCCATAGCAGGTGATCGGCACCTGTGCCTCGCTGAACAGGCGCAGCAATCGCCAGAAGCCGGCTCGGGCGCCGTATTCGTAGATCGATTCCATATTCCAGTGGCGCTGGCCGGGCCAGGGCGCGGCGCCGACGATCTCCGACAGGAAAGCCTCCGAAGCCTTGTCGCCGTGCAGGACGCAATTCTCGCCGCCCTCTTCGTAATTGACGACGAACTGCACCGCGACATGCGCCCCGCCGGGCCATTTCGGATCCGGCGGATTGGCTCCGTAGCCGCGCATGTCTCGTTCGTAACGCATTCTCGCTCCTGCCGGAAATTGTGATCAGGATAGTCGAAAGGAGTGCCTGCGCATTCCCCCGAAATTTTTGAAAGTGTTTTTGTCGCGCTCCGCTCGACCGGGACTTATGCATCGCCTTTAATTGGCGCACAATTCATGAATAGTGTTCGACCGTTCAGGGAATGGAGCAGCTAGTGGCGGAAACGTCGAAAGCCGAAGGCGGGCGCCTGACGACCCATGTCCTCGACACAGCGGCCGGCAAACCGGCGGCCGGTCTGTCGATCGAGCTCTATCATCTTGACGGGCAGGCCCGGACGCATCTGAAAACGGTTGTCACCAATGATGACGGCCGCTGCGATGCTCCTCTGCTTGCCGGCGCGGAATTCCGCACCGGCCAATACGAGCTGGTCTTTGCGGCCGGCGATTATCTGCGCGGGCAAGGGACAAAACTGGCGGAACCGGCCTTCCTCGATCATGTGCCGATCCGCTTCGGTATGGCCGAGCCGATGCACTATCATGTGCCGCTGCTTCTGTCGCCGTACGGCTATTCGACCTACCGGGGAAGCTGAGATGGCCGGGATCAAGACACGCAACGAAATCCGCTTCATCCTCAATGGCGAGGACGTCGCGCTCGGCACGGTTGCACCCGACCAGACCCTGCTCGACTGGCTGCGGCTCGACCGCTCGCTGCGCGGCACCAAGGAAGGCTGCGCTGAGGGCGACTGCGGCGCCTGCACGGTGCTGGTCGGCAGGCTCTCGGCCGGCAGACTGGTCTATGAAAGCGTCAATGCCTGCATCCGCTTCCTTGGCTCGCTAGACGGCACGCATGTCGTGACCGTCGAGCATCTGCGCGGCGGCGCAGGAAAGCTGCACCCCGTGCAGCAGGCGATGGTCGATTTCCACGGCTCGCAATGCGGCTTCTGCACGCCGGGATTCGTCATGTCGCTTTATGCGCTGTGGATGCGGTCGCCGGAGCCGTCGGACGCGGCAATAGAAAAGGCGCTGCAGGGCAATCTCTGCCGCTGCACCGGCTACGAGGCGATCATGCGCGCCGCACGTGCCATCTCAAGCTACGGCAAGGCGGCAAAGGATCCGCTGGCGCCGGAGCGCAAGGCAGTTACGGCCAAGCTCGAGGCGATGAAGGACGGTTCGCGCATCGAGATCGGCTCCGGCAACGAGCGGCTGATCGTGCCGGCCAATGCCGACGATCTGGCCAGCGTGCTGGTCAAGGAGCCGGGCGCCACCATCGTCGCGGGTTCGACCGATGTCGGCCTTTGGGTGACCAAGCACATGCGCGATATTGCGCCGGTGATTTTCATCGGCAATCTCGATGGCCTGTGCGGGATTTCCGAGGAGAAGGGCGTCATCTCGATCGGCGCCGGTGTCACCTATAGCGAGGCCTTCTCGACACTGGCGAAACGCATCCCGGCGCTGGGCCCGCTGTTCGATCGCATCGGCGGCGATCAGGTGCGCAACATGGGCACCATCGGCGGCAATATCGCCAACGGTTCGCCGATCGGCGACACGCCGCCGCCGCTGATCGCACTCGGTGCCCGCCTGACGCTGCGCCGCGGCGACAAGCGGCGGACGATCCCGCTGGAGGATTTCTTCATCGCTTATGGCCGACAGGACCGGCAGCCCGGCGAATTCGTCGAGGCCGTGCATGTCCCGGTGCCGGCCGGCGAGACGAAATTTGCCGTCTACAAGATCACCAAGCGCCGCGACGAAGACATCACAGCAGCGCTGGGCGCGTTTTTCCTGAAGCTCGCCGAGGATGGCACGGTGGCGGATGTGCGCATCGCCTATGGCGGCATGGCGGCAACGCCGAAGCGCGCCTTTGGCGTCGAAAAGGCATTGCTGGGCAGGCCCTGGACGGAAGCGACGGTCGAGGCGGCGATGGCCGCGTACGCCGGCGATTTCACCCCGCTGACCGACATGCGGGCAAGCGCCGAATACCGGGCGCTGGCGGCACGCAACCTGCTGCTGCGCTTCTTTGCCGAAACCACCGGCACCCGGGCGCCGATCCAGGTATCACGGCACGAGGCGGCATGATGAACAAGCACGCCACGCCAAACCTGAAGGCGCAAAAAATCGCCGGCGGCGTCGCCACTGACCAGCGCCATGATTCCGCGCACAAGCATGTCAGTGGCACGGCCGTTTACATCGACGACATGCCGGAACCGGCCGGCACGCTGCACGGCTGCCTTGGGCTTTCGACGGCGACGCATGCCACCATCACCAGCATGGATCTTTCGGCGGTACGCGCCGCACCCGGCGTCGTCGATGTGCTGACCGCGAGCGACGTGCCGGGCGAGAACGACATTTCGCCGACCGGCCGTCACGACGAGCCGGTGCTGGCCGACGGCAAGGTGCAATTTTTCGGTCAGCCGATCTTCTGTGTCATCGCTGAAACCCGCGAGCAGGCGCGCCGCGCGACAAGGCTGGCCAAGGTCGAATACGAGGAATTGCCGTTCATCGCCGATATCGGCGAGCTCGATCCCGGGAAAGACAAGCTGGTCACGCCGCCGCTGACGCTGAAGCGTGGTGATGCAGCGGCTGCGATCAATGCGGCGCCGCGCCGGCTGAAGGGAAAAATGCGCATCGGCGGCCAGGAGCATTTCTATCTCGAAGGCCATATCGCCTTGGCCATCCCTGGCGAGGACCACGACGTCACCATCTATTCCTCGACCCAGCACCCGAGCGAAATCCAGCACATGGTCAGCCATGCGCTCGGTGTTTCGAGCCACGCGGTGACGGTGGAAATCCGCCGGATGGGCGGCGCTTTCGGCGGTAAGGAAACGCAAGGCAATCAGTTTGCGGCATTGGCCGCTATCGCCGCGAAGAAACATCATCGAGCCGTAAAAATCCGGCCCGACCGCGACGACGACATGATCGCCACCGGCAAACGCCACGATTTCCTCGTCGACTACGAGGTCGGCTTCGACGACGAGGGCAATATTCTGGGCGTAGATTTCATGTTCGCGGCGCGTTGCGGCTTCTCGGCCGACCTCTCCGGCCCGGTCACCGACCGCGCGCTGTTCCATTGCGACAACACCTATTTCTGGCCGGCGGTGCACGCGCAGTCGGCGCCGCTTTACACCAATACGGTATCGAACACCGCCTTTCGCGGCTTCGGCGGCCCGCAAGGCATGGTCGGCGCCGAGCGCGTCATCGACGAAGTCGCGTTTGCCGTCGGCAAGGACCCGCTCGAAATCCGCAAGAAGAACTTCTACGGCACCTCAGACCGCAACATCACGCCCTACCACCAGACGGTCGAGGACAACATCATCCACCGCATAGTCGCCGAGCTGGAGGCGAGTTCCAACTATGCGAGGTGCCGCCGCACCATCGATGCTTTCAATGCCAACAGCCGCTTCATCAAGCGCGGACTGGCGCTGACGCCGGTCAAGTTCGGCATCTCGTTCACCGCCACCCATTATAACCAGGCCGGCGCGCTGGTGCATGTCTATACCGACGGTTCGGTGCATCTGAACCACGGCGGCACCGAGATGGGGCAGGGCCTCTATGTCAAGGTGGCGCAGGTTGTGGCGGAAGAGTTCCAGATCGACCTCGATCAGGTCAAGATCACCGCGACGACGACCGGCAAGGTGCCGAATACCTCGGCCACCGCCGCGTCTTCCGGCTCCGATCTCAACGGCATGGCGGCGCAGAATGCCGCCCGCCAGATCAAGGACCGGTTGACCAATTTTGCCGTCGAGAGATACCAGGTGCCGCGCGACCAGGTGCTGTTCCTGCCCAACCGCGTGCGCATCGGCAACCAGGAGATCGCCTTCGCCGATCTCGTCAGGCAGGCCTATATGGCGCGCATCCAGCTTTCGGCGGCGGGTTTCTACAAGACGCCGAAAATCCATTGGGACCGCGACAAGGGCGAGGGCCGGCCCTTCTATTATTTCGCCTATGGCGCCGCGTGCTCGGAAGTCTCTGTCGACACGCTGACCGGCGAATATATCGTCGAGCGTACCGACATCCTGCACGAAACCGGCCGCTCGCTGAACCGCGCCATCGACCTCGGCCAGATCGAGGGCGGCTTCATCCAGGGCATGGGCTGGCTGACAACGGAGGAACTGTGGTGGGACGACAAGGGGCGGCTGCGCACCCATGCGCCATCGACCTACAAGATCCCGCTCGCGTCGGACCGGCCGAAGATTTTTAATGTGACTTTGGCCGACTGGGCGCAAGCAGGCGAGCCGACGGTGTACCGCTCCAAGGCGGTCGGCGAGCCGCCCTTTCCGCTCGCAATGTCGGTGCTGCATGCGCTGTCGGACGCAGTGGCGAGCGTTGCCGGCCACAAGATCTGCCCACGCCTCGACCCGCCGGCCACGCCGGAGCGTGTGCTGATGGCGATCGAACGGCTGAAGCGGGAAGCCAGGACCGGCACTTGAATCCCGGAAACGTGCAATTCAGGCCGAAAAACTCTATATTTCCCGATAGGGAACACGAAATTATGAACGCGAAAGTGCAGAGCCTGAAAGCCTTTCTTGCCGGCGCCGGCCGGGTCGCCTTAGTTGAGGTGGCCGGGACAAAAGGTTCGACGCCGCGCGAGACGGGTGCCTTCATGCTCGTCTCAGGATCGGCCACTTTCGGCACGATCGGCGGCGGCCAGCTCGAATACATGGCGATCGACAAAGCGCGGCAGATGCTTTTCTCCCCCCTTGAGGGGGAGATGGCCGCGGAGCGGCCAGAGGGGGTCGTCTCAGAAGGCACCGCCGGTGCGTCGAGCACTGCCGCAGCGACCCCACCCGGCGGCTTCGCCGCCACCCTCTCCTCAAGGGGGAGGGATACCCTCGACATCGCGCTCGGCCCGGAGATCGGGCAGTGCTGCGGCGGCAGGGTCGAGCTGCTGATCCAGCTGGTCGACCCCGCGCTTGAAGCCAAGCTGGTTGCGGCGGCGGAAGCCGAGGAAGCGCAGCTACCGCATGTCTACATCCTCGGCGGCGGCCATGTCGGCCAAGCGCTGGCCTCGGCGATGGCCTTGCTGCCGGTGCATATCGTCGTTGTCGAGACGCGAGCCGAGGCGCTCAAAGGCATGCCGGAAGCAGTCGAAACCAAGCTGACGCCGATGCCTGAGGCGATGGTGCGCGAAGCCCCGGCTGGATCGGCCTTCGTCGTCGTCACCCATGACCACGCGCTGGACTTCCTGATCGTCGCCGAGGCTCTGAAACGCCGGGATGCCGCCTATGTCGGCATGATCGGCTCCAGAACCAAGAAGGCGACGTTCCGGAACTGGTTTCTGAAATCGGCGGACGGAAGCGAGGCGGAATTTGCCCGCCTCGTCTCGCCGATCGGCGGCGATGCCGTTAAGGACAAGCGCCCGCAGGTGATCGCCGCACTCGCCGTAGCCGAGATTATGACGGCGTTGGCCGGCCATGCGGCGGCACCGTCCGCTCAGTCCAAAACCCCTCGCCGCAAGGCGATGGCCGGCTGACGTTTTGGCTATTCCTTCTCCTGCGTGTGCGCCTCAAGGAACCACAGCAATTTGTCGAGCGAGCGTGAATAGGCGGTGAAGATGTCGGCGGTGTCGGCATCGCCCGCGCCAGCCGCCTCGTCGATCGCCGCGCGTGCCCGCTTGGCGGTTGCGGCATAGCGGTCGATCAGCGCCGCCAGATGATCCCGGGTCTTGTGGATGTCGGTCGGATAGGCCTCGAGCATAGTCGCCTTCGACACCTCTTGCGATGTGCCGAGCGCCGTCCCGCCGAGTTGTACGGCGCGCTCGGCAATGGTGTCGACATGGCCGTCGATCTCCTCGCGGAACGTGTCGAGCATCTCGTGGATGGCGATGAATTGCGGTCCCTTGACGTTCCAGTGCGCCTGCTTGGTGATCAAGGCCAGATCGATGGCGTCGGCAAGACGGGCATTGAGAAGATCGATACACTCTTTCTTGGCATTGGATTGCAGGTCGTTGCGGGTGGCGATGGCATCCATGATCGGCTCCTGTGGCGGTTGCGTCCGCTTGGTTTAAAAAAAGGCGAAGTTTGTGGAAGGTCAATCGAACATGCGCGCAGACGCCCTCATCGCCGCGCGGCACAGCATCCCAAAACGGCGATCTCCGACTTTCGTTCCGCTCGTCGTTTACGCCAGCCTTTTCAAGCCCAGATGGTCGCGCAGCGTGCTGCCTTCATAATCCGTACGGAACAGCCCGCGCCGCTGCAGCTCCGGCACGACTAGTGTGGCAAAGGCATCGAGTTGGCCGGGAAAATAGGATGGCATGACGTTGAAACCGTCCGCCGCGCCGCCCTCGAAGCGTGCTTCGAGCTCGTCGGCGATCTGGGCGGGCGTTCCGACGACGCGCCAATGGCCGCGCGCGCCGGCGAAATGACGGGCAAGCTGGCGAATGGACAGCTTGTCGCGGCGTGATTGCGATGACGAGCGCCTGCCGGCTCTGCATGCCTTCGCTGGCCGGCAGCTCGGGCAGCGGTCCGTCGATGGGATAGCGCGCGAGATCGGATATGCTGAGATAGCTGGAAAGCAGCGCGACACCGACATCGTCCGGTATCAGCTCCTGCAGTTCATCATGTTTTGCCCGGGCTTCCGCTTCGCTTGCCGCGACGACCGGCGCGATGCCGGGCATGATCTTGACGTCCCCCGGCTCGCGCCCATGGGCCGCCAGCCGTCCCTTGAGGTCGTCGTAGAAGGCCTTTGCCTCCTCGAATGTTTGCGCCGCAGTGAACACCACATCGGCGGTCCGGGCGGCGAGATCGCGGCCCTCATCCGACGCTCCCGCCTGGACCATAACCGGTGCACCTTGTGGCGAGCGCGGCAGATCGAGCGGGTCACGCGTCGAAAAACTTCTGCCTTCGTGTCCACCCTGGCCTTGCCAAAGGCCAGCAACCACGGCAGCGAATTCGCGCGCGCGTTCGTAGCGGTCCGCATGTGGGCGCAGTCCGGTCGAGCCGAAATTGGCGGCCTCGATCTGGCTGGCCGAAGTGACAAGGTTCCAGCCGGCTCGGCCGCCGCTCAGATGGTCGAGCGACAGGAAGGTTTCGCGCCAGCCCGTAAGGCTCGTTATAGCTCGTCGACGCCGTTGAGACGAGGCCGATGCGCTCCGTCTGCACCGCGAGCGCCGCAAGCAGGCTGATCGGCTCGAAGCCGATCGAGCGCGACGTTTGGCTGGCGATGTTGACATTGGCCTCGCGCACGCCGGCGGCGTCCTCGCAGAAGATCATGTCGAACTTTGCCGCTTCCGCCGTCCGCGCCAGCTGGATGTAATGATCGATGTCGATACCGGCCGTGACATGCGCCTGCGGATGGCGCCAGGCGGCGATGTGGTGGCCTGTCGCCCACAGGAAGGCGCCGAGCTTCATCTGGCCCCGACCGGCGCTCATTGCCGATCCTCCCCTGCAAGCCCGAGCTGGGCGCGCAGTGTCGCGGCGCTGTAGCCGGACCGGACAAGGCCGCGGCGGCGAAGCTCCGGCAGCACGAGACCGACGAAATCGTCGAGCGACGATGTGAACGGCATGGCGATGTTGAAACCGTCGCAGGCTTTCGAGCGAAAGCACTCTTCGAGCCTGTCCGCAAACAGGTCCGGCGCGGCGGTTGTTTCGGCGCTGCCGGTAACGTTCATCAGCACTTTCAGCGCCTCCGGCCTGCGCCCGAAAGTAAGCGCACGGTGCGTCAGATCGCCAGCCTTCGCCGGCTCGACCGATGGCTCATCCAGCAGGACGACATCGGCGGTGCGGGCGGCAATATCCATGGCGGGCTCGGACAGGCCGGACATGACCAGCACCGGCGTGTCCTGCGGCGACCGCGCTACGTTGAGCGGCCCGCGCACGGAAAAATATTCCCCCTTGTGGTCGAGAAGGTGCATCTTCTCGGGATCGAAGAAGCGGCCGGCAACTTTGTCGAACAGCAGCGCGTCTGCGTCCCAGCCTTTCCACAAACCTTGCACGATGCCGATGAATTCCTCTGCGCGCAGGCGGAAATCGTCGCCGAAAAACCCCTCCGGCCGGCTGAAATTAGCCGCCTCGCGCGGTTCGGGCCTCATGCTCGCGTTCCAGCCGGCGCGACCATGGCTGATAATATCGAGCGAGGCGAAACGACGCGCGAGATTGTAGGGCTGGTGGGCGACCGTCGACGCTGCCGCGACGAGGCCGATCCTGCTTGTCACCGTAGCCAGCGCTGCCAGCAAGGTCGTCGCTTCGAAGCGCATTTGCCGGTTCGGCCCACCTGCAACCGGCGCGGAATCGCCGAGCAACACCATGTCCAGGCCGGCCGCTTCGGCTTCTTGCACGAACCGCGCCAGCAGACTGAAGTCCGGGCCGGCGCCGGGCGGATGGGAAGGGGCGGCTTCCGGAGACAGTGAAACGGCCAGACACATTGTGGCGCCGTCGGCCATCGCTTTTCCCTGTTGAGCGAGATTCCTTGGGAATTATCTCGTCGGTTGGACGGAAAGCAACCGGCCAGCCGGCGATCATTTGCCGGCCAGAATATCCCGGATCAGCCGCTGGCAGCGCTCGGCCATGAAATCGAGCAGCAGCCGCACCTTCGGATCCTGCAGCTTTTTGTGTGGGTAGACGGCGGCAAACTGCACCGGCGTCGGCGGTGTGTTGCTCAGGATCACCTTCAGCCGCTGGTCGCGGATAAACGGCTCGACCTCGAAGCGCGGTTTGTTGATGATGCCGCGGCCGGACAGCGCCCAGCCGGTCAGCACGTCGCCATCATCAGTATCGTAAGGGCCGTGCACCTCGAACTTTTGCGGGCCGTTCGGCGTCTGCAGCGTCCAGACATATTCACGCGCGCCGGAATAGCGCAGCATCAGGCAATCGTGCTTCTTGCCGATCAGTTCCTGCGGCTCTCTCGGTTCGCCGCGCGCCTCCAGATATTGTGGGGCCGCCACCAGCACGCGCTCGCATTCCATGATGCCGCGCATCCTCAGGCTGGAATCCTCGATGATGCCCAGCCGGAACGCAACGTCGATGCCTTCTTTCATGATGTCGACATTGTGGTCGGAAAGCCGGAGCCGCACCTCGATATCGGGGTACCTGTCGTGGAAATCCGGAATGCCCGATGCCACCAGCCGCCGGCCGAGGCCGAGCGGCGCTGTCACCTTTATCGTGCCGCGCGGCTGGCCGGATAACGCGCTGACCGCCGCTTCCGCCTCGGTGACCGCCTCCAGCACCTGCTTGGCGCCGGAGTAGAACACCGTGCCGTGCTCGGTCGGCATCAATTGCCGCGTCGTACGGTTGAACAGCCTGACGCCCAGGTGCTTCTCGAGCTCCTTGATCCGGTTGGAAGCGACCGCCGGCGAAATGCGCATGTCGCGCCCAGCCGCCGACAAATTGCCGAGCTCGACGACACGGACGAAAACGGCGATGTTATCGAGATAGGCCATGCGGCTTTCGTGGCTCTCATGTGGCTGCGTATGATCAGCCTAGTATTTTCCAATTTTTTTTGAAAGTCATCGTGCGTCTCGGCCCTTTCCGTTTGCGCTCCAACCCGTAAAGTCAGCCGATCGGCAGGGACGATTTTTCATGATGGATTTCGCGATATTCTGGGATTGGCTGAGTTTCGCCGTGCGCTGGCTGCACGTCGTCACCGGCATCGCCTGGATTGGATCGTCCTTTTATTTCGTCGCGCTCGACCTCGGGCTGCGCCAGCGTCCGGGCATGCCTGCCGGAGCCTTCGGCGAGGAATGGCAGGTGCATGGCGGCGGCTTCTACCACGTGCAGAAATATCTGGTGGCGCCGGCCGAAATGCCCGAGCACCTGACTTGGTTCAAATGGGAATCCTACGCCACCTGGCTGTCGGGCTTCGCCATGCTGTGCGTCGTCTACTATGCCGGGGCGGACCTGTTCCTGATCGATCCGAATGTGCTTGCCATGTCGGTGCCTGCAGGCATCTTGCTGTCGCTGGCGACGATCGGCGTCGGCTGGGTGGTCTACGATCTCTTGTGCCGTTCGCCGCTTGGCAACAGCGACACCGGCCTGATGCTGGTGCTCTACGGCGTGCTGGTGTTCATCGCCTGGGGCCTGACCCACCTGTTCACCGGCCGCGCCGCTTTCCTGCATCTCGGCGCCATCACGGCGACGATCATGTCGGCCAACGTTTTCATGGTCATCATCCCCAACCAGAAGATCGTCGTCGCCGACCTGATCGCCGGCCGTAAGCCCGATCCGAAATACGGCAAGATCGCCAAACAGCGCTCGCTGCACAACAACTACCTGACGCTGCCGGTTTTGTTCCTGATGCTGTCGAACCATTATCCGCTGGCGTTCGGCACAGAGTTCAACTGGGTCATTGCCTCGCTGGTGTTCATCATAGGCGTGCTGATCCGGCACTATTTCAACACCAGGCATGCGCGCAAAGGCAATCCGACCTGGACCTGGCTGGCCGCCGCCGTCCTGTTCGTCGTCATCATCTGGCTGTCGACGGCACCGAAGCTGCTGACAGGCGAGGTCAAAACGTCCTCGGCGGCACAGGTCTACGTCGCCTCGGCGCATTTTCCCGCCGTACGTGATACGGTGCTTGGACGCTGTTCGATGTGCCATGCGGCGGAGCCGTCCTACGAGGGCATTTACCACGCGCCCAAGGGCGTGATGCTCGATACCGATGCCGGTATCGCCGAGCACGCCGGCGAGATCTACCTGCAGGCCGGACGCAGCCACGCCATGCCGCCCGCCAACGTCACCCAGATCACCGACAAGGAACGGGCACTGCTGGTAGCCTGGTTCGAAGGCGCGGGGAAATAGCATGACCAGCACGCTCCTGCGCGGCCGCACGCTGTCGTTTTTGCGCTGGCCAGAAACTATCGACGACCATTCCGCCTGGCGCTACGAGCAAGATGGCGGCTTGCTGATGCGCGACGGAAGGATCGTTGCCGCTGGCGCCTATGCCGAAGTCGAGAAAAAGGCGGGCGAGGGAACAAAAAAGATCGACCATAGGCCACATCTGCTGCTGCCCGGGTTCATCGATGCGCACGCGCATTTTCCGCAGATGCAGGTCATCGCTTCCTTCGGCGCCGAGCTGCTCGACTGGCTGAACACCTACACCTTTCCGGAAGAGACCAAATTCCAGAACGCCCAGCATGGCCGCCGTATCGCCAGGCTGTTCCTGGATGAAGTGTTGCGCCACGGCACGACGACTGTCGCAGCCTATTGCTCGGTGCACAAGGAATCTGCCGAAGCGTTCTTTGCCGAGTCGCATGACCGCAACATGCTCAACATCGCCGGCAAGGTGATGATGGACCGCAACGCGCCGGAAGGCGTGCTCGACACGCCGCAATCGGGTTATGACGACAGCAAGGCGTTGATCGAGGAGTGGCACGGCAAGGGGCGCCAGCACTATGCCATCACCCCGCGCTTCGCCATCACCTCGTCGCCCGAGCAATTGGAGATGGCGGGCGCGCTCTGCCGCGAATATCCTGATCTGCACATGCAGACGCATTTGTCGGAAAACCACGCCGAGATCGCCTTCACGCAGCAGCTTCATCCGCAGGCGCGCGATTATACCGACGTCTATGAGCATTACGGGCTGCTCGGCCGCAGAAGCATGTTCGGCCATTGCATCCATCTCTCGGAACGCGAGGCGGACGCGCTTTCCGATAGCGGCTCGGTGGCGGTGTTCTGCCCGACCTCCAACCTGTTTCTCGGCTCGGGCCTTTTCGATTATCAGCGCTTTCGCCGCCGCGAGAAGCCGCTTCGCATCGCCGCCGCCACCGATGTCGGCGGTGGCACCAACTATTCGATGCTGCGCACCATGGACGAGGGCTACAAGGTGATCGCGCTGAACGGCGAGAAGCTCAATCCGTTCCAGTCGTTCTGGCAATTGACCCGCGGCAATGCCGAGGCGCTGTCGCTTGCGGAAAAGATCGGCACCCTGGAGGAAGGCAGCGACGCAGATATCGTCGTGCTCGACGCCCGCGCCACGCCGGCGATGCGGCTGCGGGTGGAGACGGCGGACACGCTCGCCGAGGAATTGTTTCTGCTGCAGACGCTCGGCGACGACCGCGCCGTGCGCGAGGTCTATATCGCCGGCCGCGCGGCCAAGACGGATATGGCGGTTTAGCTGTCATATGCGACCGGCTTGACCGTGCGGCAGCCATCCGGCAAAGCGTGCGGCGAAGTTGACAGGGGAACGACATGGCCGTTGCGGACGACATCGCTCTGATCAAGAAACAGGAAGCCACGCTTGTCTTTTCGGCCTTCGATGAAGCCGTCGCTTTCGAGATCGGCTCGGCGATCCGCGACCGGGCTCTCAAGGAAAACCTGCCGATCATCGTCGATATCAGAACCTTCGACCGGCCGCTGTTCTATGCGGCAATGCCCGGCTCGAATGCTTCCAATCCGGATTGGGCGCGGCGCAAGATCAACGTGGTGCGACGGTTCCTGAAAAGCACCTACCGCATGGTGCTGGAGCAGCAGCGCCCCGACCGCAGCTTCAAGCCTGGCGAGGGACTGGATATTGCCGACTATGTGCTGGCCGGCGGCGGCTTTCCCATCACTGGCAAGGGCGCCGGCGTCATCGGCGTGATCGCCGTCTCGGGCCTGCCGGAGCGTGAGGACCACGGCGTGGTGGTCGATGCGCTGTGTGAGCATCTCCGCATCGACGCGCGCGAGCTGGCATTGCCGGCGGAAGCAAAATGACAGAGGTAGACCCCAAGCCCTTCCTCACCGCCATCTTCAACGCCGCCGTTGCCGCCGCCGATCCCCAGAGGACGATCAAAGATCATTTGCCGGCAAGGCCGAAGGGACGGACCATCGTCATCGGTGCAGGAAAAGGCTCGGCGCAGATGGCGGCGGCTTTCGAGAAAGTGTGGGACGGGCCGATCGAAGGGCTGGTCGTCACCCGCTACGGCTATGGCGCGGCCTGCCGGCGCATCGAGATCATCGAGGCGGCGCATCCGGTGCCGGATGCCGCGGGGCTCGAAGCTTCCCGGCGGCTGCTCGAAAAAGTCCAGGGACTGACTGCGGACGACCTCGTCGTGGCGCTCATTTCGGGCGGCGGCTCGGCGCTGCTGCCGTCACCTGCCGAAGGCTTGACGCTGGCCGACGAGATCGCCGTCAGCGAGGCGCTGCTCGCCTCCGGCGCGCCGATCGCCGCGATGAACACCATCCGCAAACATCTTTCCACGATCAAGGGCGGCAGGCTGGCGGCCGCCGCATATCCGGCCAAGGTGGTCTCGCTGGTTGTTTCTGACATTCCGGGCGACGATCCGGCTCTGGTCGCTTCTGGTCCGACCGTGCCGGATATAGGCAGCCGTGAGGACGCATTGGCATCGATCGCTGCCTATGGCATGAACCTGCCGGTTTCGGTCATGGCGCATATCAATTCGCCGGCGGCCGATGCGCCACGTCCGGACGACCCGCGTTTTATCCGCAACGAGGTGCATCTGATCGCTTCCGCCGACGTCTCGCTGGAAGCCGCAGCGGCCGAAGCGAAGCGCCAAGGCATTCAGGCGGTCATTCTCTCCGATTCCATCGAAGGCGAGGCGCGTGAGGTCGGCGGCGTCCACGCCGCGATCGCGCGCGAAGTGGCAACGCGCAACCGGCCGTTTGCAAAACCGGTTCTGATCCTGTCCGGCGGCGAGACGACGGTGACCCTGCGTGCAAAAGGCAAAGGCGGCCGCAACTCGGAATTCCTGCTCGCCTTCGCCATTGGCATCAGCGGCATAGTCGGCGTGCACGCACTGGCCGCCGACACTGACGGCATAGACGGTTCGGAAGACAATGCCGGCGCCTTCGCCGACGGCTCGACCGTGTCGCGGATGCGTAAGGCGGGCGTCGATGCCAAGGCCATGCTTGCCGGCAACAACGCCTGGACGGCATTCAATGCCGTAGATGACCTTTTCGTATCCGGTCCGACCGGCACAAACGTCAACGATTTCCGGGCGATATTGATCAAATAGCTCAGGCGGCCATCAGCTTTTTCACCGCTCTCATATCCTGCAGGAACCGGTCGCGTTCTGCCTGCTTATCCGCCGGCTCGCGAATGCGCAGGATGAAGGAAGGGTGGATGGTGACGAAGACACGCAAGCCATCGTCGCGCTCCACCACCGCCCCGCGCATCTTCATGATCGACACCACCTTGCCGAGCAGCGCCTGCGCCGCCGTCGCGCCGAGCGCTACCGCCAGATTGGGCTTGATCAGATCGATCTCCTTGTCGAGCCACCAGCGGCAAGCCTGCACCTCGCCGGCATTGGGCTTCGAGTGGATGCGCCGCTTTCCGCGCGGCTCGAACTTGAAATGCTTGACCGCATTGGTGACGTAGACTTTCAGCCGATCGACGCCCGCATCGTCCAGGATCGCGTCGAACACCTTGCCGGCCGGGCCGACGAAAGGCTTGCCCGCCAGATCCTCCTGGTCGCCCGGCTGTTCGCCGACGAAGACCACCTTGGCTTTATCAGGGCCTTCACCGAACACCGTCTGCGTGGCGTCGTGCCATAGCGGACAGCGGCGGCAGATCTTGGCCGTTTCGCGCAGTTCAGGAATCGTTCTGGCGTCGATTTCTGTCGTTTCCGGAGACTTGCTTGCAGGCAAGCTTCTTGCCTGCACCTTGGCATGGTGCGGCGTCGGGGTTGTCTGCATCCTGGCGATCATGACTAAAGGCGGCCTTGTTCGCTCCTGCAATCAGACACGCAATGAGCAAAGCCCGCCGAAGGTTCCGCTGAAATCATTCCGCATGGGCCTTCTACGGCGGATGGCCGACGATGTGATGCCCTACACCTCGTGCAGATAGAGGTGATAATCCAGTTCGCTGACCGTGCGCGCGACGCGCAGATATTCCGACTGCTTGATTGCCACGAACGTCCGGTGCAGGTCTTCGCCCAATGCGCCCTTTAGGAAACTCGACGCCCTTGCCGCCTCGATCGCGGCACGCCAGTCGACCGGCATCGTTGTGCGCGTGACGGCCGATTCGTAGCCATTGCCGGTGGTTTCGGGACCGGGATCGAGGCCTTCGTCAAGGCCTTTGACGATGCCTGCCAGCACCGTGGCTGCCACCAGGTAAGGATTCGCGTCGACGCCCGACGGCCGGTGCTCGATGCGCCGATTTTTTGCGTTGCCGGCCGGCACACGCAGTGCCACCGAACGGTTGTTGACGCCCCAGGTCGGCGCCACCGGCGCATAGGATTGCGAGACGAAGCGCCGCCACGAGTTGGCGTGCGGCGCAAAGACCAACATCGATTCCGCCATCGTCTGGATCAGTCCGCCGAGGCCGCGCAGCAGCGGCAGCGACCAGCTTTCACCGCCGGTTTCGGCAAAGACATTCTTGCCGGCATCGTCCAGCAGCGAGACATGAAAATGCATGCCCGAGCCGGCATATTTCTCGATCGGCTTGGCCATGAAGCAAGCGGTGACACCATGACGGCGCGCCTGCGCCCGCACCAGACGCTTGAGCATGACGAGATCGTCAGCCGCCCGCATCACATCCTTGCGGTAGTTGAGCGTCAATTCGTACTGGCCCGGCGCATATTCGGAAATGACCGTCTCGGCCGGGATGCCTTGCACCTTGGCTGCAGCATAGATGTCGGAAAACAGCGGCTCCATGCCGTGCAGATGATCGACGGAATAGACCTCCGTCTTGGCCGAGCGGCGTCCGTCGAGCACCGCGTGCGCCGGCTGCACCTTGCCTTCGGCATCGCGCTCGTTGGCGAGCAGGAAGAATTCGAGCTCGAAGGCGCCGGCCGGATGCAGGCCCTTGGCCGCAAGGATATCTACCTGGCGGGCGAGCGCCAGCCGCGGGTCGGACGACATCGGCTGGCCGTCGAGATGGTACATCGCCATCAGCACCTGGCCGCGCGGCGGCTGTGTGCCGAACAGCGGCACCAGTGTGCCGGGGATCGGCCATGCCCGGAGATCGCCGTCGCCAGTCGTCCAGATCAGTCCGGTCTCGTGCACGTCCTCGCCGGTGATATCGAGGCCGAGGATCGAGATCGGCATGTGCCGGCCGTTCTCGAAGATGCTCATCAACTCATGACGGCGCACGATCTTGCCGCGCCCGACACCGTTGGCGTCGGTCAGCACGATATCGAAGGCTTCGATCTCGGGATGGGCCTCAAGAAAGGCTCGCGCCTCTGCGGGCGTGGAACCCGAAGGTGACGTCACTATGGAACTCAAATCTGGCTTGCGCGCTTCTCTCATGTCGCAAGCTTGTCTCACGCCGTGAGCCTGGCCGCAACCGCCGCGAAGGCGGTCATCAGCCGGTTCACCTGGGCCGCACTCGTGGCCGGGGAGATCAGCATCATGTTGTGGAAGGGCGCGATCAACACGCCGCGATTGACCAGCGCGACATGGATCGCCGCTTCGAGTTCGGGCGCATGGGCTGCTTCCGCTTGGCCGCCATTCATCAGCGGGCCGGGCGCGCAGATGAACTCGACGCGGGCGCCGGCACGTGAGACATGCCAGGGCAGCCGGTAGCGGTCGATGACGGCGGTCAGTCCGGCGTCGAGCCGCCGCGCCAGACGATCCATATGGCCGTAGGCCTCGTCGGTCATTACCTCTTCCAATGTGGCGCGCATCGCCGCGAATTGCAGCGGATTGCCCGACAGTGTCGTCCCCATGCCTGAATAGCCCGGCTCCTTCACCCTGTTATAGGCGGCATAGCGGGTCGCGACGTCCTCGCTCATCCCCCACACACTGGCCGGCACGCCGCCGGCGATCGGCTTGCCCAATACGAACAGGTCCGGCTCCAGCCCGAATTTCCTCGTATAGCCGCCGGGACCGGTCGAGATGGTATGCGTCTCGTCGATTAGCAGCAGCGTGCCGGTCGCACGAGTAAGACGCCGCAACCCATCATGAAAGCCGGCTTCGGGCAGCACCATGCAGGAGTTGGTCAGCACCGGCTCGGTGATGACGCAGGCGACATCGTTGCCCCGGAGTGCCGCGTCGAGCGCCGAAAGATCGTTGAACTCGACGACATCAGCTGCCCTGGTCAGGTCGCGGAATTCGCCAGCCAGTCCTGGCCGGTTGACCGGTCTGCCGTCGATCAGCCGCACCATAGTCTCGTCGACCGAGCCGTGATAGCAGCCGTTGAAGACCAGGATCTTCTCGCGGCCGGTGACGGCGCGGGCAACGCGTAACGCAAAGCGGTTGGCGTCGGTCGCTGTCGTTGCGATCTGCCAGAAAGGCAGGCCGAAGCGCTGTTGCAGCAGCGGTCCGATGGCCAGTGCGTCTTCGCTGGGCAGCATATAGGTCAGGCCGCGTCCGGCCTGCCGGCGGATGGCGCGGGCGACCGGCGGCGGCGAATGGCCGAACATCGAGCCGGTGTCGCCAAGACAGAAATCGTCCAGTCGGTTGCCGTCGATGTCGGTGATCGTGGCGCCCTTGGCGCTGTCGACCAGAATCGGGAAAGGCGTCGGCCAGTCGTTCATCCAGTGCATCGGCACGCCGCCGAAGAAGCCGGGCAAGCCATTGCCGATTATGGCCATTGATTTCGGCCGCGCCTGGCGGAAGACTTCTGCCTCGATCTCGTACAACTCGGCGATCCGGGCCGGGCCGATGCCGCCGATGGAAGTCTTTGCATGGTCGATGACGTTCATGGCGGCCCCTCTCAGTCGCAGTTTAGACAATCGGCATCCGCCACCGCAATTGGCCGGGCGGCTGCCCTGTGTTGGGTCAGCGGTCATTTAAATGGAAACAGGCGCTTGACCGCGAGCCGCCTTCGGGCGCCAATGGTACTTCGGCCGGAGGGGACAAGATGGTGCGGGCGATCGTCTGCGCAGCAACGCTGCTGTCGTCGGTTGGTGCGGCTCTGGCGTCGGGCGGCATCTGGTGTTCCGCCGAGGATGCAGCCGTCAAATTTCAGGTCGGTGCCGGGGTCACCAGAGGCATGGGCGGGCCGACCTTCAATTTTAGCGGCGAGCTCGAAATTCTGGGCAGGCCGGCTGCCGACAGTCTGCGCAAGACGGTGTTCGGGGATCAGAACCTCACGCAATATTGGCTCGACAACAAGGAACTGCGGCTGCTTGTCTACCACGAACGGCAGGTCGAAAACGCCTATGGCTATGTCGAACTGGCGATCCTGACCAAGGCCAGCGACGAAGGCGTCTATGACGGCCGCTACTTGCTCTCAATCTATGATGTTACGGCTGATGCCGAAAAGGACGGCAAACCGGATGAATTGACCGGCAAAGTATCTTGCGGAGCCGAGTAAGTAACAGGCTACGCCGAAATATCGATGACGCCGCAGTCACCCGCGGCGCTGCCAAAGGCGACGCGGCGCTCTTGCCTGTCCCACATCATCGAGGTGACGGCGCCCTTGCCCGGCCGGCGCAACAGCACTTCCCTGGCGTCGGCGAAGCGCACCGCCATCACCATGCCGTCATCATAGCCGACAGCAACGACGTCCTGGCTCGGGTGACAGGCGACGGAGGTGACCATCGCATTGCCGCGCGTGCCGAGTTCCAGCGGCGCCTTGCCCATCGGCCCGTCCTTGCCCGAAAACGGCCAGACGATCGCCGCCGGCGCGCCGGAACTCGCCAGCCATTTGCCCTTGGCGCTCCACGACAGGCTTTTGACCTTGCCGGGGTAGCCGGACATCCGCATGTGCTTGCCGTCGGCAAGCTTCCAGCCATGCAGCGCGTTTTCCTGCATGGTGGTGACGACGAAGCCGCCGTCCGGCGAGAAGGTGATGCCGGTGTGGGCACCGGCCCATTCGAGTTCGACCGGCTTGCCGTCGGCGGCCGGGAAATGCAGCGTCGCGCCATTGTAGCGGGCAACGCCGAAGCGCATGCCCTTGGGCGAGAAGGCCAGCCCCTCGACCGAGCGCGGATGCGAGAATTCCCTGGTTTTGCCGTCGGCAAAGCGCACATAGGCAATCTTGCCCGAAGCATAGGCAACAGCGCCTTGCGGCCCGGCGGCGACGCTGGTGATCCATTTTTTGCCTGCGGTCGCCAATTCCGCGGTATTGCCGCCAGCGGTCACGCCAAAGATCCTGCCGTCCTCACCACCGGTGATCAGCCGGTCGTTCGCCGCATCATGGAAGGCGGCGAGCATCCCGTCATTGGCCTGCACCGTCTTGTGGCCGTGGTCGAGCCGATGGATTGTGCCGTCAGCCAGCGCAAAGTGCGGCACGTCGCCGAGGAACACGGCGGCGAGGCAGTGGCCTTCGAGATCGAGCGGGGCGACTGTGGGCATGAGAGATAGTTCCGTCCGAGGTTTCTGCTACCTCACCCTTAAGGGGTTGAGCTGCCCGTCTCAACCCGTGCTTCGGATCGTCGTGAGTAGAGAGCGCCAGCGTTGCGGCTGCCCCTCCTCCCACAAGGGGGAAAGGAAGAAGGTAGCTAAATCAAGCGGCCTGGCAGGCCTCGAAGCTTGTCTTCAGCCGCTCGGCATCGAGTTCGCGTCCGATGAACACCAGCCGGCTCTCGTGTTTCTCGCCGTCCTTCCAGGCGCGCTGGTGGTCGCCCTCGATGATCATGTGCACGCCCTGGATGACATAGCGCTCGTCATCGCCTTTCAGCGCGATGATCCCTTTCAGCCGCAGGATGTTCGGGCCTTCCATCTGGGTGACCTTCTCGATCCACGGGAAGAACTTTTTCGGGTCCATCTCGCCACCGCGCAGCGACACCGACTGCACGGTCACGTCATGGATGTCGGAAGGGTGCGCATGATGATGGCCGTCATGATCGTGGTGATCATGGCCGTCGTGATCATGGTGGTGGTGGTCATGATCATGATCATGATGGTCGTGATCGTCATGCGCCTCGAGGAAGTGCGGATCGTTCTCCAGCGCTCGGGACAGGTCGAACGCACCGCGATCCAGCACCTCGGACAGCGCCACGCTGGCGCGCGTGGTGCGATGGATGCGTGCCGCCGGGTTGATGGCGCGGATCGTTGCCTCAACCTTGCTCAGCTCTTCGGGGGTGACGAGATCGGTCTTGTTGAGCACGACGACGTCGGCAAAGGCGATCTGGTCCTCGGCCTCGCGGGAATCCTTGAGGCGCAGCGGCAAGTGCTTGGCGTCGACCAGCGCCACCACCGCATCGAGCCTGGTCTTGGAACGCACATCGTCGTCCATGAAGAAGGTTTGCGCCACCGGCACGGGATCGGCGAGGCCTGTGGTCTCGACGACGATGGCGTCGAAGCGGCCGGGTCTGCGCATCAGGCCTTCGACGACGCGGATCAGGTCGCCGCGCACGGTGCAGCAGATGCAGCCGTTGTTCATCTCGTAGATTTCCTCGTCGGATTCCACGATTAGCTCGTTGTCGATGCCGATTTCGCCGAATTCATTGACGATGACCGCGTAGCGCTTGCCATGGTTTTCCGAAAGGATGCGGTTGAGCAGTGTCGTCTTGCCGGCGCCAAGATAGCCGGTGAGGACGGTTACGGGGATCTGCGTCTGTGCGTCGCTCATAATGTGCCTCGAATAGGGATTGTCGGCTCCATATAGGATGTGTGCTCGGCTTTTGCACGAGCCAAACCGGTGGACCAAAGAGAGGCTGGTATTGCCGAACTTTCCTCAAATTGCCGAACTTTCATTGGCGCGGGTTGGCGGTGGGCTTAGATAGGCAAAGGTCATTCACGAGGGCTGTTCGCATTGAAGAGACGCCAGATGTCCGACAAGTCCTTGCCACTAAGCCGCCGGCAGGCGCTCCGTCTCGTTGCGGTTACCGCTGGCGGCATATTCCTGCCCGCCGGTGCAAGGGCCGGGAAGGTCTCGCCCTATGCCGGGCTTGCTTTGTTCGAAGCCGGTGCCGGCGTCTGCGCCATCACGCCTGAGGTCACCGAAGGGCCGTTCTATTTCGACCCGAAGCTCGAACGCGCCGATATCACCGAGGGCAAGAAGGGCATCGCCCTCAATGTGCGGCTGCAAATCGTCGACGCCGCCTGCCGGCCGCTTCCCGGCGCACGCGTCGACATCTGGCATTGCGACGCCCAGGGCGCCTATTCCGGCTATCCCGGACAGGGCGACGGGCAGGATATCGACACGTCCGGCCAGAGCTTTCTGCGGGGCTGGCAGAGAACCGATGAAAGCGGCATCGCTTCTTTCGCCACCATCTATCCCGGCTGGTATCGCGGCCGCACCACCCACATCCATTTCAAGATTTTCCCTGACGACCGCTCGGTAATGACCGGCCAGATGTTCTTCCCCGACAGCCTCAGCGAGCAGATATTCGCCACCGTCGCGCCCTATAAAGATCGCCCCGGAAAACGCGATACATCGAACGCGCGGGACGGCATTGCGCGGCAGGCCGGGCTGCTGTCGCAGGCAGCGCTGCGGGAAATGGCGGACGCCTTTCAGGCCTTGATGGTGGTCGCGGTGAAGGCCGGTTGAGAACGCCTCGTCACGTCCCCATCCAGCCATTGCGGAAAGTCGTTTGTCATCTAACTGAAATAAACATCTGGCATTAGCCACGGCGAACACCGCGAAGCTTGCCGGCAAAGCTATTTTCCGAGCCGGAATGTTTTCGATGGTCATTGCCAACCGGCGGGCTGCTTTTATGCTGTCCGCACCGGTTCGGCCGAGGAGGGATGCGCATGGCCAAGGCGGACAAGACTGCAACAATGAGCCGGCTGCATTCGGCGGCGCGGCTAGCTCGCACGGCGCTCGCCGCCCGGCTTCTGGCGCATGGTTTCTATGCCGGCCAGGACCAGATCATGCTGGCGCTCGACCGCGAGGATGGGCAGACGCCCGGCAACCTTGCCGGCCGCCTCGGCGTGCGTCCGCCGACCATCACCAAGACCATCAACCGGCTGCAGGCGCAGGGTTTTCTGGAAAAGCGCGCCTCCTCCGCCGATGCCCGCCAGGCGCATATTTTCCTCACCGACACCGGCCGCGAAATCATCCACGCCATCGAGAAATCGGTGAAGAAGACCGAAAAGCAAGCATTGAAGGGTCTCGACAAGAAGGATCAGAAAGCGCTGTTCAAGCTGCTTGCCCGCGTCGAGGCGAACCTGTCGAACGGCGAAATGGTGCTCCCGGACGACGAACTGGATATCGAAGACAAGATGTTTGAATAGCTCACGCGTTCGCCGCTGACGGCCGCCGCGTCAGTGCCGACCAACGTCCCGGTGTGACGCCGAACGCCTTCTTGAAATGCCGATTGAAATGGCTTTGATCACTGAAGCCGGCGGCGATTGCGATTTGCGCCAGCGGCTCGTCGGCTTCGATCATCCGACGGGCTCGCTGAAGCCGGCGCATCAACAGGAACCGGTGCGGGCTGGTCGAGAAAATGGCGCGGAAATGCCGCGACAGGGCATAACGGTCCAATCCGGTTATCGCCTCCAATTCGTCTGAACGTACAATCCGCGCGACATTTTCCTCCAGATAGTCGCGCGCCAGGCTGGCGGCGCGCCACGCCGTTTTCGCTACCGTTTTCGCCGGCTGACCGGCGTGCCGGGCCAGGCTTTGCATAAGCTGCGTCATGAAATCGACGACAAACAGCTCGTCCAGTTGCTGATCCAGCGGCCCGAGCGCCGAAAGCAGCGTGGCGCGGAGATCGAGGTCTGTCACCACGGCATTCCCGACGAATGGCAGTGATCCGCCGCCGAGACAATCGAGCATCAGGGACGGCTCCAAATAAAGCATTCTGTAACGCAGGCCGTCTGCGGTGCCGGCACCGCCATCGTGCAGTTCGTCTGGATGAAGGATAATGATCTGGCCAGGCAGGCTCTGATGCATTTGGCCGCGATAGCGGAAGCGCTGCACGCCATAAAGCGTCACCCCGATCGCATAGGTGTCGTGGCGATGGAGATCGAAGGCGTTGCCGTGGAACCGGGCCTCGATGCGTTCCATGCCGGCAGCACGGGGTGCCGGTACGATGCAGTTTTCGGCTGCATCCACGCACAAACGTCCAAGACCCTGAAAGGCTTCCCCGTCTAGACCGTGCGGCATCGCTTTTCTCGCAGCCTCGGATTGGCCCCCTTTCGGATTGGAAACTGTCGCATGTTCGATACGAAATTTGCAATCGTGCTCAAGGATGATCTTCCCGTCTGGCAAAAGCTCAATGTCACAGCCTTTCTGACCAGCGGCATCGTCGCGCAATTTCCCGACATTATCGGCGACCCCTACCGTGATCGCGCCGGCAATATCTACAACCCGCTGTCGATCCAGCCGGTCATCGTGCTTTCGGCGGACGGCCAGACGCTCGGCGCGATCCAGCGGCGGGCGCTGGAGCGTGGTGTGACGGTATCGCTCTATGTCGAGGAAATGTTTTCGACTGGTTATGATCTGGCCAACCGTGCCGTCTTTGCCGAATTTGCGCCGGAAGATGCCAAGGTGGTCGGCATCGCGCTTCGCGCCGAAAAGAAACTCGTCGACAAGATCACCAAGGGTGCCCGCATGCACGCTTGACTCGTCGGCCACCAGCAACAAAACCTTAGCCTGTCGTTGTGCCAGCCTCTTTTGGCTTGCCCGCAGGCGACAATTCCCGCATGGGTGAAGGACTGCCTTGCTTCCCGTCCGGCCTGAAATTGAATGCTTCCCCAAGACATGACGAAAGCGCGACATCGCCGGCGGCGATCCTGTGCATGCTTTCCGTCTATGTGTTTTTCACCTTCCTCGACACCAGCAGCAAGTACCTTGTCCTGGCCGGCGTCTCGGCGCTGATCGTCGCCTGGACCCGCTTCGCGGTCCATGTGCTGATCGTCGGCGTTTTTCTGCGAGGATGGCGTGAGCCGCTGCGCTTTCGTCCCGCCAACCTGCCGGCGCACATCACGCGCGGTCTGCTCCTGTTCGGATCGACGATGTTCAACATTCTGGCGCTGCGGACGCTGCAACTGGCGGAAACCACCTCGATCTACTTCTTCGGCCCGATGGTGATCACCGCGCTTGCCGGTCCGTTGCTCGGCGAATGGGCCGGCTGGCGGCGCTGGCTGGCGATCATGAGCGGCTTTGTCGGCGTCCTCATCATCACCCGGCCGGGTGTCGGCGTTTTTGGCGTCGGCCATCTCTTTGCGCTCGGCTCGATGCTGTCGAACAGTTTCTACGTCATCATGACGCGCCGCATGTCGGCTACGGAAACCTCCGAAAGCCTCATCCTGTTTTCGGCGCTGGCGCCGGCCGTGCTGCTTTTGCCGACACTGCCGTTTTCGCCTTCGCTGCCGCAGGATGGCTGGCACTGGTTCATATTGCTGATGCTTGGCGTCTTCGGCGCCATCGGTCATTGGCTTCTTGTGCAGGCCTATCGCCTTGCCACCACCACGGCCCTGGCTCCCTATCCCTATTCGCAGATGATCTGGATGATCATCTCCGGCCTGATCGTCTTCAACCAGTTTCCCGATCGCTGGACGCTGGTCGGTGCCACAGTCATCGTCGCCAGCGGCCTCTACATCGTTCACCGTGAGCACCGGCTTCGTTTGCGCAACCGCGCGACGCTGGACGCGGAGGCGGAAGCGCTGGCAAAAAAACTTTGATTTGCTCGGAATCGATGGCATAAGAGCCGGCCTTTAAACAGTTTAAATTGCTTCGGGAGCGCAGGGCGCTGGCACAGAAGATCAAGCTTTCGACCATCGCGGATGCGCTCGGCGTGTCCACGGCCACGGTCTCGCTGGCCTTGCGCGACAGCCCGCTGGTCGCCGGCGGCACCCGCGACCGCATCAAGGAACATGCCCGCGCCATCGGCTATATCTACAACCGCCGCGCCGCCAGCCTGCGCACCTCGCGCTCGGGCATAGTCGGCGTCGTCGTCCACGACATCATGAACCCGTTCTTTGCCGAGATATTGCGTTCGATAGAGAGCGAGCTTGACCGCAGCCGGCAAACCTTCATCCTGTCGAACCACTACGACCAGCTCGAGAAACAACGCACTTTCATCGACACGCTTCTGCAGCTCGGCGCTGACGGGGTCATCATGTCGCCGGCCATCGGCACGCCTCCCGAAGACATATTCATGGCCGAGGAGAACGGTCTCCCGGCAGTGCTGATTGCACGCACCGTCGAAGGTGCCGACGTGCCGGTGTTTCGCGGCGACGATGCCTATGGCACCGGGCTTGCCACCAACCATCTGATCTCGCTTGGCCACAAGCGCATCGCAATGATCGGCGGTACCGATCAGACGTCGACCGGCCGCGACCGCTATCAGGGATATGTCAACGCCATGGAGGCGGCGGGGCTTGAGGTCAGGCCGTCCTGGCGCATCGCCGGCCCGCGCACCAAGCAGGCCGGCTTCGAGGCTGCCGGGCAGTTCCTGGCGCTAAAGGACAGGCCGACCGCGGCCTGCTGCTGGAATGACCTCGTCGCCATCGGCCTGATGAACGGCATTGCCCGCGCTGGTCTGGTGCCGGGCATCGACATTTCGGTCACTGGTTATGACGACCTCGAGGAGGCGGCGATCGCGACGCCGGCGCTAACCACGGTCTGGAACGGCCAGCGTGAGGTTGGCCGCCGCGCTGCCAGCGCGCTGCTCGACAAACTCAACGGACAGACGGTGCGGCCGTCGCAGGAACTGATCAAGCCGGAACTGCATGTGCGCCAGTCGACCGGCAAACCGGTGGAACGTGCATGACAAAAACCGACCAGCAAGCTGTCACCATTCTGGTGCCGGGCCAGTTCAACGACCATGCGGTCGGCCGCATCGACGGGGCGTTCAGCCGCGTCCTGATCGAACGCGCCGATCCGTCGCTGGTCACCGACGAGATGCGCCTTACGGTGCGCGGCATAGCCGCCTTTGGCGGCATAAGCGCCGCGTTGATGGACGCGCTGCCAAAGCTCGAGATTATCGCCAATTTCGGCGTCGGCTATGATTCGGTAGATGTCCACCACGCCGCACGGCGCGGCATCATGGTCACCAACACACCGGATGTGCTGACCGAAGAGGTCGCCGACACGGCGCTCGGCCTGTTGATCAATACCATCCGCGAACTGCCGCGCGCCGAGGCCTGGCTGCGCGACGGAAGTTGGTTGCGCAACGGCAACTATCCGCTGAGCCGTCTGACTTTGCGCGGTCGCCATGTCGGCATCTTCGGCATGGGCCGCATCGGCCTCGCCATTGCCCGCCGGCTCGATGCTTTCGGACTGCCCATCGCCTATCACAACCGGCGCCGCGTCGAAGGCCTGCCCTATGACTATCACCCGACGCTGAAAGGTCTCGCCGAGGCGGTCGACACGCTGATCTCGGTGGCGCCCGGCGGGGCCTCGACGGACAAGGCCGTCAATGCCGAAATCCTCTCGGCTCTGGGGCCGAACGGCGTCTACGTCAATATCGGCCGGGGCAGCACGGTCGACGAACCAGCTCTTGCCGCCGCACTTGCCAGCGGCAGCATCGCCGCTGCCGGGCTAGACGTTTTTGCCGACGAGCCGAACGTGCCTGCGGCGTTGCTTGCCGCGCCCAACACCTCGCTTTTGCCTCATGTCGGCTCGGCCTCGCAGCACACCCGCCGCGCCATGGCGGACCTGTGCGTCGACAATCTGGTCTCGTGGTTTTCGCAGCGCAAGGCGCTGACGCCGGTGCCGGAGACGGCAAACGTCAAGGCGAGGCCGTGACCGCCCTATGTTAACTTCAGCTTAACCCTTCGGAATCATTCTGCCTCCTTGGCTAGTGTATGTCCCCTTGACAGCACATGGCAGCAAGATGAAGCGCGCCTCCTCCTGATGACATCGAACACGGCGCGCTTGAAATGCGCGGAGAAACAGGATGAAAACGCTTCCCGCATTGATGGCGATTGCTGCGCTGTTAGGCAGCGTCCAGCTGTTTTACGCCGGTAGCGGTCAAAGCCGCGCAGCCAGTGAACCAGCACCTTCGTCCAGCACCTACAGGCTGGTAGCCCATGGTGACGAGGCGTCTTGTGCGGTCACCCGTGGCGCCGAGATTTCGCAAGGCCTGTCGCTGTTGACGGTCGCCGCGAATTGCCGCCGGGTGTTGCCCGGTGTCGAGCAGGCGAAGTTCTGGCGAGAGCAGGATGACGCCACGGTCACATTCAGCGCCAACGGCAGCGATCCGATCGTCATGTTCTCGGTCGCCGATGGCGACGGTTACGAATCCTACGCGCCGGCGCTACCGCTACTGACCCTGGCGTCGGCCGGCAACTGACGAGCGCTATTCTGCCGCAGCGCGCGCACCCGATTTCGCCGCCTGATGCAGCCGCACCGCGTCGCCGAAAGCGCGAAATATCTTTACCGAGATGCTGTCCGATTTGACCCAGTATTCGGGATGCCACTGGACGCCGACGGCGAAAGCCCGTGCATCGCGCACCGAGACCGCCTCGACAGTGCCGTCGGCGGCGACCGCTTCGACCTGCAGCTTTGAGCCAAGCCGGTCGACAGCCTGGCGATGCACCGAATTGACCATGATGTCGCCGGCGCCGAAGACCCCGGCCAGGCAGCTGCCGGGTTTTATCGACACGCTCTGGCGGATGGCGAAGCGTTCGTCCTGATTGTCGCTTGCAGGCGCACGATGATCGAGCGAACCGGCGCGTTCCTGGATTTCAGTGGCCAGCGTGCCACCCAGCGCCACATTCATCTCCTGGATGCCGCGGCAGATCGCGAGCAGCGGTACTCCGCGCTCCACCGCCCTGCGGATCAGCGGCAGCGTGGTGGCGTCGCGGGCGGGGTCGTAGGGACCATTGGCTTCACTGGCGTCACCGCCGTAGAGCGAGGGATGAACGTTGGACTTCGAACCGGTGACCATGACGCCGTCGACGGCGGAAAGCAGTTCATCGAAGTCGAGCCGGTCGCCGAAGGACGGTACCAGCAGCGGGAACACGCCTGCCCCTGAAAGCGCCGCTTCAAGATATTGCTGCGGCGCGGCATGCCAGGTGTAATTGTCGAACTGGCGGACGTCGGTCGATATGGCGACGAGCGGCTGGTGCATTTGGTCCGGATCCCATCGGGTGCAACGAATTATCTGCCTGCAAAATAGGCGATCCGAAGGCGCATTTCCATGGCAAGTTTCGGCGTGTCGCGTAGACCAGTTAATCGACGTTAGACTATAGTTGCAAGATCTGGCCCAACGCCGTGAATTTCTCCGAAATGCGCCACTCAAACCGGGCTGCCGCGCTGGACTCGACTCCTTGCCTGTGTATTGTCGGCTCGAAGCCGATGCGGGCGCCGAAGCGTCCCGAACGTCGGTCAGTTGATCCAAACGGGAGGAACTTCATGGATCGTCGTTCGTTCATCCGCAAGGCCGGCACCACCGGTTTCGGCGCTGCGGCCGCTGCCGCGACACTTGCTGCGCCGGCCATCGCCCAGTCCAATCCGAAAGTAACCTGGCGGCTGGCGTCGTCCTTCCCGAAGTCGCTCGATACGATTTACGGCGGTGCCGAAGTGTTTTCCAAGATGCTTTCGGAGGCGACCGACGGCAACTTCCAGGTCCAGGTCTTCGCCTCCGGCGAACTCGTTCCCGGCCTGCAGGCCGCCGATGCCACCACAGCCGGCACGGTCGAGGCCTGCCATACTGTGGCATACTATTACTGGGGCAAGGACCCGACCTGGGCGCTGGGAGCGGCGGTTCCGTTTTCGCTCAACGCGCGCGGCATCAACGCCTGGCACTATCATGGCGGGGGCATCGATCTGTTCAACGAGTTCCTGGCGACGCAGGGTCTGTTCGGGCTGCCGGGCGGCAATACCGGCGTGCAGATGGGCGGCTGGTTTCGCAAGGAGATCAAAACGGTTGCCGACCTTTCCGGCCTCAAGATGCGCATCGGCGGTTTTGCCGGCAAAGTGGTGCAAAGGCTCGGCGTGGTTCCGCAGCAGATCGCCGGTGGCGACATTTATCCGGCGCTGGAAAAGGGCACGATCGATGCCGCCGAATGGGTTGGCCCTTATGATGACGAGAAGCTCGGCTTCTACAAGGTTGCGCCCTATTACTACTATCCCGGCTGGTGGGAAGGTGGACCGACCGTCCATCTGATGTTCAACAAGGCGAAATACGACGAACTTTCGCCGGCTTACAAGTCGCTGGTGCACACTGCCGCCCAAGCGGCCGATGCCAACATGCTGCAGAAATACGACTACCTCAACCCGGCGGCGGTGAAGCGGCTGGTTGCCGGCGGCGCCAAGTTGAGTCCGTTCAGCCAGGAGATCATGGCCGCCTGCTTCGAAAAGGCCAACGAGGTCTATGCCGAGATGGAAGCCTCGAACGCGCCGTTCAAGAAGATCTGGGACTCGATCAAGGCGTTCCGCAAGGAGCATTATCTCTGGGCGCAGGTGGCCGAGTACAACTACGACACCTTCATGATGGTCCAGCAGCGCAACAGCAAGCTCTGAACCTTGCTGCTCTGCGGCGCCGGCGTTCCTTCGGGACGCTGGCGCCGCAGCGCATTCCGTTTGCGATCAGCCGGGCACCACCAGAACCTTGACCTCGCCTGGCGCAGGCGGATTGGCGATCACTGCAGCTGACTCTTCAAGCGTGACCTGCCGCGATATCAGCCGGTCTACCTCCATTGCCCCCGAGGCGATAAGATCGGCGGCCCGGCGATGGGTAAAGGGATTGAGGAAGGAGCCCAGGACCTTCAACTCGCGGAACAGCAGGTCGAACGGTTCGAACGCCGCTTTCATGCCTTGCGGCATAACGCCGACGACGACAATTGTGCCGCCCGCTTTGGCCAGCCGCATCGCCTGCTCAACAGTGTCTTTCACGCCGGCGCATTCGAACACCACGTCGACGCCGCCCGGCATCAAACCCGACTGGCCGACGATCGCATCGGTGACATCGAAGGCGCTGGGATCGAGCGTCGCCGTTGCGCCAAGTTGCTCGGCAAGAGCCCGTCGCGAGGCCTGACGCGTCGACAGGATGATGGTCGTCGCACCGGCGAGCTTTGCCAGCTGAACGGTGAGCAGGCCGATCACGCCGCCGCCGAGCACCGCGACCGACGAGCCTGGTTTGATCGCGGCAAGGTCCACGCCATGCAGGCAGCAACCGAGCGGCTCGCAGAAAGCACCATGCGTAGGCTTCAGATCGCCTGGCAAGGCGAAGGCCTGTTTCTGCGGCAAGGCAACATATTCGGCAAAGCCGCCGTCGCGATGGATGCCGATGGCACGCAGATTGCTGCAGAGATTGACTCGGCCCGCCTGACAATGCGCACAGCGCCCGCAGGCAATATTGGGATCGCCGGTGACGCGGTCGCCGACCGAAAAGCCGGATACCTCAGGTCCGATCGCCTCGACGATGCCGGAGAATTCATGCCCGAGCGTCACCGGCGGCGTGCACGGGAATTCACCGTGGAAAAGATGCCTGTCGGTGCCGCAGACGCCGCACGCCTCGATCCGCACCAGCAGCTCGTCTGGCCCGGCAGTCGGTTTCTCGACCTCGCACACGGCGAGGCCGCCCACTCGCTCCAACCGAACCGCCTTCATGGCTGCAGGGCCTTCCTCAGTTGAAACTCGCCTCAGTTGAAACTCGGGGGTTGCGACAGATCGATTGCCGGCGCCGCCGGCTTCGCGGGCGGCTTTTCGTCGAAGCTCGGCGGCTGCGACAAATCCGGTGTGGAAGGTGAGGCCGGGGCAGTGCCGCCGTTGGCCGGCGGCGTGCCAAGCGGCGACAAGCCGATGCCAGGCGTTTCCGGCACCTGGTAGTTGATGGTGCCCGGATCGACGACGGTGCCTTTGTAGTGCATCACCATCTGCGGGAAGGCGATGGTCAGGCCGATCATGATCACCTGGATACAGACGAAGGGCACTGCGCCCCAATAGATCTGCCCGGTGGTGACCGGCGCGATCTGCTTGCCGGTGAGCCGGTCGAGATAGGGCACGCGCGCGGCGACCGAGCGCAGATAAAACAGCGCGAAGCCGAAGGGCGGATGCATGAAGGAGGTCTGCATGTTGACGCCTAAAAGCACGCCGAACCAGATCAGGTCGATGCCGAGCTTGTCGGCCGCCGGTGCCAAAAGCGGAACGATGATGAAGGCAAGCTCGAAAAAGTCGAGGAAGAAGGCGAGCACGAAGACGAGGATGTTGACGCCAATCAGGAAACCGACTTCACCGCCCGGCAGCGAGGTCAACAGGTGCTCGACCCAGATGTGGCCATTGACCCCGTAAAAGGTCAGCGAGAACACCCGCGCGCCGATCAGGATGAACAGAACGAAGGACGACAGCCTGGTCGTCGAGGCCAGCGCCTGCTTGACCACGTCGAGCGACAGCCGCCCCTTCATCGCGGCCATTGCCAGCGCGCCGACGGCGCCCATGGCGCCGCCTTCCGTCGGCGTGGCGATGCCGAGGAAGATGGTGCCCAGCACCAGGAAGATCAGCGCCAGCGGCGGGATCAGGACAATGATCACCTGCTGCGCCAGCCTCGACATCAGGTTGATCTTCAGGCGCTGGTCGACGATCGCCACGACATAGATGAAGATGACGCCAATAGTGGCGCCGAGGATATCGGCGTTGCCGCCATGGTTCGGCGCAAGGTAGCGATACGCCGCATAGGAAACCACCACCGCCGCCAGCACCGCCGCCAGCAGCGACAGCACGCCGTGGCCGAGCGTGCGGGCCTCCAGCGGCAGGGCCGGCATCGACTTCGGCCGGAAGATCGACATGAGCAGGATGTAGAGCATGTAGATGCCGGTCAAAATGAGCCCGGGGATCAGCGCCCCCTTGTACATATCGCCGACCGAGCGGCCGAGCTGGTCGGCCAGCACGATCAGCACCAGCGACGGCGGGATGATCTGGGCGAGCGTCCCGGACGCGGCAATGACGCCGGATGCCAGCCGCCGGTCGTAGCCGTAGCGCAGCATGATCGGCAGCGAAATCAGACCCATGGCAATGACGGAGGCCGCCACCACGCCGGTCGTCGCGGCAAGCAGCGCGCCGACGAAAATCACGGCATAGGCAAGGCCACCACGAACCGGTCCGAACAGCTGGCCGATGGTGTCGAGCAGGTCTTCGGCCATGCCGGATCGTTCGAGCACGATGCCCATGAAGGTGAAGAACGGGATCGCCAGCAGCGTATCGTTCGACATCACCCGGCTGCCATAGAAATTATCCGGCAACGCGTGCAGCAACGGCCAGGCGAGATTGATGGAGCCGCCCGAATAGGGCGACAGCAGCACGCCGATGAAGAAGAACATCAGGCCGTTGGCAGCGAGCGAGAAGGCGACGGGGTAGCCGATCAGCAGGAAGACGACCAGCGAGGCGAACATGATCGGCGCCATGTTCTGGGCGATGAACTCGATCACGAGCGCACCTCTTCGACGAGCGCCTTGGCTTCTAGCTCGGCCTGCTCATGCACCGATATGAACGGAGTGGGATCGTCCATCTGACCGCGCATGATGGCGATCTTCTTGATGATCTCGGAAATGCCCTGCAGCGCGAGCAGAAAAAAGCCGACCAGCAGAATCGCCTTCGCCGGCCAGATGATCAGCCCGCCAGAATTGTTCGACATCTCGCCGCTGCGATACGACAGCGACACATAGGGAACGAAATAGACGACCATCAACGTCACGAACGGCATCAGGAAGAAGACGTGACCGAAAAGGTCGATCCAGTGCTGCACGCGGCGCGAGAACATGCCGTAGACGATATCGATGCGGATATGGTCGTTCTGTTTCAGAGTGTAGGCGGCGGCCAGCATGAAGGCGGCGCCGAACAGATACCATTGCAATTCCAGCCAGGCGTTCGAGGACATGTCGAACACCTTGCGGATCACGGCGTTGGCGGCGCTTACCAGGATCGCCAGCAGGATCAGCCACGAAACCCATTTGCCGATGAATTCGTTCAAACGGTCAATGGCTCTGGAAAGAGCGAGAAGCCCTGCCATGCATTCCTCCCTTGTGTCGGAGCGCGCCGGTTCCCTGTCCGTCGCGTCGCTGTGGACCAACGGTATGCAGTGCGTGGTTCGGCGGGTCAACATCGGACAGCCCGCATAAACACAGTTGTGAGGTGGCCGCCGGCAAAATGCTGCCGCGTCCTTTGCATGTCCAACCAAAGTCGGATGCGGCTCAGGCGATCTTCTGTTGGTCGCGGCCGGAGCCGATCAGCACAAGCATAGCGACGAGGAACAGGTACATCCAGCCGTCCCGCCATTCGAGCGGGAAATAGCCGGACCATAGCGATTCGGCCATGCCGAAAGCGGCGGCGCCCAGTGCCGCCCGCAAAGGCGAGAGATAGCCGCCCACTGCGGTCACGAACAGGATTTTCAACCCGTAGACCAACCCTGTGCCGAAGCTGATGTTGCCGTAGTAGAAGGCGGCGAGCACGCCAGCCATTGCCGCGCAAAGGCCGCCGAAAAGCACTGCACGCCGAAACACCGCGCGGACATCGACGCCGCACATCGCAGCGGCCTTTGGATCGTCGGATACGGCACGCCAGCTTCGGCCGAAGCTGGAATGTGTGAACCCCCACGCAGCCAGCGAAATAGCCGCCAGCACGGCGGCGCAATCGAGCAACTGAATCAGTGTCAACGTCGCCTTGAAGCTGGCATTCTGCGCGAAGACGATGGTCTGGGCCAGCATTGGCGGCAACCATAGGTCATGGGTATCGGCGGCGATGCGGCTGGCTTCCGACAAGACCAGCAATATGCCGAGCGTCGTCACCACGATGGCGTTGGGCGAGCGGGCGGCCAGCGGTTCGAAGATGCTTCGCGACAGGACATGGCTGAGCAGCGCCGCATAAAGGAATGCCGCCACTACGCCGAGCGCGACCGATGCAAACAGCGTCAGCCACAGCGCCTGATAGCCGAACGCCGCGGTGAGGATCATCGTATGCCCGCAAAAGGCGAACAGCGCGCCATAGGCAAGATTGGTGCGGTGCAGGATGCCGTTGGTCAGCACGTAGCCGAAGGCAAGCAATGCGTAGAGCGCGCCCGAATGCAGCCCGTTCAGAACCTGCTGGAAGAAATAGAGCATGCAAGACCCTCGATGCATGCCCCACAATCGGGGCGGGGCTTGAGACGACGACATTCTCGATACGGCGATCGCCTCACTGACGAGCGTTGCACCCGGAATCTAACTTGTCAAACGCGATTTATCGGTTAGATTCGCGATATGACAGTATCCTGGACTCCGCACCGCTTCACCGGTGGCATGCTGGCGCTCGACACGGCGAACACCGTCGTTTTGCGGAACGATCCGGAGGAAACTTTCGACCGTTTCGACGATCCGGCCGAGATCGCCCGCTTTGCCGAAGCCGCGAGTGGCTTTCGCGCCACCGAGCTCGGCGGCAGGCGGCTCATAGCGCCGGCGCCTGAAAAGATCGCACCGGTGGTGCTGTCGATTCGCGAGACGACCGATCGGCTGTTTCGCGGCGCGGTATCGAAAGGTGCGATCGACACTGCCGACATGCCTGAATTCCTGGAAGCCTGCGCCGATGGCCTCGCCCATGGCCACACCGAAATAGGCGCGCCCGGAAAACCGTTCGGCGATCCGGCAACGCCGATCGCCTTCGAGGTGGCGCTTGCGGTCTCGGCGCTGTCGCTGCTGCGCAACGACACCATCGCCAGGCTGAGGATATGTCCGAACTGCAGCTGGCTGTTTGTCGACAAAAGCCGCAATTCCAGCCGCCTCTGGTGCGACATGGCGGTGTGCGGCAACCGCCAGAAGGCAAACCGATACTATCGCCGCCGGACCGCGGCCAGGGAGGTCACCAATGCCTAAGAAATATTTGCGCGCGATGATTGTCGTCGCGGCGTTGTTCGCGGCGGCCGCGCTCGGCGCCTGCCGTGATTCCGGCAAGGACCAGCTGTTCGCCATTTCCGGGAAGCTGTTCGAGTTCAACTACCGGCTGGGTATCGCCACCTACGTCATCACCCTCAATCCGCTGCGGCCGGTGGGTGAGGGGCAGGTCGCCGTGGTCTCCTTCCAGAACCCGGCCGGTGGTGATCCGATCATCGTCACCCAGAAAATATGGCCGAAGCTGCCGCATGTGACGCTCACCAGCCCGCCGCTCACCTGCGTTGTCAAGGACAAGCCCTATGCGGTGTCGATCCGAATCGAGGATTCCAGCGGCAAGTTGCTGCAGAGTTTCGAGACCACTCTGACGTCCTCGCTCGACCAGTCGGTCCTGCCCGACCGGCCCCTGGTGGTCGGGCCAGTCTACGAGCTCAACAAGGACTTGGCCGGCCATGTCGACGGCAAGCTGCCCGGTGAACCGAAGCCCAGTTGCCCAAAGGCTGCATGATGCGTCACCAGCGGCACCGACCTCCGCCGGAGTTTTCGTGCTCGGCCATCCTCCCCGACAGGCGTTTCGTGGCGCCACACGGCCGCGCACCGATCGTTTGTTGCGGACCGCCTGGCACCTTCGATTTCGTTTGACCTCCCCGGCAAGGGAAGAAAGACTGTAGGCACTCGACTCCGACGTTGGCCGTGCACCTCCTGGCACGGTCTCCGCACAGGAAACGCCTGATGACGCTGCACAACGTCGCGCTCGACGACAAGTTCGACCTGGCAAAGGAGCGCATCTTCCTGTCGGGTGCCCAGGCAGTCATCCGCATGCTTCTGATGCAGCGCGAGCGCGACCGCCGGGCTGGCCTGAACACCGCCGGTTTCGTCTCCGGCTATCGTGGCTCGCCGCTCGGCGGCCTCGACATGCAGCTGTGGAAGGCCAGGAACCAGCTCGCGCAGTCGGACATCGTCTTCCAGCCCGGTCTCAACGAGGAGCTCGCCGCCACCGCGTGCTGGGGCTCGCAGCAGGCGGAATTGCTGGGCGAGGGTACCCATGACGGCGTTTTTTCGGTCTGGTACGGCAAGGGTCCGGGCGTCGACCGCTCCGGCGACGTGTTCCGCCACGCCAATCTCGCCGGGTCGTCGAAACATGGCGGCGTGTTAGCCCTGATGGGTGACGACCACATGGCCGAATCCTCGACCAACGCGCATGCCACCGAGTTCCTGTTCGTCGACACCATGGTGCCGATCCTCAATCCGGCCGGCGTCCAGGAGATCATCGACTACGGCCTCTACGGCTTTGCCATGTCGCGTTTTGCCGGCACCTGGGCGGCGATCAAATGCGTCAAGGACAACATCGAATCGACGGCCTCGGTCGATGCCGCGCTCGACCGGCTAGATATCGTCGTCGCGGATTTCGACATGCCGCCCGGCGGCCTCAACATCCGTAACGAGATCGACATGCTCGGCCAGGAGGAGCGGTTGCATGAATACAAGCGCGCCGCAGCTTCGGCCTTCATCCACGCCAATGGGCTGAACCGGATCGTCTATTCGGGCGGCAGCAGCGCCAGGCTTGGCATCGTCACCATCGGCAAGAGTTATCTCGACGTTCGCCAGGCGCTGGAGGATATCGGCATCGACGAAGCGGCCGCCAATCGTATCGGCATCAGGCTATTCAAGGTCGGCTGCCCGTGGCCGCTCGACCTGCAGCACATCGCCGACTTTGCTCGCGGCCTCGATACCATCGTCGTCGTCGAGGAGAAACGCTCGCTGATCGAGGTGCAACTGCGCGAGAACCTTTACGGCACCGCGACGCAGCCGGTCATCATCGGCAAGAAGGACGAGCGCGGCGACTGGCTGTTCCCGGCCAAGGGCGCGCTCGACCCCAACGATATTGCCATCGCGCTCGGCGAGAGGATTTTGCGAACGATCGGCCCGTCGGAGGAAATCGCCGCGCGGGTGGCGAAGTTGCGCCAGTTCCAGGCGATGCTGGCCGACACGTCAGACATCGCCTCGCGCACGCCGTTCTTCTGCTCCGGCTGCCCACACAATTCCTCGACCAAGGTGCCGGACGGCTCGCTCGCCGCCGCCGGAATCGGCTGTCATTTCATGGCGTTATGGATGGACCGCAATACGGTAGGCTTCACTGCCATGGGCGGCGAGGGCGCGCAGTGGGTCGGCCAGGCGCCGTTCTCGAAGCGCGAGCACATCTTCCAGAATCTGGGCGATGGCACCTACAACCACTCGGGCGTGCTGGCGATCCGCTTCGCGCTGTCGACCGACGCCAACATCACCTACAAGATCCTCTACAATGACGCCGTCGCGATGACCGGCGGGCAGCCGCACGAAGGCGGCCTGACGGTGGACATGATCGCCAGGCAGGTGCGCGCCGAGGGCGTCCAGCGCATCGCCATCGTCACCGACGAGCCGGACAAATATACCGGCAAGGTGGAATTTCCCGCCGGCGCCACTATCCATCACCGCGACGACCTCGATCTCATCCAGCGCGAGTTGCGCTCGGTCAAAGGCGTCTCGGTGCTGCTCTACGACCAGACTTGCGCTGCCGAGAAGCGTCGTCGGCGCAAGCGCGGCACCTTCCCCGATCCCGACAAGCGTATCTTCATCAACGAGCTGGTCTGCGAAGGCTGCGGCGATTGCGGCGTGCAGTCGAATTGCGTCTCGATCCAGCCGGTCGAGACGGAATTCGGCCGCAAGCGCAAGATCGACCAGTCGAGCTGCAACAAGGACTTCTCTTGCGTCAACGGTTTCTGCCCGTCCTTCGTCACCGTCCACGGCGCCAAAATCAGGAAAGCCGAAGGCATAGCCGGCGCGGCCGACCCGCTCGCGGGTGTGCCGGCGCCGGCGCAATTTGCGCTCGGTGAACAAGGCTGGGCGGCGATCATCGACGGTGTCGGCGGCACTGGCGTCGTCACCATAGGCGCGGTGCTAGGCATGGCCGCACATCTGGAAGGCAAGGGCTGCGGCATGATCGACATGGCCGGCCTCGCCCAGAAGGGCGGCTCCGTGTTCACCCATGTCCGCATCGCCCGCACGCCGGACGACATCCACGCCATTCGGGTATCGGCCGGCAAAGCCGACCTCGTGCTTGGCTGCGATCTCGTCGTTTCGGGTGCCAAGAAGGTGCTGGCCGCGGTGCGCGAAGGCCATACCATCTTCCTCGCCAACACCGCCGAGATCATGCCGGGCGAGTTCGCCCGTTCGGCCGATTTCTCGCTGCCCGTCGAGCGGCTGAAGAAAGCGATAAGAACGGCCGCAGGCGACGACAAGACGCATTTCTTCGACGCCACCCGCACCGCCACCGCGCTGTTCGGCAGCTCGCTTGGCGCGAACATGTTCATGCTCGGCTTCGCCTTCCAGCATGGCGGCCTGCCGCTGTCGGCGGAGGCGGTCGAGAAGGCGATCGAACTCAACGGCGAGGCGGTGGCGATGAATGTCGCGGCATTTCGCTGGGGCCGCCGCGCTGCCCACCAGCCGGATTTCGTGCGCGGCCCTCTCGCCCAGCCGGGCAAGGCCACGCAGCCTGCCGCCATTGCCGAGACGCTGGACGACATCATTGCCCGCCGCGTCGCCTTCCTGACCGCCTATCAGAACGCCGCCTATGGCAGGCGCTATGCCGACAGACTGGCGGCGCTGCGCAAGGCCGAAACCGATGCTGTGCCCGGCTCGACCGTGGTGACCGAAGCTGCCGCGAAGAACCTGTTCAAGCTGATGGCGATCAAGGACGAATACGAGGTGGCGCGGCTTTATACGGACGGCTCCTTTGCCGCAGAGCTCGCAAAGCAGTTCCAGAGCTATGGCAAGCTTGAATTCCATCTCGCACCGCCGATCATGGGCAGGCGCGGCAGTGACGGGAAGCCGAAGAAATCGAGCTTTGGCCCGTGGATGATGAACGGGTTCCGCCTGCTGGCGGCGATGAGGGGGCTGCGCGGCACCGCTTTCGACCTGTTCGGCTACAGCGCCGAGAGGCGTATGGAGCGGCAGCTTCTTGCCCTCTATGAAGCCGACCTGGAGCTTGTCGCCGGCGCGCTGGCGCCGGGCAAGATCGAGGCCGCTGCCGCGCTTGTTTCGGTACCGGTGCTCATCCGCGGCTTTGGCCACGTCAAGCAGGCCAGTGCCGAAAAAGCCGCCGGCGAACGCCAGCGCCTGCTCGACCGCCTCTCGAGGGCGCCGCTGCGGCCGCAACTTCAAGCCGCCGAATGATTCCGCGCTCTGACACCCCTTGTTTACCTGAACTGTAGTTTCCCTGCTTCCGCGGCGTCACCAATGGATGCCGGCAGGGCTCGAAACGCCGCTCTAAACCTTTCTTAAGGCCAATGTGACACTGCTGGGTTCCCCAGGGTTGGGATCCAGGCGTGAATCTGAGACGAAAAAACGAGATTCCGGTCGACGTTTACATTCCGTTCGTGGAAACGCTGTTTCGCGACGGCGTGACGCTTTCGATCGGCATTGTCGCGCAGAGCTTCCTGATTGGCCTTGTCTGGTGGAAAAGCGGCGACCCGCTTTATCTGCTTGTCGCTATCATGATGGTTCTTGTAGGCATCTTCCGGATGAGAAACTTCCGGAAATACAACAGTTTGCCCCCGCCGACGACCTGGGAAGAGGCGCACAAGCGCGAGAACGACTATATCCTCTACGGGTCCTTGCACGGGCTCACGCTTGGCGCGTTCTGCCTGCTTGGCATCTATTTTGCGCGCGACAATTTCGCTGAGATCGCCTCCGTCTGCCTGACGCTGGCCACGGCCACCTCGATTGCCGGGCGCAACTATGGCTCCCCGCGCATGGTCACCATCCTGACGCTTGCCTTGACGTGGCCAATCTCGTTGGGGTTCCTTCTGCGTGGCGACATTTACCACATCCTTCTCGGACTCCTGTCCGCGCCGTTCCTGTTTGCGATCCGCAAATTCGCCAACACTGTCCGCGATGTACTTTTCGCCGCTGTCTCGGAAGAAAAAAAGGCGAATCGCATTGCGCAACGTTTCAACCGTGCGCTCAACACCATGTCGCATGGCCTTGTCATGCTCGGTCCCGACGGCCGGGTGGCGGTGGCAAATGCCGAAGCCGCGAACCTGATGTCGCTCAAATCGGCCGATGCGCTGCTCGGCCGCTCTATCCACGGTCTGCTGATGCGTGGGGTTGCCGGCGGCATGCTGGCGCCGAAGGATTGCCGCTACATCGAAGCCCAGCTGACGCGTGCGTTGCGCGAGGGCCGCGACCGAAAGGTCCTGGTCTCGCTCGCCAACGGCCAGCACTATGAATTTTCGGCGCGCGAGGGCAGCCAGGAACTGGGCGTCGTCACTTTCGAGGATGTGACCGCCCGCGTCGAGGCGGAAGACAAGATCCGCTTCATGGCGCGTTACGACAGTCTCACCGGTCTGCCCAACCGCGCCTATTTCCATGAGTTGGTGGTGGAAGCCATGGCCTCGGGCGATCCAGACCGTCTCTGCGGGCTTGCCGTGCTTGACCTCGACGATTTCAAGAGCGTCAATGATACGCTCGGCCATCCGGTCGGCGACGGTTTGATCTACGCCGTTGCTGAGCGGCTGGCCGCGGTCGCCGGGCCAGGCATCACCGTCAGCCGCTTTGGCGGCGACGAGTTCATGATCTTCTTCGAGCGCATCGAGGATGAGAGCCACCTCACCGGCCAGATCGACGAGATCTTCGTCGACCTGCAGGGCGAGGTCGATGTCGCCGGCCACGGATTACGCATCCAGGCCAGCGGCGGCGCGGTGCTGTCGCGGGTCAAGGATACCGACGTCGACGCCATGATCGTCAAGGCCGACCTTGCACTCTACAAGGCCAAGGAGCTTGGCAAGAACGGTTGGCGGCTGTTCGAGGCTTCGATGGATGCTGCCTTCCGCAGCCGTCAGCTGATGAAGGCGGACCTGCGCAGCGCCGTGGAAAACAACGAATTGCGGGTGGTCTATCAGCCGATCGTGGCGATGAGCACGATGCGTATCGCCAGTTGCGAAGCGCTGTGCCGCTGGGATCATCCCGATCTCGGGCCGATTTCCCCCGGTATCTTTATTCCGCTGGCGGAGGAAATGGGGATTATTTCCGACATCAGCACCTTCGTCCTGCATGCGGCCTGCACGGAATGCGCCAAATGGCCGGCCCAGACCAGCGTCTCGGTCAATCTCTCGGCCAAGGATTTTCGCAACCGCGACGTCATCCAGAAGGTTCGCGAGGCGCTTGCCGGTTCCGGTCTGCCGGCCGGCCGCCTCGAGATCGAGGTCACCGAGACGGCGCTGCTCGACGACAAGTCGCTGACACGCCAATATATCGAGGAGTTGAAGCGGCTCGGCGTGCGCATTGCGCTCGACGATTTCGGTACCGGCTATTCGAGCCTCAGCTATCTCCACAAACTACCACTCGACAAAATCAAGATCGATCGCTCGTTCCTGATCGACGTCACCCAGAACAGCCGGTCGCTCGAATTGCTCAAGGGCATCGTCAACCTGTCGCGACCGCTGGGACTTTCAGTCACCGTCGAAGGTGTCGAGACCTTCGAACAGCTCAAGATCCTGGCATTGCAGGTCAAGCCGGACCTGGTCCAGGGCTTTCTGTTCGGATCTGCGCTCAGCGCGTCCGGCATCGAGACCATGTCGAGCACGGTTTGGCCTTTCGCCAAGGATATTAAGACGGCAAGGAAGGCGACGCGACGCTGACTTCACGCTGAAAAACTGCATATTTTAGTATAATTCTATTAATTATTAACCTTAACGAACGGTAAACGACCTCCTGCTTATTTTCAGCTTTACATCTCCTGACCCGTCCGTAGTGTCGGCTGGTGGCGGTAATCGCGGGGAATAGAGTTCATGTGTGCCCAGTTGAGTTCGCTCGGCCATGCGGCGGGCGCTGGTGGGAAAGATGCGTCCGAGACCATGTCCAGCTTCGCCAGGAATATTTCGGCGATGCTGGAGCGGACGGAATACCGCCGTTGCGACAAGGGCGAGGATCTCGAAGACATCTATCGCCTACGCTACAAGTCGTACCGTTCCAACGATATGGTTCCCGACAACGAGAACCACACCATTCACGACGAACTCGACGAGGTGCCTAACGTCTTCCGGTTCGGTGTCTACATCGACCAGGAACTCGTCAGCACGCTGCGTATTCATCACGTCACGCTGTCGACGCCAAGGTCGCCTTCCACCAAGGCTTTTGGTGACATCGTAATGCCGATGCTGGGGGAGGGCATGAGCTTCATCTGCCCCAGTCGGTTCGCCTCCGACCCGGAATGGTCGCGCGTCTATCCGCAGATACCTTATCTCACGCTGCGGCTAGCCGGCATGGCATGTTTTCACTTCAACGCGCCCTATTGTCTTTCGACCATTCGCGAAGATCACGCCGGCTTCTACAAGCGGATCTACTATGCCGAGAAGATCAGTGAGCCTCGTGCCTACCCTGGCGTCTATAACAAGGTCGTGCTCTACCGCGCCGACGTCGGCGCCATCCGCGAGCGGTCGCTATCGCGCTTTCCGTTCTTCCGTTCGACGCCGATGGAGCAACGCATGTTGTTCGATAAGCCCGGCGCCGGCGAACTCGCGCCGCTGACCATCCTGCCCACCGCCAAGTATTTTCGCGAAGCCGCCTGAACGAGCCCATGGAGCCTTCCGATCGCTTTGGCGTTCTGGGCAAAGGTGCTGGTGGTAGGTCGGCATGGCCGACATCCATCACGCACCGCTTCGATAGCGATCCGATCAAAGGAACCGATATGACCATTTCCACGCTCGCCCTTACCCCGCTTATCTCGCTGATTGCAGGCGTGCTGATCCTGGTGATGCCGCGGCTGCTCAATTATATCGTCGCCCTTTATCTGATCGTTGTCGGCCTGCTCGGTCTGTTCCCGCATCTCGCCGGCTAACGACATCGGCAATAGCGGACCTGCCATTCATTGTGATTGGTATCGCCGCGCTCCGCGCAGCGATTTCAAGTTTTGCTTGAGATTGTTGGCTGCGGCGATGCGGCAATAGCGCCATTGCCCTTAACGCGGCTTTTCGCTATGTGCCTGAAAGATGTCTTCGAAGGGGTATTCCAATGGCTGAACACACGCCGACCGGTCCTGTCGAACTGGGCGCGAAGATGGACTATGCCGAGCACGACCGCACCTATGCCGGCTTTGTGATGCTGGCCAAATATGGGTCGCTATTTTGCACCGCCGTGCTTCTTGCCATGGCGTTCGGCTTCTTTGTGGGCGGCTTCTTCTCGGCGACTATCCTGTTCGTGCTGATCCTGGCCATCGGCGCTTTTATTCTCCGATAGCTCCTCCAACCTTTGTCGAAGGCGCCGCCGCGGACGGTCGGTGTCTTGCGGTAACAGGGTTCCGGCCGAAAGGATCGTGCGGTGGGACAGACGGTTTTCATCCCTCGTGAGCTCGATGCAAACGAGCCTCGCGTCGCGGCCTCGCCCGATACGGTGAAGCGGCTGGCAGCGCTGGGTTTCGACGTAATCGTGGAAACCGGCGCCGGCACGGCGTCGCGCATTCCCGACGAGGAGTTTGCCAAGGCGGGCGCCGCGATCGGCAAAGCCGGCGATGCTGCCAAGGCCGACGTGGTGCTAAAGGTGCGCCGCCCCATGGACGTCGAGCTGAAGGGCTACAAGTCCGGCGCCGCTGTCATCGCGATCATGGATCCCTACGGCAACGATGCTGCCGTCGCAGCCCTCGCCAGGGCCGGTGTTACTGCCTTCTCCATGGAGTTCATGCCGCGCATCACCCGGGCGCAATCGATGGACGTTCTATCCAGCCAGGCCAACCTCGCCGGCTACCAGGCGGTGATCGATGCGGCTGCCGAATATGACCGGGCGCTGCCGATGATGATGACGGCGGCTGGCACGGTGCCGGCTGCGAAGGCGTTCGTCATGGGCGTCGGCGTCGCCGGTCTGCAGGCCATCGCCACCGCGCGCCGCCTCGGCGCCGTGGTCACCGCCACCGACGTGCGCCCGGCCGCCAAGGAGCAGGTCGCCTCGCTCGGCGCAAAATTCCTGGCCGTCGAGGACGAGGAGTTCAAGGCGGCTGAGACGGCTGGCGGCTACGCCAAGGAAATGTCGAAGGAGTACCAGGCCAAGCAGGCGGCGCTGACCGCCGAGCACATCGCCAAGCAGGACATCGTCATCACCACGGCGCTCATCCCCGGCCGGCCAGCGCCGAAGCTGGTTTCGGCGGCGATGGTCGCCTCGATGAAACCCGGCTCCGTGATCGTCGACCTCGCGGTCGAGCGCGGCGGCAATGTCGAGGGCGCCGTGCCCGGGAAGGTGGTGACCACCGCCAACGGGGTAAAGATCGTCGGCCATCTCAACGTTCCCGGTCGCGTCGCCGCCTCGGCCTCGCTTCTCTATGCCAGGAACCTCTATGCCTTCCTTGAGACGCTGGTCGATAAGGCGACGAAGACGCTTGCCATCAACCGCGACGACGAGCTGGTCAAGGCAACCATGCTGACCGATGCCGGCAAGGTCGTGCATCCCGCGTTCGTCAGGGCTGAACAGGAGCCACCAAAGGGCCAACATGTCGAACCACCGGCCATTCCTGCGAGGACGATGGTTGCCGAGGCTTCGGCGAAGCCGGCTGCGAAGAGACCAGCCGCTTCGAGGAAGCCCAAGACCACCGGAGGGATCGCGTGATGGATCAGACTCTGCAGAAAGCCCTCGACCAGCTCGACCAGGCGACAGCTGCCGTGCGGCTCGCGGTTCAGAACCTGGCCGCCGCGCCCGGCACCGAAGCGGCGGGTGACGCCGCTCACGCGCTGTCCGGCGGTGCCATCGATCCCTTCGTCTTCCGCTTCGCCATCTTCGTGCTGGCGATCTTCGTCGGCTACTACGTCGTCTGGTCGGTGACGCCGGCGCTGCACACGCCATTGATGGCCGTCACCAACGCCATTTCCTCCGTCATCGTAGTCGGCGCGTTGCTGGCCGTAGGCATCTCGGCCTCGGGCATCGCCACCGGCTTCGGCTTCGTTGCTCTGATGCTGGTATCGGTCAACATCTTCGGCGGCTTCCTCGTCACCCAGCGCATGCTGGCTATGTACAAGAAGAAGGAAAAGTAGGCCGCTATGAACGCCAACTTCGCTTCCTTCCTCTATCTGGTCTCCGGCATCCTGTTCATCCTGGCATTGCGCGGCCTGTCGCATCCGACCACCAGCCGCCAGGGCAACATGTACGGCATGGTCGGCATGGGCATTGCCATCGCCACGACGCTGGCTCTGGCCACCCCTTCCGCCGGCCGCTTCGCGCTGATCGTGCTCGGGCTGCTGATCGGCGGCTCGGTCGGTGCGGTCACGGCACGGCGCATCGCCATGACCTCGATGCCGCAGCTGGTCGCCGCCTTTCACTCGCTGGTCGGTCTTGCTGCGGTCATGGTGGCGGCCGCCGCCATCTATGCACCGGAAAGCTTCGGCATCGGCACCGTCGCCGATATTCATGCCCAGGCGCTGATCGAGATGAGCCTCGGCGTTGCCATCGGCGCCATCACTTTCACCGGCTCGGTCATCGCTTTCTTGAAGCTCGACGGCCGCATGTCGGGCAAGCCGATCATGATCGGTGGCCGCCACTTCATCAACGCGGCCCTGGGCATTGCGCTGATCGTGCTGATCGTGCTGCTCGTCACCACCGAATCCAAGCTGGTGTTCTGGCTGATCGTTGCCGGCTCGCTGGTGCTGGGCGTCCTTCTCATCATCCCGATCGGCGGCGCCGATATGCCGGTGGTGGTGTCGATGCTGAATTCCTATTCCGGCTGGGCCGCCGCCGCACTCGGTTTCACGCTCGGCAATCTGGCGCTGATCATCACCGGCGCTCTGGTCGGTTCATCGGGCGCCATCCTGTCCTACATCATGTGCAAAGGCATGAACCGGAGCTTCATCTCGGTCATCCTCGGTGGCTTCGGCGGCGAGACATCAGCCATTGCCAACGACGGCATCGAGCGCACGGTCAAGCAGGGCTCGGCCGAGGATGCCGCCTATCTGATGATGAATGCGCAAAAGGTCATCATCGTGCCGGGCTACGGCATGGCCGTCGCCCAGGCGCAGCACGCGCTGCGCGAGATGGCCGACAAGCTCAAGGCCAACGGCGTCGACGTCAAATACGCCATCCACCCCGTCGCCGGCCGCATGCCCGGCCACATGAACGTGCTCTTGGCCGAAGCCAACGTGCCTTATGACGAAGTGTTCGAGTTGGAGGACATCAACTCTGAGTTCGCGCAGGCCGACGTCGCCTATGTCATCGGCGCCAACGACGTCACCAATCCCTCGGCTCGTGACGACAAGTCCTCACCGATCTACGGCATGCCGATCCTCGACGTCGACAAGGCGCGCACTTGCCTGTTCGTCAAGCGCTCGCTTGGCTCCGGCTATGCCGGCATCGACAACACGCTGTTCTACAAGGACGGCACCATGATGCTGCTCGGCGACGCCAAGAAGATGACCGAGGAGATCGTCAAGGCCATGGATCACTGAAAAGGCCTCGTTGCCAATTCACTGCCGATCGTCGAATACAGCTCGGCTCCGCGCCGGGCTTTTTCTTGGCTGTTACCGGTTCTGAAGCTACGATGCCGACCCGTCGTCTTGCAACCGGCGTCATCGTGGAGGTGCTGGTGCCCGACCCTGGTTCTGCTGCATCGCCGGCCGCCGATCTGACCGCAGCAGAGAAGGCGCCACGCAAGCGCAGCCAGGCGGTAGTGGTCGTGCACGGCATGGGCGAGCAGCGGCCCATGGACACGTTGAGGGAGTTTGTCCAGGCCGTATGGAGCCACGATCCGGCCCGTGCACCGTTCTATGCCCATGTCGCCGATCCGGCCGACCCGATGGGTGCGAAGATCAACCAGAGCTGGATCACGCCCGACAGCCGGACCAATTCGCACGAACTCCGCCGGATCACCACGCCCTATGATGTCGATGGCCGCCGCACCGATTTCTACGAGCTTTACTGGGCCGACATCACCCAGGGCACGACCCGAAGCCGCCTTGCTGCCTGGGTGACGACCCTGCTCTGGCGCAAGCCCGTCGATATTCCGCGCGATGTGCGCAAACTCTACGTCGTCACGCTTTTGGCCACCATCGTCGTCCTCGGCGCGGCGCTGGCGCTCGCAACGTCGACCTGGCAAGGCTACATCTCCTGGACGACCGGTGTGCTTGTCACGGTTCTGGCGTCGTTCGTCATCTGGTCGGTGGACCAGTTTGGCTTGCCTTATTTCGGCGACGTCGCCGCCTATGTGCGGGCCGAAGCGGCAACGGTCGAGAAACGGGCGCTGGTCCGCGAGCGTGGCCTCAAGCTGCTGAAGCGTCTCATGATGGACGATGCCTATGATCGCATCGTGCTGGTCTCGCACAGCCTCGGGTCGATCATCGCCTATGATCTGTTGCAGATCTTGTGGGCTGATTTCAGGCCTAGAAAGCTGGAAGCCATTCGCGACAAAGCGCGGCTGAAGGCGATCCACGCCGTCGACAAAGCGACGCTGGCCGCCGATGCCTCCGCCTGGCCCGACAGCCTCGATGACCTCCCCGCATTCCGGCGCAGCCAATGGGAGCTCTATCGGCAGCTTCGCGTCGGCGACGCCGATCATCCGCTGCCGTGGAAGATCAGCGATTTCGTCACGCTCGGCAGTCCGCTGACTCACAGCGAGTTTCTGGTGACCCACAACCTCGCCGAATTCAGGCGCGGCATCGCCGAGCGCCTGTTTTCGGCATGCCCGCCGATCGCCGACAGGGCGGCGGGCGGGACCATGCTCTACCAGGAAGGGCGCAGCCATTCCGGCAAGCCGCTGCGGGCGGTGCATCATGGCGCCGTGTTTGCCGCGACGCGCTGGACCAATATCTTCGACCGGGGCGATGGCTGGCTGACCGGCGCCCCGATTTCAGGGCGGATGACGGAGAACTTCGGTCCCGGCATGGAAAACGTTCAGGTCGAGTTGCGCGGCTCGCGGGGCCGTATCTTCACGCACAGGCTCTACTGGTCGCTGACGGCGAGCGGCGTCGAGGTCAACGCGCCGGCCGGCGCACAGCCGCGCTCGCACCTTGCAGTGCTGCGCGATGCAGTCGATCTCGGCCGCAAGCTGGGGGACTGAGCTATCGGCGGCGAGCAGCGCCCGACAATGCTGTGCCGGAGTTCAAGGCAAGGGTCCGCTTCGGGGGAATCTTCCCGAAGCGGATGGAGTTGGCTTAGCCACGGATCAACGATTGGTCAGGAAAATTGCTTCCTCGTCGTCGCGCTGCCTGCCGCCAAGTGCTGCAGCCGCACTGGCAATGAAGGCGCCGATGACCAGCGACAGCGCGCCAATCAGCGAGAAGGTGGCGCCTGCCTTTCTGGCGGTGTCGGCCGCCTGCTGGGCCTTGACCTTGGCCTCCTGCGCTCTGGCGATTACTGCATCGACGCGAGCGGTGGCATCCGCTTCGGACAGGCCTGTGCGGGCGGCCACCAGCCGCGACAGATAGGTCTTGTCGTCGGCCGATATTTCGCCTGCTGCGGCACTCGCGATCAGAATGCGCGATGCCTGCGCCGTTGCCGCGGCGTCGCTCTCCGGATTGGCGGCAGCGAGCCTTGCCGGATCGGCCGGGCGGAACAGCGTATCGACGAAATACGATGTCGCGTCGTTAGTCGAGGCGCCACCAGCGTTTGCAGCAGCACCTGCCGAAGCGCCCATTGCCGCGCCCGATGCCACAGTCGAAGCAGCCTGTACACCGCTACCTATCGCGGCCGAAAGCGCCGTGCCGAGCACGCCGGCGACGAGCAGCGTCGCCAGCGCCCAGGCCAGGAAACCGTGAGCGGTATCGCGGAAGAAGACTTCATCGGTGTGGATGCCGACCCATTTGGTGCGCAGGCGTCCGGCGAGGTAGCCGCCCAGCGCCGACGACAGCCACTGCACGACGATCAGCCAGACGGCGGTGGAAACTGCGAAAGTGGTGACTGACGCACCCGAGCCGGACCATGGCGACACCATGCTCAGCCCAAGCCCGGAGCCGAGCAGCATCAAGATGAAGGTAAGCGTCGACGCAGCAAAGGCGCCGGCGACGATTGGCCCCCAGCTGACAGCGGGGGTAGCGGATTCCGTCGGTGCGGAAACGTCGGCAGTTGTTAGGGTGGACGGCATCGAAGCCCCCTATCTTGCAAACAGCATGATCAGAATAATGATCGGAATCGGGACACCGAGAAGCCAGAGCAAAATGCCACGTCCCATGGATGCCTCCTGCGGCGATTGTGATCAACTACAATGCCTTGAAAGCCTTTCCGTTCCGGCGGTCCTGGTGATCTCTGTTGCTTGCAACAGTCGGCATCGGTGCGCCAAGGCGCACCAATGCACTTCATTGCCTTCTGGCTGGGTATCTGAGATCGTGGCTCAGATGTCCAGATTGGCGACCGACAGCGCGTTTTCCTGGATGAATTCGCGCCTGGGCTCGACCTCGTCGCCCATCAGCCGCGAAAACAAGCTGTCCGCATCCGTTGCATCATTGACCTTGACCTGCAAGAGCGAGCGCACATTCGGGTCAAGCGTCGTTTCCCAGAGCTGCTCGGCGTTCATTTCGCCAAGGCCCTTGTAGCGCTGCATGGTCAAGCCCTTGCGGCCGGTGGCAAACACGGCATTGAGCAGTGCCAGCGGCCCCGAAATGGTTTCCGAGACATCCTTGCGGCGCAGCACCGGCGGCTCGCCATAGATTTCCGCCAGACGCGGCGCATAGCGGTCGAGCTGGCGTGCGTCGGCGGAATTGATCAGCGCCAGGTCGAGATGTGCGAACTCCTTGACGCTGCGCACCGTTCGCTCGAAGACATAGCCGCCAATGCCCTCGTTCGAGGTCGACATGCGGCCGATCCAGCCGCGCTCGGTGTCCTCGGCGATAATGTCGAGACGGCGGGCAACACGCTCGGCCGTCTCATTGGCGCGGCCGAGGTCGGTGAAGATCTCCGGGTTGAGCGCGCCGGCAATCGCTGCCTGCTCGACCACGCCTCTGTTATAGCGGGTGTGCAATCCGTTGATGAGCTGGCGGACAGCCAAGGCGTCGTCGATGGCACTGCGCAGGTCCTGCCCGGCCCGCACCTCGCCCGTGCTGAGCGCAAGCGACGCTTCTTCCAGCCCGGAGCCGATCAGGAATTCCTCGAAGGCGGCTTCGTCCTTGATGTATTGCGAGCTCTTCCCGCGCGTCACCTTATAGAGCGGCGGCTGCGCGATGTAGAGATGACCGCGTTCGATCAGTTCCGGCATCTGGCGAAAGAAGAAGGTCAGCAGCAAGGTGCGGATGTGGGCGCCGTCGACATCGGCGTCGGTCATCAGGATGATCTTGTGGTAGCGCAGCTTGTCGGCATTGAACTCATCCTTGCCGATCGAGGTGCCGAGCGCAGTGATTAGCGTGCCGATCATGTCGGAGCCGAGCATGCGGTCGAAGCGGGCGCGCTCGACATTGAGGATCTTGCCGCGCAGCGGAAGAATGGCCTGGTTCTGGCGCGAACGGCCGCCCTTGGCCGAGCCGCCGGCGCTGTCGCCCTCGACGATGAAGATCTCGGATTTTGCCGGATCGCGCTCCTGGCAATCGGCCAGCTTGCCGGGCAACGAGGTGACGCCGAGCGAACTCTTGCGGGTGATGTCGCGTGCCTTGCGCGCGGCTTCACGCGCGGCCGCGGCCTGGATGACCTTCTCGATGACCGCCTTGCCCTCGGTCGGGTGCTCCTCCAGCCAAGTGCCGAGCGCTTCGTTGACCAGCCCTTCGACCACCGGACGGACCTCGGACGACACCAGCTTGTCCTTGGTCTGCGAGGAGAATTTCGGGTCGGGAACCTTGACTGACAGCACCGCCGTCAGCCCTTCACGGCAATCGTCGCCGATCAGCGCCACCTTTTCCTTCTTGGTCAGGCCCGAAGAGTCGCCATAGCCGGTTATCTGGCGTGTCAGCGCACCGCGAAAGCCTGCCAGATGCGTGCCGCCGTCGCGTTGCGGGATGTTATTGGTGAAGGCCAGCACGTTCTCGTGGTAGCTGTCGTTCCACCACATGGCGACCTCGACCGTGATGCCGTCGCGCTCGGCGCGGATCGATATCGGCTTATCGAGCAACGGCTTCTTCGTCCGGTCGAGATATCGGACGAACTCTTCGAGGCCGCCATCGTAGTGCAGTTCATGGCGCACGATGTCGGCATGGCGGGCATCGGTCAAAACGATGCGCACGCCGGAGTTCAGGAAGGCGAGTTCGCGCAGCCGATGCTCCAGCGTGCCGTAGTCGAATTCGACCATGGTGAAGGTTTCGGACGACGGCAAAAACGTAATTTCGCTGCCGCTGCGGCCTTCATAGGTGCCGGGGAGCTTGTCTTGTTCATAACTGCCGGTGACGCGCAGCGGCGCGTCGGCATTGCCATGCGTGAAGCTCATCTCGTAGATCTGGCCGTTGCGGCGGATCTTCAGTTTCAGCCAGGCCGACAGTGCGTTGACGACCGACACGCCGACGCCGTGCAGGCCGCCCGACACCTTGTAGGAGTTCTGGTCGAACTTGCCGCCGGCATGCAGCTGCGTCATGATCACTTCGGCCGCCGAAATGCCTTCGCCGGTGTGGATATCGGTCGGAATGCCGCGGCCATTGTCGATGACCGTCACCGATCCGTCCGGATTGAGCGTCACCGTCACCAGGTCGGCATGGCCGGCCAGGGCTTCGTCGATGGCGTTGTCGACGACTTCATAAACCATGTGGTGCAGGCCCGAGCCGTCGTCGGTATCGCCGATATACATGCCCGGCCGCTTGCGAACGGCATCCAAGCCCTTCAAAACCTTGATGGAATCGGCGCCGTATTCGGCTTCAACGCCGTTGGCGATGTCGGTCTGTTCGCTCATGAAAACCTGTCTGATTGATGCCGTGTGCAGAGCGCGAAAAATCGGCTTCGAATCGCGCATTTCTAATGTCGTAGATATAGGCGCAAAAGGCGGTTTTTCCAAGGTTTGCAGGCATTTCCGGACGGAATGACGGTCGCGTCGGCCGGCTACTGGCGCTTGGCTTCGATCCTGGCCAGCCGCTCACGCAGGAACTTGATCATGAATTTGTATCGCGGCGCCAACCGCCCGCTTCGGTCGAGCTCGAGCGTCATGTCGAGCGCCTTGGAAAGCACGGCTTTCGGATCCTTAGCGACTTGCGCGTAGTCGATATAGGCGACCACCAGGTCGCGCTGCCAGGTGGCGTTGTCCGGATCGGACCGGGCAAGTTTCTCGCGGATGGTCAGGCTGTCCTGAAAGGCTTGCCGGGCTCCGCTGACGTCGCGCTGCTTTAGGCGCAGGGTGGCGACTTCGGACAGCGTTATCGACAAGTCACGCTGCCAGTCGGAATTGGCCGGATCGAGCCTGGCCAGCCGCTGCGCAATCGCATAACTGTCCAGATAGGCTTTCAGCGCGCCTTTGTGGTCGCCCTGTATCGCCAGGACGCCGGCGACCTTCTCGAGGCAGACGGACAGGTCGCGCTGCCATTCGGTGTTGTTCGGGTCGCCGGCGGCGAGCGCGCTTGCCTGCGAAAGTGCCTCACGATAAGCCGAAAGTGCCGCAGGCCAATTCTGCTGGTCGCTCAGCGCATTGCCGGTCTTGGCGTTGCCGACTGACAGGTCGCGTTTCAGCTCGGTGTCGTCCGGATCGCGTTTCGCCAGGTGCTTGACGATCGCGAGGCCTTCCCTGTAAGCCGCCAGCGCCCCGGCGGCGTCGCCGCGTTCGCGCAGCAGGTCGCCTATCGTATCGTGGCTGACCGAGACGTCACGCTGCCGGTCGGCGTCTCCCGGTTTGGCCGCCGCCAGCGCCAGCCGCACCTTCAGGCTCTCTTCATAGGCCGCCTGTGCGTTGTCCAGTTGGCCTGCGACATGGGCAAGGTGACCGATCTCATCATAGGTGATGGTCAGGTCGCGCTGCAGTTCGGCACGGTCGGGCTCTCCGGCGGCGAGCTGTTTCTTGATCGACAGACTTTCCTGGTAGACCTCTGCGGCGCCGGCCAGATCGCCTTGCGTCGCCAGTACGTTGCCGATCTTGTCGTCGGCCATGGCGAGGTCGCCGAACCACTCCAGATTGTCCGGTTCTGCCTCGGTCAGGCCCTGCAGAATGGTCTTGGCGGTCTCATAATTCTGCAGCGCTGTCGGCAGATTGCCTTGCGCCATCCGCACATTGCCGAGCTTGACGTGGCTGACGGCGAAGTCGCGCTTCACGTTGGGATCGGTTTCATGATGCAACCGCCGTTCGAGATCGGCTTGCAGCGCCTCGAAGGCGCGGCCGGCCGCATCGATATTGCCGACCGTGGTATAGAGCTTGCCCAGCTCGTCCAGCGTGCGGATCAAGCGGTCGGCATCGTCGAGCGACAGCACCACCTGTCCGGCTTCGCCATAAAGCGCGAGCACCGACTCATAGTCCCTGATGGCTGTGGCGTAGTCGAGGTCGGCGCGCGCCGCCCCGCCGGACAGATAGCGCGTTGCGGCCTCGGAGAGCGTGCGGCTGACGAAATTGGCCTTCAGAGCGTTGCGCGAGACATTATCGATCTCGGCTGCCTCGGCGAGCTTTTTGCGCGCCGCATCGAACGCTCCCAGCGAAAGCTGCTCTTCGGCCTGCCGGCGCAACGCTGCCACCCGCAGATCGTCTGATCCAAGCGTCTGCATTTCGCTCCGCACCTTGACGAAGGCGTCGGCTGCCTCACGCAGCCTGGCGTTCAGACTGTCAGCGGAGAGGTGGCCGGTATCGGAACTGATCAACGCGCCATAGAGCGGTGCCAGCGGCATGTCGGCGTCGCTGGCGATCTTCTCCACCTCGCCGCGCATCTGAGGCGTCACCTCGGCCATGGCGAGCAACAGGCGTTCGCGCTCGGGCAGTTTCTCCTTGGCTGTCGTGGCAAAGAACAGATGCGGCAGGCCGCTCTCGACATAGGGCAATTGCTTGCCGCGCGAGAGGTCGTAGACCTCCTGCTGCACGAGCGTCAGCACGGAGCGGATCTCGAGTCCATCGGTGCCGAGATATTTCGTCAATGCCGCGGTGAACGGCGAATTCTGGCCGGTCCCATCCGCGGCCGTCTCGCCGGGTGCCGCCGAGAAGGCAAACAGAATGTTTTCTGCCCGCCCGACGCGGCCAAGACCCGGCCGGACCTTGACGCCGACCTCTTTTGCAAGCGCCGTTGCGCCGCGGCCTTCGCCGCCCGTAGCCGCAAACGGATCGCTGCGGCAGGCATCGAGCACGATCAGTCCGACCTTGCTGGTGGCGGCGACGGTCGTGCGGATCTCCTCCAGCGGCAGGCTGGTCTTTTCCAGTGCGTCGAGCGACGACGCGTCTGCATCGACCGGCAGGAGCCGATTCTCGCCGGCGATCTCGACGCCATGGCCGGAAAAGAACACCAGTACCACGTCGGCGCCTTTGGCATCCTCGCGGAAATCGTCGAGCGCCCGGCGCATGCGCCGCAGGTCGCGGTTGGTTTCGAGGAAGACCTCGAAGCCGAGCTTCCCCAGCACCGTTTCCATCACCTCGCCGTCGTTGACGGGATTGGCGAGCGGCCGGATCAGCCGGTAGTCGTTCTCGGCGATGACTAGCGCAACGCGCCGCTCCGCCACGGCAGCGGAGGCCGTCGAGAGGATCAGCAGCAAGGCAAACAGAAGACGCAAATCGAACCGCCCCGGCCCGGTCATTCGCCGGAGCATTCATCTCTTTATGGCATGAGCAAGTTATGGCATCGGCAAGCTCGGCCGTTCGCGTTGTCAGCCGACCCGCATCGGCTTCAGCGCTTCGCTCCAGCGGAACAGCTCGTCCAGCATGGTCCTGGCCCCGCCGAGCACCTGCTCGCTGGGTAGGAAGGCGCCGGTCTCGTCGAGCAGCTTCTGGTACATCGGCAGCGCCACGCCTTCCGGGATCGGCATGACGCCGACCGCGGTCAGCAACGGTTTGACTGCCTGCGCCGCTCGCAAGCCGCCGGAGACACCGCCATAGCTGAGGATGGCGGCCGGCTTGTATCGCCATTCCCTGAGCAGGTAGTCGACCGCGTTGACGATCGCGGGAGCGGTGAAATAATTGTACTCCGGCGCCACGAAGACGAATGCGTCGGCGGCGTCGATTGCTTTCGACCAGGCTTTCGTGTGGCTGTTTTCGTATTTGCCGAGTCTCGGATGATGCGGCTCGTCCAGCACCGGCAGGTTGAAGGCGGCGATATCGGTGAGCACCGGCTCGAATTTCCCGTGTTCGCGCGCAAAGCTCTCCAGCCACTTTGCGAAAACCGGCCCGGCGCGGCCCGGCCGCGTGCTGCCGATGATGACGTTCAACTGGTGCTTCAAAGCGGGGCTCCTGCCGGTTTCTGACATCTGTGGTGCTGCCACCTAAGACACGCGGCCGGACACAGCAAGCAGGCACTTTCCGGTGCCCCGGTCACATTCCAGAGAGCGGATGCTTCGCCTTGTCGTCCAGTCACATGGACGCCTGCCTTGCCCGCCACTACATTGAGGTGTCAGCGGAGCAAGCCATGGACAGTCAGCCCGTCCCCTTCGTCCCGCCGGCGCCGAAGCCGCGCACAGCGCCGCCCTCGACGCTGGAGATGATCCGCATCGTCTACCGCAATCCGCTCGAGCTGTGGGGCGAGCCGACCTATAACGAGCCCTGGATTTCGGTGACCGGTATCGGTGGGCCGCTGGTCATCGCCAACGATCCCGGCCTCATCCGCCATGTGCTCGTCGATAACGCCAAGAACTACAAGATGGCGACGGTTCGCCAGCTGATCCTGCGGCCGATCCTGCGCGACGGCTTGCTGACCGCCGAGGGCGAGGTGTGGAGGCGTTCACGCAAGGCGATGGCGCCAGTGTTCACGCCGCGCCATATCTTCGGTTTTGCCGAGCCGATGCTGAGGCGCACGCGGGAGTTCGTCATGCGCTACGAGGGCGGCGGTACGTTCGACATCGCTCACGACATGACGCTGCTTACCTTTGACATCCTGGCCGAGACGCTGTTTTCCGGTGAGATTTCAGGCGAGCCGGGCAGCTTTGCCAAGGAGATCGACCGCCTGTTCGAGACCATGGGTCGGGTCGATCCACTCGACCTTTTGCGGGCACCCGATTGGCTGCCCCGCCTGACCCGCATCCGCGGCCGCAAGACCATGGCCTACTTCCGCAAGATCGTCACCGACACGGTGCAAATGCGCGAGGCGCGGTTGAAGCGTGCTCCGGACACGGTGCCGCAGGATTTTCTCACGCTGCTGTTGAAAGCGGAGGGACCGGGCGGGCTGACCCGGGCCGAGGTCGAGGACAACATCATCACCTTCATCGGCGCCGGCCACGAGACTACGGCCAGGGCGCTCGGCTGGACGCTCTACTGCCTTGCCGAAGCGCCGTGGGAGCGCGAAAAGATCGAGCACGAGATCGATGCCGTGCTGGCGCGTGAGCCCGACCCGACGAAATGGCTCGACGCCATGCCGCTCACCCGTGCCGCCTTCGAAGAGGCGCTCAGGCTCTATCCGCCGGCGCCATCGATCAACCGCGAACCGATCGAGCCCGAAACCTGGAACGGCCTCTACATACCGCGACGTGCCGCGGTGCTGGTGATGCCGTGGGTCGTCCACCGCCATCGCAAGCTGTGGGACAGGCCCGACGCCTTCATGCCGGAACGCTTCCATCCGGGAAACCGCGGAAAGATCGACCGTTTCCAGTATTTGCCGTTCGGCGCCGGGCCTCGCGTCTGCATCGGCGCCAGCTTTGCCATGCAGGAGGCAATCATCGCGTTGGCGATCATGCTGTCGCGCTATCGTTTCGATACCACCGCGCAAACCCGCCCCTGGCCGGTGCAGAAGCTGACGACGCAGCCGCAAGGCGGGCTGCCTATGCTGGTTACCAGGCGCGCGGCGTAGGCAACCCGACGTCCGTTCGTGTTATACGGCGGACTTGCGTTGGAACTGGCCGGCGGCGCGGTAGCGCCAGAGATAGCTGGGCAGGATGGTTCCGATCGACCGCGGCTGGATACCGAGGCCGGCGAGCGTCCTGTTGTCCTTGACAGCGTCATCCGACACGACATTGTGCTGGCGCAGCAGCAGTACCTGGTCCTTGGTCAACAACGGATTGGGCAGCAGCCCGAGAATTGATGCCTGGAGGTTCGCCAGCCACCATGGCACGGGCAGCAAAAACCGCTTGCGTTCGATGATGACGAGCAGCTCTTGCATGCATTCCTTGAAGGTAAGCACCTGCGGCCCGCCGAGTTCATAGATCCGGCCGCCCTGGACCTTGCCGTCGACCGAGTGCGCCACCGCCTCGGCGACGTCGCCGACATAGACCGGCTGGAATTTCGTCTGCGCGCCGCCGATCAGCGGCAGCACTGGGGAAAAGCGGGCCATGTTGGCAAAGCGGTTGAAGAAACCGTCCTCCGGCCCGAAATTGATCGATGGCCGCAAGATCACGGCGTCTTGGACCGTCTCAAGAACGGCCTTTTCGCCGAGCGCCTTGGTACGCGCGTAGTCCGATTGCGCGTGGAGGTCCGCTCCCAGAGCCGAGATGTGGGTGAGGCCGGCGCCGACGGCGCGCGCCGCTTCGGCAATAGCGCGCGCGCCGAACTCGTGGACGGCAGTAAATTTCTGCCGGCCGGCCTCATGCGCGATCGCCACCAGATTGACGACATGGTCGGCGCCTTGCACGGCGCGGTCGACCGACCAGCGCACCCGGACATTGGCCTGCACCGGCTGGATCTGCCCGACATTGCCAAGCGGTTGCAAATGACCGGCGAGATCGGGCCGGCGGCAGGCCACCCGGATGCGGTAGCCGCGCTTGGCCAGCGCCCGCACGACATGACGACCGACAAAGCCGGAGCCGCCGAAAACGACGACGAGCTTTGGGGTCTGAAGGATTTCGGTCATGGCTGGCTCCGGCGGGCTATCCAGATGGCTTGATTGAAGCCGTTTCATAGTCGGTTTCGCGCCAAAGGCAAAGGGCGAACATAGGTCGCCCGGCACTGTTGAAGCATGATTTTCCGGATCCGTTCGAAATGGCAGAAACGCCGCCGAGGCCCGGCTTTACGGCAACTCCATTAGGAACAGGAACCTTTGTTCGGTCGGCGATTTTAGATGTATGGTTTGATTCCGAATGGAGGATATTGCCGATGACGACAAAACGCGTTGCGATCTTCGCTCTGGCTTTCGCAACAGGCTGCAGCGTCGGTGCCTCGGCATTCGCGGCAAACCGGCATCACCACCAAGCGCAACCCGAACGCTACGTTCCCACCAACGGCGACATCATCGACATTCTGTTCGGTGGCCCGCGCTACTATGACAACCACCTGTTCACGACGGCCGCCGAACCCTGCTCCTACAACAGGGTAGGGCCGGACGCGAACGCGGTGAACGTCATCAACGATCATCATTGCGGGAAGTAGGCTCGCGCTGCCGGATCGGCCGGCCTCCTCAGCCGCTCATCCGACAAACGAATTTCTTCACGACGAATAGCGCGCGGCGAATTCGGAAATGCGTTGCACCACGGCTTTCGGCGCGCTTATGCCGCGCGCCGCCGCCTTCTCTGCCGCTTCTGCCCGGGCACGCCCCGGCACATGCACGCCATAGCGCCGCCGCAACCTGTCGAGTTGGTCCTTCATCCGTTTCTCGAAGTTCGGATCGAGCAGCTTGGGCTCGACGGCGAGCACGAACAGGCCGGTCCCCGGACTGTCCGGCCCGCCGCTGAACCATGGCGCATCGAGCGACCAGTTGGCGCCCGACAGGCCCGCAGCCAGCACCTCGACCATCAGCGCGATGTTGGCGCCGCGCTGGCCGCCGAAGGCAAGCATGGCGCCTTTCATGGCGGCTGCCGGGTCCGTGGTTGGATTGCCGCTGGTGTCCAGTGCCCAGCCTTCGGGGATCTTCTTGCCGTCCTCGGCCGCCTTGCGGATGTTGACGAAGGCGGTGGCGCTCGACGACTGGTCGATGACCAGCGGCGCCCCGTCCATGGTGGGTGCGGCAAAGGACATCGGGTTGGTGCAGTAGACCGGCTTGACCGAGCCTGAGCCGGCAAGCACGGCCGGGCCGTTGGTGGCGGCGAACGACACCAATCCCTGCGCGGCCAGCCGTCCGGTGAAATAGCCGAGCGCGCCGCAGGTGTAAGCATTCTTCTGCGAAAAGATGGCGACGCCGAACAGCCGCGCCGCCTTGGCGAGGTCATCGATCGTGCGGTCGAAACCGGTATGCGCTAAGCCGCCGCGCGCATCGGAAAGATAGACCGCGAGTGCCGGCCTGGTGATCACCGGATCGGCGTTGCCGTCGATACGGCCAGCTTCCAGTGCTTCGAGATAATCGATGAAGTGCGACAGCCCGACGGTCGACAGTCCTTCAGCCTCGGCCGCGACGATCGAGGCAGCCAGCGACTGCGCCGCCTCTTCGTTGGCGCCGGCGCCAAGTGCGGCCATCCGGCACAGCCCTGTCGCCTGGTCGAGACTGAGTTGCATGGCAGCTGCCCTGAATTCGCGACTTTAACAGCCTTAGCCTAGCTTGCTCGGGATCCGCGCCTCGAGCCTGCGGAAACCGAACACCAGGATACCGGTGATGGACATATAGACCAACGCCAGAAGCAGCAAGGGTTCGTAGGTGATGAATAGATCCTGGCGCACCCGCGAGGCTACGGCGTAGATGTCGACCATGGTTATCGTTGCCACCAGCGGTGTTGCTTTCAGCTGGAGAACAGTTTCACCCGCCAGCGTCGGGAGTGCCCGGCTGATCGCCTGCGGGAGCCATATGCGCTTGAAGATTTTCCAACGGCTCATGCCGAAAGCGCGGGCCGCTTCGAGTTGGCCATGCGGTACCCCGGCGAAGGCGCCACGCATTACTTCGCCTTCATAGCCGGCATACGAGATCG